>NZ_KI271017.1 GCF_000469305.1 Faecalitalea cylindroides ATCC 27803
TTGTTGCCGCGAGCAAAACAACACCCTTTGAACCGTCAAATCCATCCATTTCTGCCAATAACTGGTTCAATGTTTGTTCACGTTCATCATTACCGCTTAATCCTTGGCCATCACGTTTTTTACCAATGGTATCGATCTCATCAATAAATACGATACATGGTGCTTTTTCTCTGGCTTGTTTGAACAAATCACGAACTTTGGCTGCACCACGTCCGACAAACATTTCAACAAATTCACTACCAGAAATAGAGAAGAAAGGAACCCCGGCTTCACCAGCTACAGCTTTAGCTAATAAAGTTTTACCAGTACCAGGAGGACCTACTAATAAAGCTCCTTTTGGCATCTTAGCACCAATTGCCTGATATTTTTTAGGATCATTTAAAAAGTCTACGATTTCTTTTAGGCTGTTTTTGGCTTCTTCCTGTCCGGCAACATCTTTAAATGTTTTTCCTGTTTGTTGGCCAACATAAACTTTAGCATTGCTCTTACCTAGATTTCCTAAGCCAAATCCACCTTGATTAAATGACATGGAATCATTTCCGCCAGCTTTTTGAGCTCTTTTAAACATGCGGTTACCCAGCCATATAAAGAAGGCAAAGATTGCAAATGTCGCAAACCAGTAAAGAAGTGGGTTGGTTGCTTCTGTGTAGACTTGAGTGAATTCAACGTTTGCATTTTGTAATCGATTTACAAGATCAGGATCATTCATGACACCGGTTTGATACGTTTTATCATTATCATCATTTTTGAGCGTGTAATAGATATCGGTATTTTCAATTTGTACTTCATCCACTTTCTTCTCTTCAATTTGATTTAAGAAAGAAGAATAGCTGGTTTCTTCAATGCGGCTATTGGTATACATAGGGATGAATACAAAGTCTAATAATAAAAGAATGATCAGTACGATGAAATAGTACCAATACAAAGGTTTCTTTTGTTTATTCATGAAATTATTTAACCTCCTAAAGTATTTTTATAGGAAGATTATACATCAAATTAGCAGTTTTTCAAGAAGAGTGCTAATTTCACATAACTTTCCATAATTTAGCGATATTTGATAAAAAAACTCTAGATTTCTCCAGAGTTATTTGTTAAATAATTTTCTTCGGTTTGTTGATTGAATGAACAAACGCTTCATTTCATCAATATCTTCTTTTTCTAAAGAATCTCTAAAATGTTTGGTTGCATCTAAAAACTGATCGATTTCATCTAATAAGATATCTTTATTTAATAAGAAGAGCTCGCTCCATAGATCTTCATTAATGGTAGCGATACGAGTAAGGTCACGAAAGCTGTCGCCTGTATATTCGACAAGATGGGAATTATCATGGGTATTCATCAAGCTAACCGCAATAACATGGGTAAGCTGGGATAAAAAGCCAATCATGCGATCATGTTCTTCACAAGATAGGATGGAAATATTTTTAACGCGAAGATCTTTTCCTAACTGTTTAGCGGCTTCGATGGCCTTAGGCGTGTTTTTGTTAGTAGGCACGATAATATAGTTGGCATTATCAAAAATATCTGCCTGGGCAAAATCAATCCCTCTAGATTCACGACCACACATTGGATGGATGCTGATGAGTTCAAGATCTTCTCTTAAAATTGCCTGAACAGGTTCTACAATGTTTGTTTTTACTCCACTGATATCCATTAGTATCGTTCCAGACTCAAGATATTGCTGGTTTTCTACGATCCAAGGTTTGATCATAGTTGGATATAAGGCAAGGATGATCAAGTTACATTTTTTGATAAGCTTGCCTGGATCGGTACTACCTTCCTTGATAATGTTTAATTCAAGAGCGGTTTGTATTGTTTGCTCATTTTGGTCAATGCCATAAATCGTTTTATCTTTTTGAGGACTGAGTCTTTTCGCAAAGCTGGCACCCATTAAACCTAGTCCGATAATACCTATATTCATAAAATTTCTACCTTTCCACCAATACGTTGGATATCTTCAAAGAAATCTGGATATGATTTTGTGATGGCCTGCGCATTTTCAATTATACATGGTGTATTGGCACATAAACCAAAGACACACATAGCCATTACGATACGATGATCGTTATGTGAATCAATGATTGGAATATCATCTAAGGCATATCCACTCTTTCCATGGATCGTAATTGTATCAAAAGTAGTTTGAATATCGACATTCCATTTTTTAAGTTCTACTTCCATAGCTTCGATACGGTCGCTTTCTTTCATGCGAAGCCTTTGTGCGTTAATGATCGTTGTTGTTTGCTCACAATAGCTGGCTAGTACACATAAAATAGGTCCAAGATCTGGACAATCGGATAGATCAATAGTTTTTGGTTGCAACTTTGATGGATGAATCGTAATAAAGTCTTTTTTAGAATTAATACTACATCCAGCACTGGCTAAGATATCAAGGATGGCCTTGTCACCTTGAACAGAATTTAAGTTCATGTTTGAGCAGGTCAAAGAGCTGTTCAAGCCTGCAAGAACACCAAAGAATGCCATTTGAGAATAATCTCCTTCGATCTTTACATCATGAGCGATATATTTCTGGTTTCCTTTGATATAGTAAGTATTTTTATCTTGTTTGATCTCAATGCCGAAGCATTTCAACATATCCAGCGTTAGATCAACATAAGATCTTGATTCATAGGGTTCATTAATTGTAAGCGTACTGTCTGAATCTAAAAGAGGAAGAACAAAGAGCAGGCCACTGATAAACTGGCTGGAAATGTTTCCGTCGATTTGATAATGACCAGACTGCAGTTTCCCTTGAATTCGGATTGCATCTTGTGATTGTTCAAATAACAGCTTTTGCTCATCAAATATTTTTTGATAGATTCCCATAGGCCTTTCTAATAATCTGCCTTTTCCTAGATATGTAACTTTCTTATTGGATAAAGCACCTGCTGGAATTAAAAAGCGCAGGGTAGATCCTGATTCGTTACAGTCGCAGCAAATTCCATCTTGTAAATCAAATAAATTACAGCCTTCAATGATACAGCTGTTTTTCTGTACTTCAATCTTAGCTCCAAAGGATCTCATACAGCTGATCGTAGCTTCAATATCTTTGGAAAATGTTAAATTTGTAATTGTTGATTTTCCCTGTGCTAAAGATGCACAGATAATCGCACGATGACTGATGGATTTGCTGGCGGGAATGGCTATGGTTCCACTTACTTTAGATGGTGTGATCTTAACTTTCATGTTGGATCTCCTTTTCTAAGATATTATTGGCATTGCTAGACATCAATAGATCTAAAATACCAAAGGCAATCATAGAGTCAACGACAATACGAGCTCTATGAAGGATACATGGGTCGTGTCTTCCTTTTATATTTAATGTTTGGCTTTCTTTAGTCTTGTAATCCACCGTCTCCTGAGTTTTATATATGGATGGTGTAGGTTTGATACAAGTGTGAATGATGATAGGCATTCCATTCGAGATACCACCATTGATTCCACCATTATTGTTGGTCTTTGTTTGAATGGTATCATTCATGATAAAGGCATCATTGGCTTCGCTGCCTTTTTTAGAAGCCATTTGAAAACCAGCTCCAAAAGAAACGCCTTTTACTGCTGGAATGCTGAATAATAGATGGGCCAGGATGCTTTCGATGGAATCAAAGAAAGGCTCGCCAATTCCAGCTGGAAGATTGATGATGGCACTTTCAAGGATCCCTCCAATGGAATCCTGCTCATTTTTAGCTTCCAGGATGGCTTGTTCCATGTTTTGAGCTACTTGTTCATCTAAGGTTGAAAATTCTTTTTTGTTTAAGATTTGGATTTGTTTTTTTAATTCATCAATGTTATTTGAAAAAGGAGCATCATGCAAAGCATAAAGTTGCTCAATGTGTGAGCCAATTAAAATGTTTTTTGTTTCTAAGATTTGTCGACAAATACTACCGGCCGCTACAATAGGAGCTGTTAATCTTCCTGAGAAATGTCCACCTCCGCGATAATCTTGAAAGCCATGGTATTTTTCATATGCACTAAAATCTGCGTGTCCAGGTCGCAGGCGATATTGAATATCGGAATAGTCTTTTGACTGGGTATTTTTATTCTGGATTAAGATCGTTAAAGAGGTTCCGGTCGTATATCCATTAAAAAATCCTGAGACAATTTCAACTTCATCGTCTTCATGGCGTTGTGTGGATATGCTTCCTTTTGCCTTTCGCTTTTCCATGTCTTCTTTTATTCTTTCAAGATTGATCTTAAATCCAGCGGGAAGTCCATCCAAGGTGATTCCTATGCAGGGACCATGACTTTCCCCAAAGATCGTCATGGATATATTTGTTCCAAAGTTATTTTTCATAAGGTCCTCTTTCTAAGTATGTTTTGATAGTATCATACGATACTTCTTGTAATTCATAGGTACCTGCCTGTTTGACAAGTACGATTGTTATGGATGAAGAGCTGCTTTTTTTATCATGTTGAATAAAGTTCATCAATGTATCAACATCATAATCGGGTACTTTAGGAAGATGTAGTTTTTCATAGATTTTTAATACATCTTCTTTTAGTTCTTTATTGTCGATAAAGAATAACATTCCCATCGCAACACATTCTCCATGTAGATAAGTATCCAAACCATAGGCTCCTTCGATGGCATGCCCGATCGTATGCCCGAAATTTAATATCTTTCTAAGGCTGGATTCTCTTTCATCTTGTTCAACTACTTTTCTTTTTACATTGATTGAACGATAGATGATCTGATCGATATCTAAATCATCTTGTTTGAATAGTTCAACCAGTTCTTTGTCTTGGATCAATCCAGTTTTTAAAGCTTCAACCAGTCCGTTATTTATATGTCTTTGTGGTAAGGTTGAAAGCACATTAGGGTCGATGATGACAGCTTTAGGCTGCCAGAAAGCGCCAACGATATTTTTATAGTTTCCAGCATCAATAGCGACTTTACCACCTACGCTTGAATCCACCTGGCTAAGTAATGTTGTAGGAATATTATAGAAATCAATACCGCGCATATATGTAGCGGCTACAAATCCAGCTAAATCACCAACAACTCCGCCACCTAAGGCAATGATGGCGTCTTTTCGAGTCATTTCATGTTCAATAGCTTCCAGCAATAATTCTTCATATTGTTTAAAACATTTTGATTGTTCACCATTTGGAATCGTTACGATAAAAGAATCTAAACATTGACTGGATACGATATCGATCCATTTTTGAGGAACACCGCTGTCTGTGATGATCATGACCTTACGATTGGTTTGGATCGTTTCTTGAATATTGTTAAGCGCATTTCGTTGAATCGTAATTGGATATGCGCAGTCTTTTAAATTCACATTTAATTGCATAATAGATGATCTCCTTTAGATATAGAACTATAATAGCACGAAAAGAAAAAATTTTCAGAAAACCGGATGAAAACCTGTTTCTTATGGTATTATATACGCATGGAGATGACAAAATGAATCAAATTGAAAAAGCTAGATTAGAAATTGATAGCGTCGATAAAGAAATTGCCAGACTCTATGAAAAACGCTTAGATGCAGTCAAAGAAGTATTGGAGTATAAAAAAGTAAATGCTCTTCCTATCTTGGATGCAGGCAGGGAAGATGCGATCATAGAAAAGAATCAGAAGTATATTCAAAATAAAGAATATGTCGATTCATACATTGACTTTATGAAAAAAGTCATGAGCAATTCCCGTGATTTTCAACAAACTTTATTGTCAAGCGATGTTGTTGCGTATGCCGGGGTGAAAGGAGCGTTTTCTCAAATTGTTGCCAGTCGTATGTTTCCGGCCGAGAAAAAATTGAATTATACAAATTTTGAAGATGTTTTTAAGGCGGTCGTAAATAAGGATGCTCAATATGGGATTATCCCTTTTGAAAACACCAATTCTGGTCTTGTTGGAGAAGTTTTAGATGCTTTATTGGAATACCCGGTTTATATACAGCAGGTGGTCGATCAAAGAGTAGAACAATGTTTGTTAGGGGTCGAAAATGCTACACTAAAAGATGTGGAATGGGTTTATTCTAAAGATCAGGCTTTAGCACAATCCAAGGTATTTTTAAAAGGGTTGAATGTTCAGACTGTAGCTTATCCTAATACAGCTATGGCGGCTCAATATGTAGCAAGTCAAAATGATGTGAGAAAGGCTGCAATCGGAGCCAAGGAAAATGCAGATCTTTATGGATTAAAGATCCTGGCAGAAAATATCGAAGAAAATATTTCGAATACGACTCGTTTTATTGTGATTGGATTAGAACCACAGACACAAGGGAATCGTTTTAGCGTATGTTTGATTGTCAAGCATCAAAGTGGGGCTTTAGCTCGTATCATTGAAACGATTGCCCAGCATGGTTTAAATATGCAAAGCATTCAGTCAAGACCTATCAAAAATCGACCATTTGAATATTTCTTTTTTATTGAAATGGATGGAAATCTTGAGATGAAAAACACACGAGAATGTTTAAAAGATATTAAAAAGGTGACACAGAGTGTAAAATATTTAGGAACATATTCGTTAAAAGGAAAGGATGATTAAGATGAGTTTTACAAAGGAAAGTGTAAATAAGACACCGATCGTAGATACTGTATTTGTAATCGTAGACAAGGCTAAAAAAGCTAAAGAAGAAGTGGGTGCAGAAAATGTTGTCGATGCGACAATAGGTTCTCTTTATAGTGAAGATGGAAAGCTAGTTGCCTTAGATACTGTTTTCGAATCTTTAAAAAAGCAGGATAATCGAGTGCTTGCCAAATATGCGACAAGCTTTACGGGAAATCCCGATTTTCAAAAAGCTGTTTATGACTGGGTCTTGGATGGAAATTCAAAACTATATCATGAAGTTATTGCGACTCCGGGAGGAACCGGTGCAGTTGGCATGGTTGTCAATGAGTGCTTAGAAGAAGGACAGACAATTATCTTGCCAGAAATTGCCTGGGGTTCTTATGCTTTGATGGCGCAAATGCATAATTTAAAGGTAGAAAACTACTCTTTATTTGAAGGAGATCATTTTAACTTAACGTCTTTTAAAGAAACTTGTAAGAAGGTCATGGAAGTACAGGATAAACTTGTCATGATCATCAATGATCCTTGCCATAATCCAACTGGTTATTCTTTGACAAAGGAAGAATGGAAAGAAGTTGTTGATTTCTTAAATGAGTGTTCAAAAACGCATAAAGTTGTGTTGTTAAATGATATTGCGTATATCGATTTTTCGTATGGACAGGCAAAGGCGAAAGAGTATTATTCTGTATTTGATGGAATTAGCGATAATATGGCTGTCATCGTTGCGTTTAGTTTGTCTAAGTCTATGACAAGTTATGGTCTACGCTGTGGAGCGGCCATCATCATGGCACAACAAGAAGAAATCGTGCAGGAGATCAAGATCGTATTTGAAAAGGAAGCTAGAGCAACCTGGTCAAATATTAACAATGGGGCTATGGCTATGTTTGTTGATGTATTAGAAAATCATTTGGATGAATATAATAAGGAAAGAAATTATTATGTAAATCTATTAAAAGAAAGAAGCGATATCTTTGTCAAAGAAGCCAATGAAGTTGGTTTAAAACACTATCCATATAAAGAAGGATTCTTTGTCACATTGTCAATGGATAATGAAACTCGTGATAAATACCATGAAGCTTTGATGGCAAATCATATTTATACGGTAAAAGTAAACAAAGGAATTCGTGTTGCGGTATGTTCTCTTTCACTAGACAAAATTAAAGGTCTGGCCAAAAAGATGAAAGATATCTTAGATTCATTAAACTAACAGCTTTATTTTCTTAATAAAAAAGGAGTTCAGAAACATCTTAGGATGCCTCTGAACTTTTTTAATTGCCATAAAAATCTTTTAAGAATTTATTCTTATATTCTTCAAATCGTTCTTCTAAGATAGCTTGATGAATCTCTTCGGTTAAACGAATAATAAATCGAAGGTTGTGTGCAGTAGCCAGATTAAAGTATAGATATTTGTCTTCTTTGTTTTCGGATTTTAAAAGCTCGCGAAGTCTTTTCTTTGTCCATCCAGCTTGGCAGGTTGGACAATCACATCCAATATCTAATGGCTCCTCGCTGTCAGTGAATTTTTTGATACTAATGTTACCGTGACGAGTATAAATTCTTCCATGTCTTGCTTCTCTAGATGGGGCAACACAGTCAAATGTATCAGCTCCATTTTGGGCACCGATCAAGATATCATCCGGTCTAGATAAGCCTAATAAGTGTCTTGGTTTATGTTCAGGTAATTCTTCATTACACCATTTTAAGATTTCTCCAAGACTTTCCTTTAAGAAGGCTCCACCTAATCCGTATCCATCAAAATCCATCTTAGCGAATTTTTTACAGGCAGAACGTCGTAGATCTTCCCATCTTCCACCTTGGATAACGCCATAAAGCGCTTGATAATAGCCTAGATCCATATGGCGTTTTTTATGTTCTTCAAGACTACGAAGGGCCCATCTTTCCGTTCTTGCCAAGGCCTCAACATTGTATTCATAACTATCTGCTAAAGAAGTTAATTCATCATAGGCCATATGGATATCAGCTCCAATACGACATTGAATCTGCATGGATTCTTCTGGACCAATGAAATCTTTTTGATTGGTGAAGGGATCAAAGAATTCAACACCATCTTCACTGACATGAGCGAGTCTTTCTTTTGGATCGGTATTGGTAACTTCTTTTTCACGGTCCATGCTGACAACCTTGCCCATCCCTGATCCCAGAGACATAACTTGAAACCCACCAGAATCGGTTAGTGTGGGTCCATTCCATCCCGACCAGGCTGCTAAACCCCCTTTTTGAGCGATTTCAGGAGATATATTTCTTAAATGATATCCATTAGATAACATAGCTTGAGCATTGATGGCATGAAGATCTTCCATGGACATGAAACGAACTTCTCCATAGGTTCCTACACACATAAAAGCAGGTGTCTTGATATCACCGTGTGGTGTATGAATGATGCCAGCTCTTCCGAGTTGTCCAGGAATGCGTTTTGTGATTTCGAAACTAAATGTATTGTTGTTTTGATAGTTATGATTCATGTGTTATCTTTCCTTCCAAGTGTTTTTGAATGATCATTTCAATTGGTGATAAAACGATTTCTAATACTAATCCTAATATATATGCAAATCCAGCTTGTATCAAGAATTCATTGAATGATAATACACCTAAAAAGGCAATGGTCTCAAAAATAAAAGAGTCAATTAAATGGGCAAAGGCGCTGGAACCTAAAGCACGGGCTATGAATACTCTTTCAAAGATGCCTTTTCTTTGTTTAAGTTGAGTAAAAATATAATTATTAAGCAGATTGGATAAGACAAAGGCTATCAAAGAGCCAAGAATGATCCTTGGCGTGAACCCTAATACGTTTTGAAAAGAGTTCTGTAGGCTCCAACCTGGATAGGGTGGTAAGGCAATGACGATATAAAATATAAGGATAGCTATGATATTGATCAGAAAACTTGAAAAAATGATGTTTTTAGAAATTTTTTGACCATAAAATTCGATTGTTAAGTCACCTAATATGTAAGTGAATGGAAATAAGATGACGCCGCCATCAACAGCGATACCAATAAAATTCCACAGTTTAACTGCGCAAAGATTGGATATCAATAGAGCACCAGCGGATAAGGCGGTGAAATAAATCAATAGTTTTTGTTTAAAATTTAGCATGACGCTATTATAGCATACTTATAAAAAGATATAGAATTTTTCAATCTTTTAAACTTGATTTTTCATTTGAATGAATATGTAAATTTTATTTGATTTTTGTTTTGACAATTAACGTTGATTTAACTTTTGAGTAATGTTTTTTTAACATGCAGGCTCTATATTTTTAAGTGTACTTAGGAGGAGAAATCAAGGATGAAAAGTAAACTATTGAAGGCTGGTCTTTGTGCTTTGGTAGCATGTGGATGTCTTACAGGATGTGCAGAAGAAAGCGCAGCAAATACAGTCGATCTTAATTCTATGACATTTGAAGAAATAGCTCAAAAAGCTTCAGAAGATGGAGAAGTAAACTCAGTTGGTATGCCAGATACATGGGCAAACTGGGGAGAAACTTGGACAGAAATTGAAGAAACATACGGAATTAAACATACAGATACAGACATGTCAAGTGCTGAGGAATTAGCATTATTTGCTAATGAAGCAAACGACGCAACAAAAGATATTGGAGATGTTGGTCAGTCATTTGGACCAGTAGCGGAAGAACAAGGTGTTACACTTCCATATAAAACATCTTATTGGGATTCAATTCCAGATTGGGCTAAGGATGATGATGGTGATTGGATCATTGGTTACTACGGAACGATTACCTTTATTACAAATACAGATCTTGTAGATACAGCACCTACAAGTTGGCAGGATATTCTTGATGGTGACTATACAGTAACGATCGGTGATGTTTCAGTAGCAACACAGGCTCAAAGTGCCCTATTAAGTGCTGCAATCGCATTTGGCGGAAGCGAAAGCGATATCCAGCCAGGGCTAGATTTCTTTAAAACATTGGCTGAAGAAGGTCGTTTAGACATGGGTGATACAAGTGTGGCTCGTCTTGAAAAAGGTGAAATTGAAGTAGCAGTGTTATGGGATTATAACTCTTTGGGTTATCGTTCTCAGATTCAAGCAAACAACCCAGATGCAAACTTTGAAGTATCCGTACCAACGGATGGAGCAATCCAGAGTGGATATTGCACGATTATCAACGCTTATACAAAACGTCCATATGCAGCTGCTGCGGCAAGAGAATATATTTTGTCTGATGAAGGACAGATCAATCTTGCCAAAGGATTCGCTCGACCAATTCGTGATGATGTTGTTTTACCAGAAGAAGTACAGGCACAGTTATTACCAAATGAACAGTATACAAATGCCCGTTTTATTGAAGATCAAGAAGCTTGGGATGCTGCTGTAGCTGATCTTGCAACATCTTGGCAGGAAGAAGTAGTAGCTTATGCACAATAAAACAGTGTTTGTTTTGTTGGATGGGTTACAAAGTGAATACGCAAAAGAACATTTAGGATATTTAGAACATCTATGTGAAAAACAAAGAGCGGCAAAATATGAAGTGCTGGGAGAACTTCCTAGTGCTTCCCGCCCTATGTATGAAACAATCTTTACCGGCTTGGAAGCATATGAACACGGTATTGTGAACAATGGTATTTGTCGTTTATCGAACCAACAGCATTTGTTCAAAATGCTTCATGAAGCCCATAAAAAAAGTCTTACTTTAGCATATTATTGGATCAGTGAATTGTATATATCGGCTCCTTTTGATAAAGCGAAAGATGTATATCACAACGATTCAAGTTCCTGCATAGACCAAGGCTTTTTTTACTATGAAGATGTTTTCCCAGATAATCATCTTTATTCACTTTCTTCCAGCTTTATGGAAAAAGAAAACTATGATTTTGTATTCATCCATCCAATGAGCATTGACGATGCAGGACATAGATTTGGTTCGGGTTCTAAAGAATATGCCAAGACAGTAATGGATAATGATAAACAGCTTTCAACCTATATCCCAAAATGGATCGAAGCTGGATATAACGTAGTAGTAGGTGCAGACCATGGTATGAGCCAGAATGGATATCATGGCGGAAACAGTGATGAACAAAGAAGAACTGCACTTTATATTATCAGTAATGATGTCGTCTGCGGATATCATGAAAAAGAATTAACAACTTTACAGATGGCACCATTATTGTGCAAATTGTTAGGATTAAAACCAACAAAACGGATGAAAGGATTGGAGGTCGCTTTTAATGAATAAGTCTTTAAAGGGAAATAAAATGTATTTGATAGGTTTACTTCCTTTCTTTTTAATTGCGTTTTTATTCGAAATATTACCACTTGCCAATATTGTGATTGAAAGTTTTTCAAAAACAGGAGGAAATGGTTTTACTTTAGAGCATTTTGTAAAGATCTTTACGACAAGACTATATCAGCAATCTATTTTTAACTCTTTATGGATTTCCATTTTTTCTGCTTTAGCAGGTATTATTATTGCATTTTTAGGCGCTAAAGCTGCTAATGCAGCTAGTGCTAAAGTTCGTAATATTTTTACCAGTGTATTAAATATTACAAGTAATTTTGCTGGGGTACCTTTGGCATTTGCATTTATGATCTTGTTAGGAAATGTAGGTATCTTGACCTTGATTGGGAAAAACTATGGAATCAGTTTTTTGGCAGATTTTGATTTGTATACGATCAATGGGTTGTTGTTGACATATATTTATTTCCAAATTCCGTTGGCAACCTTATTAATGTTACCAATTTTTGGCGGATTAAAAAAAGAATGGAGAGAGGCAGTTGGTCTTTTAGGAGGGAATAGTTTCCATTATTGGTTTAAAGTTGCTATTCCATCATTATTGCCTAGTATCTTAGGTACATTCTCTGTTTTATTTGCCAATTCCTTAGCGGCATATGGTACAGCTTATGCTCTTTTAAGCAATAATATTGCTTTGTTACCAATTCGAATTTCACAACAATATGTTGGTGAAGTTGTCCAGAATCAGGAATTTGGATGTGCCTTATCTTTAGTTATGATGGCATTGATGGTACTTTCAATTTTGATTACAAATAAATTACAGAAACGAGCTGGAGGAGGCATGGCATGAAAGTAAAAACACATATTTGGGACGGGATCATATTATTCTTGATTGCTGCATTTTTGATTCTTCCTTTGGCATTAACTTTTTTCTATTCTGTATTTACCGAGTGGATGGATATTCTTCCAACAGGATTTACGCTTAGCTTTTATGCAGGAATCTTTTCTGATGGAGCTTTCATTAATTCACTGTTGAGATCAATCGTAATATCGTTTGTTCCTGTTGTTATTTGTACTATTTCTATTCTATTAGTGCTGTATGTCATAACACTATATATTCCAAAATTAGAAAAGTATATTGAAATATTATGCAATATTCCATATGCAATTCAAGGTGTAATTTTAGCTGCGGGCGTAATCTCTCTTTATTCAGGAAAACCCGGGTTTTTATCAAATCGTGTATTTCTTTTAGTAGGAGCATATTGCATTATTATTTTGCCTTATATATTTAGAGGGCTAAAAAATACTATCGGAGCTTTAAATGTTCGATGTGTGATTGAAGCGGCTCAAGTACTGGGCTGCTCGAAACTACATGCATTTTTTACAATTGTTATTCCTCAGATGAAAAGAGGTATCATATCAACGATGATGTTAGCTTTTACGATGCTGTTTGCAGATTTTGTCGTTGTAAATATGATTGCCGGAAGTTCATTCAGAACAGCTGGAATTTACTTGTATCAAACAATGTCTAAATCTGGACAGACATCCAGTGCAATCATCGTAATCTTGTTTATTACGACTTTGATTATTTCAACTTTAACATTGACAATTCAGAATAAACAGGCGACAAAAGGGAGGAAGTCATAATGGCATATATTGAATTTAGAGGAATTTGTAAAAGCTATGATGGAGTCAATCAAGTTTTAAAGAATATTGATCTTGATGTAGAAAAAGGTGAATTGGTTACTTTGTTGGGACCAAGTGGTTGTGGAAAATCAACGCTTCTACGTTCATTAGCTGGACTTGAACAAATTAGTTCAGGAAAGATCATCTTAGATGGTGAAGATATTACCAACTTACCAGTACAAAAACGTGGTATTGGCATGGTGTTCCAACAGTATTCTTTATTTCAGAATATGAATGTAGAAGAGAATATTGCCTTTGGTCTTAAGATAGCAAAAATGGATAAATTGACAATTTCAGAAAAAGTTAAAAAAGCTATTGAAATGGTTGATCTTGTAGGTAAGGAAAAAAGTTATCCTTCACAGTTATCTGGTGGTCAGCAGCAGCGTGTTGCTATTGCTCGTGCTATAGTAATGGAACCTAAAGTGCTTTTGCTAGATGAACCATTAAGTGCGATTGATGCAAAGTTAAGACGCGAGCTTCAGGAAAAAATCAAAAATGTTCAAAAGAAGTTAAAAATCACAACGATCTTTGTAACTCACGATCAAGATGAGGCGATGATCATGTCCGATCGAATTCATTTGATGAATCAAGGCATTATTGAACAAAGTGGAAAACCAGTTGATTTGTATACACATCCAGTTTCTAAATTTGCGGCTGAATTTATTGGACATTACAATATTTTAGATAAGTCAAAATTAAATATTTTATTACCTTTGGAAAAGTTTGATGATGGTTTCTATGCAATCCGTCCAGAAACGGTTCAAATTCAAGGAGAACCAATTATGGATAATGGAATGTATACTTTTGAGGCTGTAGTTGAAAACTTTATCTCTCGAGGAAATGTATTGCGTTATACATTACGTTGTGGAGATGTCTTCTTTACTTCCGAGGTATTGTTCAGGAGTTTTGCCTTGTTTGAAGAAGGACAAAAAGTATATGTAGGCATTGAGCCTCATAACATTTTATCTATCAGAGATTGACAGGTCATTTAATGGCCTTTTTTCTTTTTATCATGTATCATGTTTTATGGGTGATATTTTTATGTGGATCATATTAGGATTAGTTGCTATTGTTTTTATGGTATTAAATATTGTAATAAGAAATCAACATGGCTGGTTAGGATATATTAGTTTAGCTTTCACGGCTTTAACGGTATGTGCTTTTTATCAGAATGCCGCAAATTTTGTGGCTCAGGAAGATTTTTCAGCATTAATGGATATTGTGCCTACAATATCGAAAATCTTATGGGTATGTACCATTATTTCTATTGTAATAAATTCCATTCCTTTATTTAAACGAAAATAACTATATTTAATGTTTGAAATGATACAGTAAAATATGGCCGCAGTAAAGCAGTGAAGGAATAAAGACTTCAACTAAGACAAATCAAAACCTAATGTTAGCGTGTTTGATCTTGTCATGTTGGTTATTAACAATGTTGATCGTTACAAGAGAGAGGAAAAAAAGAAGAATTTAAAGAAAAATGAATAATTTGAAGAAATCGGGATATATATCTCGATTTTTTTGCATAATTTTAGAGGAAATACATAAATATTAATTACAGGCATCGTAATTAAATTAAGTATTTTTTACAATTTACAGCATTTTAATTTAATTGACAACGTACGAAGTAGGGATGTAAAATTATAATATCACAAAGAATTTTTGAGGGGGGAGGGCAATAACAAAATGAAAAACTTAAAAAAATTTTTTGGCTTTGTGGTAGCGTTTTCGATGACATTGTCGTTGAGTGGTGTTGTATCCACGCCTATTTTGGCTGTAGAAGAAAATACTGATCAAGTAACTGAGGATCAGACTGTTACAGAAACACCAACAGAAGAAAAGAAGGATGAAGCTGATACAGGAGAAGCACCTGTAACAGACGAAATTCAAGGTGAAGTAGTAACAGAACAACCTACAACTCCAGAATCAGACAATACAGAAGAATTGGCTGAAACAGATGTTGCGAGAAACCGTACCACAGGAGAAACTTATGAGTTGCTAGATACAGCGGTCGAAGAAGCAACTGAAGGTGACACAATTGAATTGTTAAAAGATGCTGATTTGACAAAAGGCTTTAATAAGACTTTAACTTTTACCGGTAATGGAAAAATCACAACTAACAAACAATTGACTAGTGATGGTGAAGGTTGGATGTGTTTTGGATTGTATGATTCATCAAGAGAATTGACTCTAGATGGTGCAGGACTTACTTGGGAGTGGAAATCTGAAGTAGGAACATCTCCTTGGTTAATGTTAAGCTTAAGTGGGAAACTGAATATTACTAATGGTGCAACATTGTCTATGACTGTAGATAGTGGATCAACAGGTAGTCGAAATGCTATTTACATGAATGCAGGATCTGAGATTAATGTTACCAATGGCGGACATTTTAATATTTTTGGATACTCAACAGGTGGAAAAGAAGGACAAGGACTTCAGCTGGATAAAACAGGACAAGCTAAAGTTAACGTAACAGGTGGAAGTACTTTCTTGATTGATGGAACCAACCGTGGATATGTAAACAGTCCAGAAATATATGTGGATAATTCACAGTTTACAGTACAGAATTGTACAGCTAATGCTTCAAATGGTGGCGTTTTTACAGCAACAAACTATGCTGTTGTTAAGTATTTGAATAATGCTGGACATGGCTTGTCTGCTTCAAGAGTTAAGTTAAGCAATTATACTAATTTTGAGTCAGATAATAATGGTTACTATGGTGTTTATGCAAGTGAAGATTTACAAGTAGATGGAACCTCTACATTGAAAGTAACTCGTAATTCATATAATGGCGATTTTGCTGGTTTGAAATTAACGAGCGGTGTTACAGATGGACATGTTCAAGATGGAGCAGTTGTAACTATTACAAACAACTATTGCAGTGGATTATCTAATAATGGAAACATTAAATTTGATGATAATGTTAATCTAACAATTGTTGATAATGTAAATGACAAAGGAAAAACAAGCAATGGAGGCGGTATTTATAACTCAGGTAATGCTGCAAATTTAATACTTCCTCAAAATGCCTTGATCTATAATAACAGCGCTAAAACAGCAGGTGATGATATTTACAATGGTAATGGTGCTAGACTACAAATTAGTCAACCATCTATTGGAAATATCTTAACTCATGATGGAGATGACACAAATGAAGATCAGGCAATTACAAATTGGTTCTACGATGGTGCAAATCCAAGCTATAGTGGAAAGATGAAAAATGGTGAAACAGCTCGTTGGAATCAATATAAATATGTAAAAACATTTACAATGCCTGAAGCAGGAGAAAACGTTACTGGAAATATTGGTCTAAAAGCTGCTTATGCACCAGTTACAACATTTACACCAATTGATTTAACTATGTATGTTGGTGGTGAAGGATATGAAAATGTTGATAAAGTTGAGGATAACGATACAAGCAATGGTTTCCCTGAACCAGGATATTATGTAACTTTGCCAAAAGAAATTAATGATGCAATTCAATCAAATGGACAACCAGTTGATTTATCTGAAGAAACAAATAACTTCAGTTTTGAGTATACATATAACTATAACAATGGTGAAGAATTACGCCATTGGAAAATGACAAAATATACAGATGCTGATGGTTCTGAATCTACAAAAGATGGAAATTATGTATATTCGTTGGCATTGGCAGATGGTCGTAAACCGACTTTACGAGTTATTGATGATGCTGGTAATATCCAAACAAATGCTAATTTTGATTTGACGAATGCAGTGAACAAAGTATATACAACAATGGTTGGATCTGTAGAGGGAGACTCATTCACATCTGGAGAAATAAATGAATCTAAATCATTAACCGCAAATGTGCAAACTGATGCAATCGATGTGGATTTTGATAGAACAGTAATTGCTACAGGTAAATTATATGTTCGTGGTGTTGTCAATGTGACAGATGAAAACTTAACAACTTCTATCCAGAAAGAAGGAACCGAGCCAAAAGCAGGTGTTCCTATGGCAACTGTACCTGAAGGAACTAACTTCTACATCAACGGTGAAGAAGGATTGGAAGTTCAGAAAAATGCGGATCCATCTTTGTTGTATGATGATATCCTTCCAGAAGGAACCGATGCGAACAATGATCGTCGTATTGGATGGTTGACAGAAAAGGCTGAACAACTATGTAATCAGTATGGTCTATTGGAACAGGCAGGAATTACAAATCCACAGTATTCATTTAAGTATATGGATATCGTAGACCAAAACAATGGAAATGTTGTTTTAAAAGCTGATAAGAATGTTACTGTGTATATGCCTTATCCAGAAGGAGTAGACAAAGATACAAGTATTATTGTTTTACATTATAAAGATCTAAATCGTGATATGACTTATGATGATGTTCAAAGTGCAATTATGAATTGTGAAATGGAAAAAATGACCGTAACACAGCTGGATGATCATATTGAATTTGAAACAACATCATTCTCACCATTTGTAGTAATCTGGGGAACGGATGAAGCCGGAGAAATCGTCAAGAATAAAGACAGAGCAGATACAGGATTATTCCAGAATGCACCATTGTATATCGCATTGATGACAGCATGTGCAAGTTTGGTGGCAATCATCACAATCAAACGTCGTATTGATGCAAAATAAGAAGATTTAAGGAATTAGGGAAAACCTAGTTCCTTTTTTATATGTGTCTTATTAGAATATATAATTTATAATTGAGTTATGGGGTGAAAGTATGAAAAGAGTTAAGATAACAATTTTAAAGACAACATTAGATAAAGAATTGGCTGAAGAATATGGAGTGCCTGGCCTAACAGCTTGTCCAATGATGCAATAGGGACAGGTTTTCTATGCAGATTATGCGAAACCGGAGGGTTTTTGTGATGAGGCATGGAAGGCGATTTATCAATATGTGTTTGCGTTAGCGCATGGTGCTGAAAAAGAGTTGTTTTATTATGGGGACTGGATCAAGAAACCAGGTGTTGCGATTTGCAGCTGTAATGATGGTTTGCGTCCAGTTATTATGAAATTGGAAACAACGGATGAAGAAGCTGAAATTAACTATACACCGATAGATCGCTAATCAGGCGCTTAGCTGGCTATATAGTATGAAGGATGATAGAATAAGATCAGTGTTCAGGATGAATGACATTCTTAGAAAGAGGAGAACATGAAATTTAAAAATTCAAAAGTTGTCATTGTAGGAGCTGGAAATGTTGGTTCTACAACTGCATACAGCATTATCAATCAAGGCTTATGCGAAGAAATTGTTTTGATTGATGTAAATAAAGAAAAGGCATATGGAGAAGCATTGGATATGCAACATGCGATTCATTTTATGAATCGAAACATTACGATTCATGCAGGAGATTATGAAGAATGTAAAGATGCAGACATCGTAATCATTACCGCAAGTGCACCAATGCCAAAGGATTCAAACAATCGTTTGGAAATGTTAAAACCAAGCATTCAGATCATGAAGAGCATTGTTTCTTCTGTTATGGATAGTGGTTTTTCAGGAATCTTTATTGTTGTTTCAAACCCAGTTGATATCATGGCATATCTTGTATGGAAGTTTTCGGGTCTTCCCGCAAAACAGGTTATAGGAAGTGGAACGACTTTGGATACCGCAAGATTATGCTGCAGCCTGGCATCGATGTATGATCTAGATTCAAAAAGTGTTCACACATTTATTTTAGGAGAGCATGGTGATAGTGAAATGGTTGCCTGGTCTTCTTCGACAATTGGTGGAAAAAGTTTAACGGATGTTATGAGCGATAATGCAGATCGTACAAAGAATGAAACGAAAGAAACATTATTAGAACAAACTAAAGCAGCTGGTTGGGAAATCTTTAGTAGAAAAGGGAATACTTGTTATGGTATTGCCGCTTCAACAACAGCTATTGTTAAATCAATCTTGTTTAATGAAAACCGTATCTTACCAGTCAGCGTTTTAGTGGAAGGTTTATACGGTATTGATCAAGTCTATCTATCTGTTCCTACGATCTTAAATAGCAGTGGAGCTAAAGAAACAGTAGAAATTCGTTTGTTGCCGGAAGAAAAGGAAGAATTGATTCAATCTGCTAAAGTCTTAAGCTCATTTTATGAGGAATTGAAATAAGTCGAGTATATCTCGACTTTTTTAGTATGCATTTTAGTTATACTAGTTTGCAAAATTGGTATTGTACACTAAATTGATCTATTTCTATAATTTGATTAACTAGGTCGATATAAAAGTGAGAATTTTAAATATTCTCATTGATTGTCTGATTTGTGAAATAGGAGGAATTCTATATGAAAAAAACTTAGGAGCAAAACCTTATTTGTTTCCACAACCTGTTATGATTATCGCAAGTTATGATGAACATGGAAAAGCGAATGCGATGAACGCAGCCTGGGGTGGTATTGTTGGAATGGATCAAATCATTATCTCTTTAGGTGATCATCAAACTACGGATAATATCATGATCAATAAAGCATTTACTGTAAGTATAGCAGATGTAGAGCATGTGGCTGCATGCTGCTTTAAAGAGTGGGGTAGATCCTGTTGCGATCAAAGAAACTGTTTATCAGGCTACAGCTTACCTAGGTATTGGACGTGTTCATGATTTTCTAGTTGCGACAAATAAAGTGATGGAAGAATTTGGGGTTACATTGCCATTGCCTTCACAAAAAACTGTGACAGAGAAGACAAGATTTCATGATGGATTGGAAAAACAAGTTTCCTTGTTTGGCCTAGGTATGAGAAAGTAACAGACAGATGCACCAGAATTAAGAAGCAATGTCAATCGATGGTTAGCAGATAATTGTTTTGGAGATTATTATACTCGAAATGGTTTAAATGATAGGGAACGAAAAATGATCACATTCTGTTTTATTCTTGCCCAAGGTGGATGTGAAAATCAGCTTCGAGGTCATACAGCTGGAAATATCATGGCAGGAAATGATAAGGCAAAACTTTATAGCATCGTAGAACAGTGCATGCCTTATATAGGATATCCTCGAACTTTAAACGCAATGAATATCATTGATGAAGTTGTAGATCAATTATCAAAATAAGATATAGTCGTTTAAATGATCAAGCGGCTTTTTTTGATGAAATCTAATGAATAAAGTTTCCTCTATCGGCAAAAAATGTGATAATTTAAATCTATTTTATGTTAAAATATTGCCGATGCATGATATACTTGATATAGTGGAATGAATCAATAAAGATTATGTGAACCTAGAAAATGATGTGAATTCATTGTTGCCTTTGTATGTTAAATATTCAACTATAACGATAAAAAGGCTTGTAAGATATTTTACAAAAAGGGTAATGATTGAACTTTATGGTTGAATGGAGGAAATATGAGATATCTTTCGGTAATAGAAATAGCAAAAAAATGGAATATATCTGAACGCAGTGTAAGAAATTATTGCGCTCATGGGCGTGTGCAGGGGGCTTTTCTTACAGGAAAGACTTGGAATATTCCTGAGAATGCTGAAAAACCAGAACGTTCCAACAAAAAGAAAGGACATACGCTTACTTTGTTGGATATTTTAAGGGACCAAAAAGAAGGAAAATATTCCGGTGGTATTTACCACAGGACACAAATTGATTTAACGTATAACTCCAATCATATGGAAGGGAGTCGTTTGACTCGTAATCAGACTAGATATATTTTTGAAACCAATACTGTCGGTGTAGAGAATGAAGTTCTTAATGTAGATGATATAATTGAAACCGTAAATCATTTTTGTTGTATTGATCTGGTCATAGATCATGCAGATGATATTTTAAGTGAAAAGTTTATTAAGAAACTTCATCTGACTTTGAAAAATGGAACCTGCGATTCTAGAAAAGAGAGGGTTGCAGTGGGAGAGTATAAGAAAATACCTAATGAAGTGGGTGGAATGGATACTGCTTTGCCTGAAGAAGTTGCCGATAAGATGAAAATGTTATTGAAAGAATATAACGTAATAAAAGAAAAGACACTTGAAGACATCTTGGATTTTCATGTAAAATTTGAACGAATTCATCCTTTTCAGGATGGAAATGGTCGCGTAGGTAGATTGATCATGTTTAAGGAATGCTTGAAACACAATATAGTTCCATTCATTATCGAGGATAATCTGAAACTGTTTTATTACCGTGGGTTAAAAGAATGGGATAATGAAAAAGGGTATCTAACAGATACCTGCTTGACAGCACAGGATAAGTATAAAGCGTATTTGAATTATTTTAGGATTGCGTATTAAGTAGAGGCAAGATGTATTTCTGTGTGCAGATGATTTGCAGAATGAAATATATGAAACAATAATGATTCTTGGAACAGTTAGGAAATGAAGCTCAAGGAGTAACAGATACTATTTCAAATGGCGAAACTGCCCTTTGAATGAAGAAGTTTTTTCAATTGATTATGGATACTTCTATTATTATGCAAAGAAATTGCATGTGGAATGGGGAAGTTAGATAGCACTGCAGGAAATGCTTGTGGTGATGTTTAATTCGTTAATTTCTAATAAAAATTATACATCTATGTGAATAAATTGAATCAAAAGTCTTGAAATTACGATAAATATAATTATTAAATAAGAGCAAGATGTTAACGTCAGGCAAGGAGTATTCGCTGATTTGAAGGAACAAGGATTAATGTTAAGTTTGACATCGACAATGGATGACTACTATGATTCCTTACTCTCTAAATCTAGAAAACTATGATAAAATAAGCACAGTAGTAAAAAAATTCAATTCTTACTACGTTTGATTGTCTCAGCTTGCTCTGTTTTGCTGCATTTTGCGCAATCTGTGATATTTAACAATCTTAGAGTAAAATTTATAGTTTGTAAACTGTGACAAATTGAAGCAGAATACGATATTTTAGGAGAGTTTTCGTTTATGATTAAAATATTATTTGTCTGTCATGGCAATATTTGTCGAAGTCCAATGGCTATGTTTATTATGAGAAAGCTGGTTCAAGATAAAGGATTGGGAAATGAATTTTTAATTGAATCGGCCGCAACAAGTACAGAAGAAATTGGAAATGACATGTATCCATGTGCAAAGCGAAAGTTAAGTGAGAAAAAGATTCCATATGCAAGACATAGAGCTAGACAAATTAGAGCTAATGAATATGATGAATGGGATCATATCTTTTGTATGGATCGAAACAATATGCGAAATATTCAATATATCATTCGTGAAGATCCAAAACAGAAAATTCATAAGTTGCTGGATGGAAAAGATGTGGCAGATCCTTGGTATACAGATGATTTTGAGACGGCATATCAAGATATTTATACCGGTTGTGTTATCTGGCTTGACAGGATCTTAAAAGTTAATAAAAATTAACAGGCAAATTTAAGCATAACATGCGATAATACCAACGAGGTGGTTCTATGTTCAAACAAAATCTTCATACTCATTCGTTGTATTGTGATGGAAAAGATACGATCGAAGAAATGGTTCAAGAGGCAATTTCCAGAAATTTTGATGTGCTTGGATTTTCAGGCCATGGTTATTGCAGCATTGATACATATTCCATGCCATTTGATGAAATGGAAAAATACATCCTAGACGTACAACAGGCAAAAGAAAAGTATAAAGATCAGATTTCTATTTATCTAGGAATAGAACAGGATGTCTTGGGAAAACGCTTTGAAAAGAATGATCCTTTTGATTATATTATTGGAAGTGTTCATTTTGTGAATGTAGCGGATCAATATCTGGCAGTAGATATGGATAAAAATACAACAGAGAAAATCGTTGAATTTTGTGGAGATTTTTTAACATATGCCAAAGTCTATTATGAAGAAGTAAAAAAGATTGCTGCTATGGATGAAGTGGATATCGTAGGACACGTCGATTTATTGACCAAATTCAATGAAGATGAATCTTTTATTCGATTTGATAACTTGGACTATTTAGCACTAGCCAAAGAATGTATTGATGAGTTGATCAAGGCCAATAAGATATTTGAAGTGAATACAGGGGCAATTGCCCGTGGTTATCGCAAGAGTCCCTATCCACATAAAACATTGTTGGAATATATTTATCAAAAGGGTGGAAAGATATTGTTAAACAGCGATTGTCACAATCGATTTAAACTAGAATGTAACTATAAAGAATCTCTCGAATTGATCAAAGAGTGTGGATTTCAATCTATGATGGCATTTGATGGAAAGAAATTTGTCGAGAAGGATCTTGATGAATTTGGATATTAAATTATAGTAGAAGTAATCTTCTCCAAACTATATAATAGATATGTTTGGAGGAGTTTTTTTATGACATATGAAACGGTGTTACAAAAATCAAGAGAAGTCATGGGACCATATTGTAAAAGCTGTCCTATTTGTAATGGAAAGGCATGTAGAAACCAAATTCCTGGTCCAGGAGCTAAAGGTGTTGGTGAAACAGCAATCCGCAACTATGATGCATGGCAGAAGATTTATTTAAATATGGATACGATCGTAGATAATGTTGAAGCAGATACAAGTTTAGAAATCTTTGGAAAGACATTTAAATATCCATTCTTTGCCGGTCCGGTTGGAGCTGTGCAGTTGCATTATGGAGATCTTTATGATGATGAAAAGTATAATAATGTTTTAGTTGAAGGCTGCAAAGAAGCAGGTATCGTTGCGTTTTGCGGAGATGGAAAAGATCCAAAGATCATGCAGGATATAACGGTTGCGATCAAGAAAAATGAAGGGATGGGAATTCCAACAATCAAGCCTTGGAATAAAGAAGTATATATGGAAAAATTAAAGCTGGCTATCGATTCAGGGACATTTGCGATTGCGATGGATATCGATGCAGCTGGTTTACCATTTTTAAAAGGTTCTATTCCACCAGCTGGAAGAAAGAGCGTTGAAGAACTCAAAGAAATTATTGATCAAACACCAGTGCCGTTCATTGTAAAAGGAATCATGACCGTAAAAGGGGCTTTAAAGGCTAAAGAAGCAGGAGCCAGTGCTATTGTTGTTTCCAATCATGGTGGACGAGTACTGGATAGCTGTCCGGCTACAGCAGATGTCTTAGAAGATATCGTAAAAGTCGTTGGACAGGATATGAAGATCTTGGTTGATGGCGGTATCCGCAGCGGAACAGATGTGTTTAAGGCTCTTGCATTAGGAGCTGATGGAGTCATTATTGCCCGTCCATTTGTCAATGCGGTATATGGAGGAGCCAAAGAAGGGATCCAGACTCTAGTAGATAAGCTTGGTTTAGAATTAAAAGATGCCATGGAGATGTGTGGTGCCAAGAGTTTGAGTGATATTTCAAGAGATATGATCTGTAAATAAAGACTGAAGAAATTTCTTCGGTCTTTTTACTTGTCATATACAGTTAAGGGGTATATAATGCAGATGTGTATAGGAGGTATGGGTATATGGAATGTAGATTTAAAGATCAACCAAGAGATGAAAAGGAATTAAGAAATTTAAAAAGTCGTATTCATCGTATCATTGGTCAATTAAACGGGATAGAAAAAATGTTAGATGACAATCGCTATTGTGGAGATGTGCTGGTACAGATTTCGGCTGTAGAGAGTGCACTGCAGTCAGTTGGATATATCGTATTAAAAGATCATCTTGAAACTTGTGTGCGAGATAAAGCCAAAGCCGATGATCCAGAAGTAATGACAGAGGTCATGGAATTAATTAAAAAATTGAAATAGAAAGAAGGTGGTGCTTTTGAAGGAGCAACAGTTTGATGTTGGAGGTATGACATGTGCAGCATGTCAGGCTAACGTTGAAAAATGTGTATTAAAATTAGATGGTGTTAAAAATGTCGATGTATCCTTATTGTCGAATTCTATGAAAGTTGAATATGATGAAGACAAGGTGGATGAAGACAAGATTAGTTTAGCGGTAGAAAATATTGGATATAGTGCAAGCGCAAAGGGCAAGAAAAAAGAAAGTGAAGGTTTTAAAAAGGAGTGGGATGATCGTCAAAAGCGAGTACAGGACGAACAAAAACACGCCAAACAAAGATTGGTGTATTCTTTGATCCTGCTGGTGCCTTTGATGTTGATTGCGATGGGGCCCATGATGGGGATCCCAATTTTGGCAGGCGAAGAAAATGCGATGATTTCCAGCATCACCCAGCTTTTACTAGCAACAATTATCTTATTTATCCAGAATCATTTCTTTGTGCATGGATTTAAAGCGTTGATAAAAAGAGCGCCAAATATGGATTCATTGGTTGCGATTGGTTCTTTAGCTTCATATGTATATGGTTTATATTCTGTATATAGGATGGCATATGGTTTTGGCTATGGAAATATGGAAATGGTACATCATGCGATGCATGCCTTATATTTTGAATCAGCAGCTATGATCGTAACATTGGTCAGTGTTGGGAAATATTTAGAATCTAGATCCAAATCAAAAACAACGGATGCCTTAAGCAAGTTGGTTGATCTGGCACCAAAAAGTGCTACGGTCATTCGCGATGGAAAAGAGATCTTGGTATCGGCATCAGAAGTGATGCAGGGGGATATCGTAGTCATCAAACCAGGCCAAAAGATTCCCGTTGATGGAAAGATCATTTCAGGAACTGGGTATGTAGATCAATCCACTATTACTGGTGAAAGCATTCCAGTTGAAAAACAACCGGGGGATATGGTTATTTCCGCAACCTTAAATCAAAATGGTTCATTTAAATTTGAGGCATTAAAAGTTGGTGATGATACGACCCTGGCACAGATCATTCGTCTTGTGGATGAGGCTGGAAATTCTAAGGCTCCAATTGCTAGATTGGCTGATAAGGTAAGTGGAATCTTTGTGCCGATCGTTATTGGGATTGCCATTGTAACTGCAATCGTCTGGTTGGCATTAGGACAAAGTTTTGAATTTGCTCTATCTAATGCGATCAGTGTGTTGGTTATTTCCTGTCCTTGTGCTTTAGGCTTGGCTACACCGGTAGCCATTATGGTAGGAACGGGTAAAGCAGCCAGCCAGGGTATCTTGATTAAATCAGCTCAAAGTCTAGAAACATTACATAGTGTAGATACGATCGTTTTAGATAAAACAGGTACGATTACTTCAGGAAAACCATTGATTCAAAATATTGTCAAATATAAAGATATGTCAGATGATGCTTTTCTTACTTTAGCAGCATCGATTGAACAGGGAAGTGAGCATCCTTTAGCTTTGGCTATCTTAAGCAAGGCAAAACAAAAACAACTTTCTTTAAAGAGTGTTGAAGAATTTGAAGCTGTTGGAGGAAAAGGAGTCAAGGCAAAGATAGATGGGCAAACATATTTTGCTGGGAATTCGGTTTTTATCAAAGAAAATGGAATTTCCTTTAATGAAAAAGATATAGAAAAACTGGCAGATGAAGGAAAGACACCTTTGATCTTTACGGATGAAACAGAAGCGCTTGGAATCATTGCGGTTGCCGATACGATTCGTAACACCAGCAAGGCAGCTATTCAAGAATTCAAACGAAAAGGTCTTCATGTTGTTATGTTGACCGGAGATAATCAAAGAACAGCTAAAGCGGTTGCCCAAGGATTGCATATCGATGAAGTGATCTCGGATGTATTGCCGGCGGATAAAGAAAGTGTCATTCGAAGATTACAAAGTGAACAGCGTAAAGTTATGATGGTTGGAGATGGTATCAATGATGCACCAGCCTTGATGCGTGCAGATATTGGTGTTGCCATTGGACAGGGAACCGATATTGCGATTGATTCGGCAGATATCGTCTTGATGAAAAATTCATTATTGGATGTGAATACCGCAATAGATCTTAGTACATCTATCATTCGTAATATCAAGATGAATCTATTCTGGGCTTTCTTCTATAACTTTTTAGGAATCCCAGTTGCAGCTGGTGTCTTCTATCCATTATTTGGGTGGTTGTTATCGCCGATGATTGGTTCAGCTGCCATGTCTTTAAGTTCAGTTTGTGTTGTGACAAACGCATTGCGTTTACGTTTCTTTAAGCCTAGTGTAATTAATGTAAAAGATGAAGAAACTATCATAGAAAAGGAGGAAGTAAAAACTATGAAGAAAACTATGATCGTGGATGGAATGATGTGTCAAAATTGTGTAAGACACGTTAAAAATGCTTTGGAAGGTGTGGATGGTGTAATCAGTGCCAATGTAGATCTTGATTCTAAATCAGCTGAAATTGAGATGAGTCAGGAAATCGCTGATGAAGTTTTATTCAATGCGGTAAAAGAAGAAGGATATACACCTGTAGAAATTCGTTAGTAATAAAAAATTCGATGACGCAATTATAGCGAAATCGAATTTTTTTTGTTATTCAAGATAAAGAATGACTTCTTGTTCTTTTAATGATTTTTTCATATCGATAACTCTTTGGTTTTCGCTTCCGCGAAAAGCTAGAGAGATATTCTTTTTGGCTTCAATAAATGGACCATCCACCAAAACATCTAGATACGATAACATTTCATCTGTCACTTCACAATGCTTTCTGCCGCCATCCAAAAGATCCTGGTCCAAGACAAATCCTGTGTAGCTCCAAATAGTTTTGTTTGGAAGTTCTTCACGTACTCTTTTTAATAGGTGGACCAATTCTCTTTGATTCTCGGGTTCGAATGGTTCGCCCCCTAGAAGTGTTAAGCCGCTGATATAGGGAGCTTTTAAAGCTTCGATGATTTCATCTTCTGTTTCTTTTGTATATGGTTTTCCATAGTTAAAGTCCCATGTTTCCGGTTGAAAACAGTTTAAACAATGGTTGGTGCATCCAGATACAAACAAGGTTACACGAACGCCTTCGCCATCGGCAATATCGTATTTTTTTATATTTCCATAATACATAACCGTTATTGATATCACATGTATGATTTGTGATTTCCTCCTTGGTTTCATTATACCAAATTCAATATCATTATTCTTTATATTTGCGCATGATCTTATCGATAAAAGCTTTGATTTGTTTGGCTTCGTTATAGCCTTTGATGTGAATGTCACTTTGAACACGGGTTGGTTGGTTGCAGGTATAGATTCCTAATACTGAATTGTCTTTCATGGTGATTTTTAGACCGACATAGAAAGATCTTTCCAGAATATTGGCTTGTGTCATCCATTCAACACCAGCTACGATAATGTGCTTAAAAGGCTCTTCTTTTCCTTTGTGATGAGCAGCCTCGTTTAGGATCTCACATTTTTTGATTTGGCGATAGTCATAAGTTCCTTTGGTTCCGTTTAAGATGATCATTGTTTTATCTCTTTTATTAAAGATGACTTCATCAAAGACTTTCAGTGATTCTTTTTTGCCTATTGAAAGATCGTTATAGATCAAATTATGGGTTTCTACATGATAAAAATCAGCATACTTCTGGATCATCTTAAAGTCCGGTTTGGATTTTCCGGTTTCATGATTGGATATCGTTTGATGAGTGACAAATAATAGGTTAGCTAAAGTGGCTTGTGATAAATTTTGTTGGTTTCTTAGATATTTAAGATTGTTGGATAAGTAAGTCATAGGATCACATCCTTAGTTATTATATGTTTTGATTATTTTATCGATAAATTTTTTGATTTCTTCTGCTTTGGCATGATCGATTCTATATTGATCGGTTCCACTGTACGTTTTTTCTTTAGAGGTATAGATGGCTAGTTCTGTTTTGTCTTTTAAGATGATTTTTAAGCCGATGTAGAAGGTTGGTTCAAATAAGATTCTTGATTGGATCTTTCGATCAATAAAAGTATGTGTAAAAGGTTTTTCCTTTCCTTTGTAGCGGGCATCTTCGTTTAAGATCTTGCAGGCGATGCAGTTTCGATAATCATAAGTTCCTTTTGTACCGTTTAGGATGATCATCGTCTTATCTCTTTTATCAAAGATCACTTCATCGAAAATAACTTTTGTTCGATGGTTGTGCTTAGAAAGATCTGTGTGGATCAAATCTTGAAAGTTTACATCGTAGAATTTGGTGTAGGCATGGATTGTATCGAGATCTGGTTGGGATTTTCCGGTTTCATGATTGGAAATGGTTTGATGGCTGACATAAAGTTGTTTGGCTAATTCATCTTGGGAATAGTTATGTAATGTTCTAAGATACTTTAAATTGTTTGCTAGATTGGTTGACATAAAGATGACCTCCTTTCTTTACTACATCATAATACAGGTTTGATTCTTTTGTCATGCAAAGAATCTTTGCATAGAAAAAGACCTTTGATTTCGGGGATCAAAGGTCTTCTAGGGGGTTATAGATGCATTACGCGTTCTTTGATTTCTTGTGTACGTCCCTGGTTCCAGAACTGAGTTCCGATATAACCGCATGTACGTCTTGCGACATTCATCTTTTCCTGATCGTGGTTTCCACAGTTTGGACATTCCCAGATCAATTTATGGTTTTCATCTTCTACGATCTGGATTTCACCGCTGTAGCCACATACCTGGCAATAATCGCTCTTTGTGTTCAATTCAGCATACATGATGTTTTCATAGATGTGCTGCATGATTGCCAATACGGCGTCGATGTTGTTTTCCATGTTTGGAACTTCTACATAAGAGATGGCTCCACCTGGAGAAAGTTTCTGGAACTGTGCTTCAAATGTTAATTTATCGAAAGCGTTGATTTCTTCCGTAACATGAACGTGATAACTGTTTGTGATATAGTTTTTATCCGTTACATGAGGAATGATACCAAAACGTTCCTGCAAACATTTAGAGAATTTGTATGTTGTAGATTCCATTGGTGTTCCATAGATACTGAAATCGATATTTTCTTCGGCTTTCCATTTAGCACATGCATCGTTTAGATACTGCATTACTTTTAAGCCAAAAGATGTTCCTGGTTCTTCTGTGTGTGGTCCGCCTGTCATGTAGTATACACATTCGCATAATCCGGCGTATCCTAATGAAATTGTAGAATATCCATTAAATAGCAATTTGTCGATTGGTTCACCTTTTTCAAGACGAGCTAAAGCACCATTTTGCCAAAGGATTGGTGCTACATCGCTTGGTGTTCCTAACAAACGTTTATGACGGCACATCAAGGCTTCTTTACATAGAGCTAATCTTTCGTCCATGATCTTCCAGAAAGCTTCTTCATCACCTTTTGAAGAACATGCTACGTCAACTAAGTTGATCGTAACTACACCTTGGTTGAAGCGTCCATAATATTTAGGTTTGCCGTTTTCATCAACGTATGGAGTAAGGAAAGAACGGCATCCCATGCAAGGATAGCAGTTTCCGTTTCCATTTTTATCTACTTTAAGTTCCAACATCTTCTTTTCAGAGATGTAGTCAGGGACCATACGTTTTGCGGTGCATTGAGCTGCAAGTTTTGTAAGGTGCCAATATTGACTTCCTTCGCGGATATTGTTTTCTTCCAATACATAGATCAATTTAGGGAAGGCTGGTGTAATGAAAACGCCTTTTTCGTTTTTAACACCTTTGATACGCTGTTTTAACATTTCTTCAATGATCAATGCCAAGTCATCGCGTGTCTGTCCTTCTGGTACTTCGTTTAGATACATGAACACTGTTACAAATGGAGCTTGTCCGTTTGTTGTCATCAAAGTAATGACTTGATATTGGATGACCTGTACACCTTTTTCGATTTCTTTGCGTACACGCATTTCAGCGATCTTGTTTACTGTCTCTTCACTTGAATCAAGATTAGAAGCGATCAATTCTTCTTTAACTTCACGTCTTGCCTTTTCGCGACTTACCTGTACAAATGGGGCAAGGTGGGAAAGGGTGATGCTTTGTCCGCCGTATTGAGAACTTGCGACCTGAGCAATGATCTGTGTGGCAATATTACATGCTGTAGAGAAACTGTGTGGTTTTTCAATCATCGTTTCAGAAATGACCGTACCATTTTGTAACATGTCTTCTAAGTTAACCAGACAGCAGTTATGCATGTGCTGGGCAAAATAGTCTGAATCATGGAAGTGAATGATTCCTTGTTCGTGAGCTTCAATTACTTCTTGAGGTAATAGGAATCGTTTTGTTATGTCTTTTGAAACTTCGCCGGCCATGTAGTCACGCTGTACGCTGTTGACTAATGGGTTCTTATTTGAGTTTTCCTGTTTTACTTCTTCATTGTTTCTTTCCAACAAGCTTAAGATCTGCTTGTCTGTTGAATTGGCTTTGCGGACAAGTGCTCTTTCATAACGATATGTGATGTAATTATGCGCTACTGCGAAATAATTTTCGCGCATGATTTCTGTTTCGACCATATCCTGGATTTCTTCTACGCTTGTGCTTCGCTTTAATGATTCAACTTTGTCGGAAACGCGTTTTGATATTTTTAAAATCGTGGCTTCGCTCATTTGGGAATGAGAGGTAGCTTTGTTTGCTTTGCGGATGGCATTTTCGATCTTAGAAATATCAAAAGCGACTTCTTCACCGCTTCTTTTAATAACGTTCATACTAAATCTCCTTATCTTTGTACTACTACTTATACTTAAACACAAAATAGTTGACGGTTCAACTATTTTGACTGTGTACTTAGAGTATACATCGAAATTTTTAAAAAACAACCTTGTATTTTCTCTAAAAAAGTGCATTCCCTTTATATAAAGGGAGGTTGTAAAAAAAGAATTTTAGTTTGTTAAAATGTACAAAAACTATGGTTGAAAGCTTGTAGAAATGTTGCGGTATAAATCACAATACTGTTATAATCAATCTGAGGTAATAGCATGAAAAATGATGAAATTTATGTAATTGGACACAAAAAACCAGATTCAGATTCCATTGTCAGTGCAATAGCTTATGCATATTTATTAAATCAATGTGGGAAAAAAGCTGTTGCGGGACGTTTAGGGGATATAAATGAAGAAACAGCCTATCTTCTTGATCGCTTTGGGTATGAAGAACCTGTATTAATAGAAGATGCAAGAGTTCGTTTATCTGAAATTGAATTAAAACAGGCGGATCATATCTTACCGGATACAACAATTTTTGAGGCCAAAGAAATCATGAACCAGAATCAGGCGCGTATTTTGGGCGTTTTAGATCAAGATCAAAAGTTATTAGGGGTTGTCACAAGAAGTGATTTAGCACTTTTAGGTATGGGAGATACAGCTTTAGGTATTGATTTATTAAAAGAGACACCGATTGAGTTGATGGCAAAGACAATTGAAGGAAAGATCATATATAAGGCAGATGAACACCATGTGAATGGTAAAGTCAGTATTATTGCGCTTTGCAAGACAAAACTGGAACGCTATGAAATACAAGATCGTATCGTTATTATTGGAGATGATCCACAGGGACAAAAAGAAAGCATTGAAAAAGGCGCGGGTATCTTGATTGCGGTCTGGACAGATCATATTGAAGAAGATGTCTTAAAGGCAGCTAGAGAACATAACTGTTCGATCATTATTTCGGGTATTGGAAGTATGAATACTTCACGTTACTTGTATTTCTCGATCCCGGTTAAATTGATCATGCAAAAGAAGATCACATATTTTAAAGAAGATGAGTTTGTCGAAGATGTAATGATCAAGATGAGAGATACGACGTTTAATACATATCCTGTTTTAGATAAAAAAGATTGTTTGATTGGTTATGTTTCCAGATACCATATCATGAATGCGCAAAATAAGAATATTATTATGGTCGATCATAATGAATTCTCTCAATCGGTAAACGGGATTGAAAAAGCCAACTTATTAGAAGTGATCGATCATCATAGGATCCATAATTTTTCTACGCTTTCGCCAATAGCGTTTCGCAATGAGATCATAGGAAGTACAGCTTCGATCATTACATCGATGTTTTTTGAGCGTCATATTGAAATTCCAGAGAATTTAGCGGGCTTACTTTTAGGGGCTATTATTTCTGATGGATTAAATTTTCAATCTCCGACAACGACAAAAAAAGATACAGAGCTTGCCCAACAGTTGGCGATGATATCGCATGAAGATGCAGATGCTCTAGCCTATAAAATGTTTTCGATCACGATGAATCTTCCTAAGAATATCTCTAAAGAAGAATTGATTCAGCGTATTGAAGCAGATATGAAGACTTTTGATATGAAGGGATCAAAAGTATTGATCTCTCAAGTCTTTATATTGGATTTAAGTTCTGTCCGGTCTATTAAAGAAAAGGTGCAGGAAATCTTAGAGGAAATGACAATCAAATATAATGGCGATCTAGTGATCGTAGCTTTTACCAGTATCAAGAAAAAGGGTTCGATCTTATATGGGGCTGGATCGAAAGAAAATTTATTATGGCAGACATTTGGAAAGAAGAATGTATTTGTAAAAGATTTATTATCAAGAAAAAAACAAATCGTACCAGATTTGACGCAGACTTTTAATAAATTTTCATAGTAATAAATATCTGATAAGGTATAATGAAAGAAAGAAATGGAGAAGAATATGAATACATTACGAGAAGAATTATTACAGGAACTTCCTGAATTTGAACGTAAGACCAAACAGTTTATCCAAAAAGAAATTTCTATGAAAGAGTATAAAGGATACAGCGGTGGGTTTGGTTCTTATGCGCAGCGTGGTGGAGAAGCCTTTATGTTGCGACTTAGAATGAATCAGGGACGTATCACAAAAGAAAAATTGAAATTTATCATTGATCAATGTCAAGAACATGGAATTGTGCGTACGCATTGTACGACTTGTCAAACCGTTCAGCTGCATGATGTAAGACCGGAAGCTTTAACGCCGATCATGAAAGAAGCTTTAGAAAAAGATATCGTAACGCGAGGCGGCGGTGGAGATTATCCGCGTAATGTCATGTGTTCTGTATTATCCGGATTGGATCCAGAAGAAGCTTTTGATGTCTATCCTTATGCGAAGGTAGCTGGTGAGTATTTGTTAAGCATCGTAAACAAGTATTCTCTTCCTAGAAAGCTTAAGGTAGCTTTTTCAAACTCCAAAACCAATGAAGTACATGCCAACTTTAGAGATTTGGGATTTATTGCCAATAAGGATCATACTTTTGATGTGTATTGTTGCGGAGGACTTGGAAACAATCCGATGATGGGTGTCAAGGTTGGAGATCATATCGATCCTAAAGATATTCTTTATTATATTAATACAATGGTCTTGATGTTCATGGAGCATGGGGATTATCAAAATCGCGCGAAAGCTCGTTCTAGATATCTTCAGATGAGTCTAGGAAAGGACAGGATCGTAGAGGAATTTCATGAAAAAGTCGAATTAGCCAAGAAGTATCTGGATCATGATGTACATGTAGAAGATGTAGTGATCCAAAAAGAAGGCAAGGAACTAGATGTTATTCCAGATCGTGTGATCAAACAAAAACAATCAGGTTTATATGCGGTGAAATATCATCCATTATGTGGAAATATGAGCCTGGATAAATGGAAAGAACTTTATGATGTGGTCCAGGATATGGATGAAGTTGAACTTCGTTTAACGCCACAGGAAGATATCTATATCGTAAATCTAAACGGAAATGAAGTTCAAAAAGTATTAGAACATACGCAAGATGGGGCTCATACAACGTTTGAAACAAGTGTTTCCTGCATTGGAGCCAGCACATGTCAAGTTGGACTTCGTGATTCTAATAATGTTTTAAAATCTTTGATCGAAGCTTTACGTCCTTATGAGTTTAAAGAAGGAGTTTTACCTCGTGTGTATATTTCTGGATGTCCAAGTTCTTGTGGAACCAATCAGATTGGAGCGATTGGATTACAGGGATTTACTAAGTTGGTAGATAAGAAACCGTATTCGGCATTTAAGATGAGTGTCAATGGATCTTCAGATCTAGAAGATACACAGTTTGGTAAAGAAGTAGGGTTGATCCTGGAAAGTGATATCAATGATTTCTTTATTGAACTTGGTACACTGGTTTCTAATGCCAATGCAACATTTGAAAACTGGCAAAAAGAAAACGCCGACCAGTGGCAGGCGTTACTTGATAAGTATCTGTAGAGTTTTTGCGACTTTGCAGGCAAGAAAACAGATTAATATATCTGGAATGATGGAAACCAAAAATCCGTTGGTTAAAGATAACCATAAAGGAATGCGGGTATTCATCAAGATGGGAAAGGAAAAATAGTAATAGATATTTCCTACTACATAAAAACTGATAAGTCCGGTGAGTCCGACAAGAAAGTATTCTTTCAGACTGACTGGACTTTTTCTTTTGTATGCGATGGCACATATAGTACTGCAGGCAAGAAAACCTAACACAAAGCCAAAGGTTGGTTTCATGATATACTGCAGGCCTCCACCGCTGGCAAAGACAGGAAATCCAAGAAGACCAACCAATATATATGTAAACATACACAAGAATGCATATCTATTGGGAAGACAAAAACCGCATAGAATGGCAGTAAATAACTGCATGGTGATATGCATAGGCATAAATGGGGTTGGAAGGGTAATTTGAATATAGGCTGAAAGGATCATCAGTGCTAAAAAAAGAGCCATGCGACTAAAGAGCTGAATTGACTTCATAGAGTATCCTTTCTATGACTTTAGTATCATCTAGGCAACTAACAAAACGAGCATCAGGATATTGTGATCGTAAAAATGGTGAATCCAACATGCTGACTAAAACGGCATTCTGTGTTTTGCTGGTTGGTTTTGTATGCATGATCAAAGTTTCGCTTTCTTTTATGAACTGATTTGGATTGATTTGTATATGTTGATGATCAAAGCCGAATTGATTGATTGTTTGTGCTCCCTGCATGACATATCGACCTTGTTGCCAAAACAAGAAGACAAAATGAGGTTTAATGTGAAACTCCTGTAGAAGTTTACAAAGTGTTTCTAAATCAATATCCTGGTATTTCTTTGCCAGAAAGAAAGTTGTGCTTGTATATTCTTCAAATTTAGCTTTAGAGCGTTGAATCAGATTTTGACATTGTATTCTTGCCTTTAAAGAAGAGTTTCCATGAAGCAGGTAGATAATGGCCTGCTTGGTTTGAAAGACTTCTTGAAAAAAGCAGAGATGTTGATCATCCAGATTTACAAGATCATGACATAGTGCATGGTCTTGAAGCTTGTTTCGCAAAGTTTCCAGGATTTCTAGACGAGCCTTCCAATCATTGACTATATTCTGATTGGCCACAGGAAAGCTTCCATTGGTATGGCATGACAAGACAAGATGTTTATCGCGTTTAGTCACAGTACTAAACGTATCTTGTTCCTGGTTTTTATTACAGGACATGGCAAGTACATGATGTTTTTTAGCTGTTTGAATAAATTCTTTGTTTACAGATTCATTATTTGTACAGGCAATGGCTAACTTAGCTTTGGCTAATGTATGAATGAAAGTATCTTTGTCTACTTTGTTGATATGTAGTGTGTTAAATTCAGGTTCATATTGTATTGAATGTATATAAATCGTAGCGCCGGCTTCAAGAAATTGTTTGGTTTTCCGTAAGGCAACCTTCCCTCCTCCAAGGATACACACGATCGCATCTTGAAATTCAATATCTAAACAGACTCTCATATGTTTCCTCCAAAGTATTCAAGGATATGCTTTACGATCTCTTGTTTTGAAGATGGCGTCGTATGAATATTTGTAAATCCAAGTTCCTTTGCCTTTTGGTATGTTTTATGCGCATAACAGAAAACTGGAATTGTTTTATCAATGCCTTTTTGATCAAGGATTTCTAATGCTTGTGGACAGCTGATGCCAATGGCATCCAGTTTTACTTCAGGTAAATCAAATTCTATCGGAGCAATTTGATAGGTGCTTAAAGAATCGATTGGGCAATCAACATCTTTTCCTTTTATATAAAGAGCGTTTTTATGCTCCTTTATATAAGTAAACATATCGGATGAATTGGATTCAACATGATCGACTTGTATGGCTCTTCGTTCTAATTCTTCTTGTGTTTTTTTACCAATGCAGAAGATCTTTCTTGAAAATAAGCTTCTTATATCAATGTGATTATATGATAGATGTTGAAAGAAACTTTTAACAGCGTGTTTAGAGCTGAAGATCAATGTATCATATAAGTTCAAATCGACAATTTCATCTGGTATATATATAACATTTGCGACCTGTCTAGAATAGGTAAAGATGCCATATCTTAAAAGCAGGTCTTCAATTGGCCAGGGATTCTCATCGATGCTGGCAAAAAGAACGTTTTTGGCAAAAGCAGGTAACCTTTTTGTGTTATCCAGCAGTGATTGTTCTTTTACGACATTTCCTAATACGATCAACAATGGACTGGTAAAACTATTTAGATCTTTATTCAAGATTTTCTTGAGCGTGGATGTGTATACTTTTTGTTCAGGATAAGTTAGATGTGATCCAATTGCGATTGGAGTATCTTCGCTCATGCCATTGTCTATACATTTTTGAGCCAGTGTCTTGATCTTATGAGAACCCATGAAAAAAATCTGGGTATTTGTTTCCTGAGCAATCTTTTTATAGTCCAGATGATCTTTGCCATCTTGATAATGCATCGTATGCACGATAAAACCAGTAGCAGTATGTCTTTGTGTTACAGGAATGCCAGCATAGCCTAAAGCGCCAATGGCGCTGCTGATTCCTGGGACATATTGACAATTGCATCCATTTTCCAATACATAATGCATTTCTTCGCTTCCTCTGGCAAAAAGATAAGGGTCACCGCCTTTTAAACGAACAACGTTTTTATATTGTTTGTCTTTTTGAACCAAAAGGGTAAAGATATCTTCCTGGGCGCAGGATCTTTGATGTCCTCGTTTTCCTACACAGATGCATTCACAGCCTTTGGAAGCATATTGAAGAAATTCTTTGTTTACAAGATGATCGTATAAAACACAGTCAGCTTGTTCTAATAATTTTTTAGCACCTATTGTTAACATGTCTGGATGATAGCATCCAGCTCCTACAAACCATATCATATATTTTCTTCCTTTATTTTCTTATATATAGAACTTGCTGCTTTGTTGTATTCGATTTTATCAAAAGTCATCGAAACAAATTTACAGTCTTCTATTGTTTCGCCTAGGCAGGCATGAACTTGTAGTTGATCATCTACAAACTTTGCGTAACATCCAATTGGATAATGGCAGCCTGCTTTAGATAAGCTTAAGAATTCTCTTTCTATCTTGGTTTCTAATGTTTGATTGGATGATTGAGATAGTTTTGAAAATAGATCTTTATCTTCTTTTCGTATTTCTAAGGCAATGGTTCCCTGTCCGCAGGCAGGAATGATCATAGATGGATCGAGATATTCATCGATCAAAGAATCAAGATGTAATCGTTTTAGCCCAGCAGCTGCAAGAACGATACCATCGATATCCATTTCTTTGAATTTTTGAATACGTGTCTCAATATTTCCTCTGATATTTGCAAATTGAATATCAGGACGTACATGGTGGATGCAGGCTATTCGGCGAATGCTGCTGGTCGCAAGCACAGCGTTTTTTCTTAGATTTTTTAAGGTTGAGTGATCTTTTGTGATCAGTGCATCTCGTTTATCTTCAAATAAAAATGGTTCAATCAACATTAGACGATCATCTAAAGTAGAACTTACATCTTTTAAAGAGTGCACGGCAATATCAATGTCTTTATTGATCAAAGCTTTTTCAATTTCTTTGATGAAAACACCGGTTTGAGGCATGGCATAAAGTGGTGTTGTTTTATCTTGATCTCCTCTAGTAGATATAGGGATGATTTCAAATTCTAGATTTGGGATGTTTTCTTTGATTATCTTGATTGCAAGTTCTGTTTGAATCATTGCCAATTTTGAATTTCTCGTACCAATTTTAAGTTTCATTTTGTTCTCCGTTTTATCGAATAAATTATAGACAAAATATAGGGGGTAATGCAAATAAGGAGAATAAATAACAAATGTAAATAAATAACAAACTTTAAAAAAGTGTAAAAATGCATAAAAATACATGTAAAAAAATGTATTTTTGCATATTTTTTAAAATTATTATATACTTTTATATATAAAGGAGGCAATATGGAACGAAGCATCTTGAAAAAACTTCACCAATGGAAAAACTCAAAAAAGAAGAAACCTTTAATAATTAAAGGAGCCAGACAAGTTGGAAAAACGTATATTATCCGCCAATTTGGTAAAGAAAATTATCGAAATGTATTAGAAATCAATTTTGAAAGAGATTTAAGTGCACGGGAAATTTTCCAGAAAACGCATGATCCTAAGGAAATATATGAATATTTTACATATTTTGCTTTAGAAGAGAGAATAGATCAAGATACTTTATTGTTTTTGGATGAGATACAGGCTTGTCCAGATGCTTTGACGGCTTTAAAATTTATAGGAGAGGATTTTCCATGTGATATTATTTGTTCGGGCAGTTTATTAGGTGTTGCGATTTCGAGAACTTCTTCGTATCCGGTTCGATATGTTGAAGTGATAGAAATGTTTCCTCTATCATTTATAGAGTTTTTAAATGCATTAGATATCAATGAAACAGTACTTAGGAAAGTTTTTGATTGTGTGAAGAACTGCGAACCGATTCCGGAATTACTGCATGATAAAATGAATGAATATTTTTCTTTATATATGGTTATTGGAGGAATGCCGGAAGTAGTACAAGAATATATTGATTCTCAAGACAAAAAAAATTGTTTAAGAATACAGCGAGCTATTGTAAACGATTATTTGGCTGATATGGTGAAATATTCAGATGCAACTCAGGCAATCAAAATTCGAGAATGCTTTGATTCTATCCCTTTACAGCTTGCAAAAGAGAATCATAAATTTCAATATTCTATGATACGGAAAGGGTATAGTGCGCGGTATTTTGATAATAGTCTTCAATGGTTGAAAGATGCAGGAATCGTCATTCAAACAAATCGCTTAGCACATATAGATTATCCACTCAAGAAAGAAATTGAATTATCTATATTCAAAATATATATGGGAGATACAGGTTTGTTGGTATCTTGTTTTGAGGATCGAGATGTATTGAGAATCATGCAGGGAGAAATTGGTATATATAAAGGAGCAATATACGAGAATGTTGTTTCGCAAATGTTAAAAAGATTGTCAATAAATGCATATTACTATGAACCAAATCAATATACTAAGATAGACTTTGTGATTGATTGCTTGGATGGAATAACGCCAATTGAAGTAAAAGCTGGAAATCATACAACTTTAAAATCGTTTAAAAATTTTGTTGCCAAATATAAGCCGCAATACGCTTTTAGGTTGTCTTCAAAGAATATAGGAAAAGATGAGGAAAATGGTATTTATTTCTATCCTTTATACGCACTAGAATTTAAATTTGATACAGAAGCCCTTAATTAAAATATTATTAAAGAAAAATGGCTCTTCTGTACTAAATGTGGGTATGTATTTTGTAGAAAGAGAATGACTATGTGAGACAGAGCATGTAGAACATAAGAAACACTATTTATTAGAATCTGAACATCCTTTAAAAAATGATCTACATTTGGCAGTTGAGATTGGTCAAATTTGTAAAAAAAGTAGAATCTTATATTCTTTTGAATTAGGCAAAGAAGATTGTCTGGTGATTTCCTGGTATGAAAACTTAGGTATTGTTACAGTGGATGATAAACAGATATCGCCAGATATAAAAACAACCTTGATTTTGTTGGGAAAACATAAGATTGAATTAAATCTTAACTATGTCGAATTGGAATATTGTTTGATCAAGGGAAAGAAGATGTCTAAGGTTTTACAGAAAGATTTTTATGTCTTAGATTCAATTGCATATAAAAAGGTCAATTATTTCTTCAGCTCGATTTATTCAAGCTTAACGAAATATAAAACTTGTGATATCTTTATGAACAGCTCCAGCGTGTATCGTTTCTATTCGGATGTGATACATATGAATATAGATAAAGACAATAAGAAATCTTTATTGGTTAAAAAAGCTGTAGAGTATATTGAAGATCATTTTAAAGAAGATATTTGTTTGGATGATATCTGTGAATCTCTTGGTTACAGCAAGTATTATGTCTTACATGTTTTCCAGGAGGTCATGGAGCTTTCGGTGCATGATTTCATCGTTCGAAGAAGACTGACAGAAGTAAAGAGCTTGTTGTTAGAGGATCAATTGACGATTGAAGAGATTGCGCAAAATTGCGGGTTTAAATCAGTTTAAACGAATCTATTCTATAACACCTGGTCAGTTTAAAAAGATGAATACGATGAAGATCGAAGAACAATAAAATTGAATTAATTATAAGGAAGATAAGGGAATAAAGTAAAAGCTTTAACTGCCCCAGCAACCGTGATATGGACGATGATCAAAGCCACTATAGAAATATGGGAAGGTGATCAGAGGATGAAATGAAGTCGGGAGACCTGCTTTCTTATAAATAGTTTTTTCTTCTGGGCTCAAGAAAAAGGGATTTCTTTTAATCTGCCCAAAAGGCAGATTTTTTTAGGAGGTGATGAAAGTGGATTATTGTGCATATAGTTTTCTAAAAGAAGGATCAAATCAATGTGATTATGAAATCATGACTGATCGATTGGCAAGTCTACTAGGGTTGTCTATGCACTATATCAAGCATATCGATCAAGAGGAACTCTTATTTTTATGTGAAACGATTTATCATGCCAATGGATCGATTCGTGGTAAAAATGCCATTGATGACATAAGATTTCAAAAAGTAGAACAGATTTATCAAAAGTATGAAAGACCATTTAAAGAGTTCTATCTTCCAGTTGGCTGTATAGGCGCAAGCTACCTTCATGTATTAAGAAGTGAATGTAAAAATATCGTTCGCTGGATCGTGAAGATTGAAAAAGAAAAACAAGTGGATAAAAAGATCTATGATTTGTTTAATCTATTGGCAAATTTGTTCTTCTATATGGCTTTATATGAAAATGAACAAGAGGGGTTTGAAGAAAAGGTGTTTGTATCTAAGTCATACGAGGTTGTTTTATGACAACACGTGACATGGTCTTGTGTGCAATCTTAGGTGCGATTCAGTTTGTTGCCTTTACTTCACTTTCATTTGTGATGTATCTAGAGGTAATCACTTTATGTACTTTTGTGATTGCGATGAGCTTTTCAACCAAACAGGCTGTGATTGGATCTTTGATCTTTACTGTGGTCAATATGTTTATTAAAGGAGTAAACCCTTGGAATGCCATGTATGTTCTGGTGTATCCAAGTTATAGTTTGATCATAGGTCTAAATAAAGAGAGACTAGCAAAAAGAAAGATATATCCAATCTTGTTATGTGGTTTCTTTTCCTTTTTAACAGGACAGATCTTACAGTTGCCATTCTTATTGTTCTCAAAGCAGGTTACTGTTTTATATTTAATTTTGGGGTTACAGGTTTCAATTCCACAGGGAATTATCAGTGGTGTTGAGTATGCCTTGATTGGAAATAAATTAGTTGGATTTTTAGAAAAATTACAGAGGAGATATTGAGATGAAAAAGAATATTTTATTAATGGGATTATGTGCAGGAATGATTCTAACAGGTTGTGCTTCACAGAGTGAAACAGAATCTTCAATAAAAGAAGTTTCTTTAGATATTGTCGTAAAAGATGAAGTAAATGATAAAGAATTGTTTAATGAAACTTTGACAAAAGAAGGAGATATTGAAAACTTGTATGATTTCTTATCTGAATGTGACGAATTAGAAATTGTATTTGAAGAGGGCAGCTATGGGGCATATATTGATTCTATGTTAGGGTTAAAACAAGATTTTAATAAAGGACCATGGTGGTTATATTCCAGCGAAAACAATGAAACATGTAAGGAAGAAGGAATGTGCCCAGCTGTACAAAATTTAGAAATCAACGATGGAGATCAGTTTGTATTCTCTTATACCAATGAATTTTAAGATTTGGATTCTTTCTAAATGATTTATTAAGAAAATGAGCATTACATTTTTTTAAAATTTAAATGTAATGCTCATTTTTGTTTAGAATTGTATCATGTCAATGACGCTTATAATTGATTTCTAGGTTTACAAAGAACGCAATTTAGCAATCAAAGCTTCTTGTAGGACTTTTGAAAAGTTGATGTTCTTTTTGGTTGCTTCACGATTCAGCCATTCAGGTATCGTAAGAGTTTTCTTTACGGATTTATTAAAGTGTGTTTTTGCGTAATCTTCTAAATCGACTGAAATAAGATTAATAAATGAATCTTTTCCATCAAAACCTATTGTATTTGCGATGTCAATAGGATGAATGTCATCAATTTTTGATGGTTCTGGTAATTTATCATCATCTAGTTTTGCGGTATATAAATATCCGGCTAAACAATCGATTGCCATTTCCATCGCATCATTTAAGTTTTCACCACATGTCGAGAGATAGTTCAAATCTGGAAATATTACAGAATATCCGTTTTTTTCTTTATAAAAGATAGCTGGGTAAATGGATAACATAAATTAACCTCCTGAAAATATAATTATGAGTCAGGGATTATTTCGGTCCCGCCTGCCTCAAAATGGAAAGATCCATAGCCTTTTTCAAGTCTTTTGAATGAAAAGAAATCGTAACTTTACCTTTTTTGGTTGGATGTATGTATTGTCTGTGAGATCCTACTTGACTTTTTAATATCCAACCATCTGCAAGGATAAGTTTTTCTATATCCTTAGACGTCATTGGCATATGACACCTCTTTGCATTTGTGTTATAGCAAAAAAACACGTATAAAATGAATACGTGTTATCAAGGTAAAGGCTATAAATTAAAAAAATATTAATCAATTTTATTTGGGATCAGCATAAACAAATTATAAAAGTTCAGATCATAAAGAGATTGAATTTATATTAAATCTAGATTTCAAAATATAAAAATGTGATTTATAAATCAAAAAAACTTAGAAAAATGTGTAAAATTACTTAATATAATAAGGGAAAAATGTGCAAAAATAATAAATACAATTTAGAAAAATGTGTAATTTATATAAAATAAAACTGGAAAAATGTGATATCATAAATGTGAGTAATAAAGCAGGTGATTTTAATGAAACGATTGGCTATGCAAGACTTATTGAATTGGAAATTAAGTGAAGATCGTAAACCACTTATATTAAAAGGTGCAAGACAAGTCGGGAAAACATGGTTAATGAAAGAGTTTGGTAAAAAATATTATGATAATCATGTATATTTCAATTTTGACGAAGAAGATGACTTAAAGTCAATTTTCCAAACTAATAAAAATCCTTTTCGAATTATTGAACTCTTATCTATGATATCAGGAGAGCCAATAAAGCCAGGGAATACTTTGATCATATTAGACGAGATACAGGAATGTCCAGAAGCGCTGAATTCACTAAAATATTTTAAAGAAAGAGCAAATGAATATCATATAGTAGTAGCAGGAAGTTTATTGGGAACCTTATTAGCTCAACCAAAATCATATCCTGTAGGAATGGTTCAAATTCTAAATATTTATCCTTTATCATTTGAAGAATTTCTTTGCGCAATAGATGAAAACTTATACATATACTATAAGGATATTGATAAAAATCAAAGAATAGAAGAATTTTTTCATAATCGATTATTAGAAGTTTATGATTATTATCTAATTATTGGTGGTATGCCAGAATGTGTTTATTCCTGGTTAAGATACAAAGATCCAGCTAAGATAGACCAAATTCAACATGCGCTTATAGAAATCTATGAAAATGATTTTTCTAAATATAATGGAAAAGTAAACAGTGGTAGAATCCTAATGGTATTTAGGAGCATTGTTACACAATTGGCAAAGCCAAATGAGAAATTTATGTATGGCGCAGTACGAGAAGGGGCACGTGCACGAGATTTTGAAGAAGCAATAGAATGGTTAGTTTCAGCTGGATTGATAGTTAGAGTTTATAATGTATCGAAAATAGAACATCCATTGAATGCATTTAATAAATTGGATCAATTTAAGTTGTTTTTATTTGATACAGGGCTCTTAAAACATATGTCCGGATTGGATAATAAAGCAATTCTTTTAAAGGATAATTATCAATTTAAGGGACCTTTTACGGAAAACTATGTTTTACAACAACTTCGTAGACATTTTGAATCAAAGATTCATTATTATTCAAGTAAGAATCAGGAAATTGATTTTATTCTCCAGAATGGTATTGATATTATTCCTATTGAAGTAAAAGCAGGAGAGGATAAATCCGCTGCATCTTTTAAAAATTTTATTTCGAAGTATCAGTCTAAAGTAGCTATTCGATTTTCTAAAAGAGGATATCGAACAGATGGATCGATTACCAATATTCCATTGTATTTAATAGAAAAGACAAAAGAGTTTATTGAATAAAACTTCTTTGTTTATAGCTGATGTTAAATTGAGAAAATTAAAATCAAGGTTATCTATCCATTTTGGATAGATAACCTTGTTGTTTTATTTAATGATTTCTGGATCATTAAAGATATCAAATGCTGTCATCACCATAGTTTTTGTAGCTGTATGTAAAGAGTATCGAACGTTTTCTCCATGAACATATGGCATGAAATCTTGATTGTGAGCATAAACTTTTGGGCTGGCACCGGTATCAGTTTCGCAATAGACAGTAGGACAAACTAATGAGATATTACCAATATTTCTGGATCCACCTAAAGAGTAAAAATTATTTCCAAATAATCAAATGGATTATTTCGATAAGAAATTCATGACTAAGCTGATCATTGTTTCTTTTTCTTCTGGTCTAGATTCAGCAATCATCAAAGTAATTGCGACAAGAGCGCTATTAGAGATAATTGGAGTACCTTCTATGATAAGATGATTATTCTTGTTTAAAAACTCAAGAAAAATGGTTGCACCAATTCGTTTGCAACCATCGGCAAATGGATGATCTTTAATTAAGAAGTAAAGAAGATTGGCTGCCTTTTCTTCAATACTTGGATATAATTCTTGACCAAATACATTTTGATAAACGGCAGCTAAGATACCATTAAGTTTACCTTCTTCTTTTTCTACACCAAAAACATCAGAATCAAATTTCATTTTATCAATTAACTCTCGACACTCTTGGTAACTTAAACGATAAATAGAATTTGTTCCTTCTGGTTTAGAAAGTAAACCATGGTCATAATCATCTAGTAAAGATAAGGCGTTGGCATAAGTTTCAATAACGTTTAAAACTTCTTTTTCGTCTAATTCTAAGGTTGATGCAAGTATTCTGGTTTGAATTTCAACAGTTTTATGCAAGGCATCTAGTCTTTTTTGATTTATAGCATATCCTCTAATCATATAGTCTTTTAAGATAGAGGTAGCCCATTTTCTAAAGGCAATGCCTCTTTGCGACTTCACACGATATCCAACAGAGATAATTACATCAAGGTTATAGTACATTGGTGGGCGTGATGCTTTTCCTTGACTTCTGTCGAAAATTTCGACAGAAGTCTCTTTAACTAATTCGCCTTCTTTAAAAATATTATTGATGTGATAAGCAATAGAAGATCTTGCAGTATCAAACAATGATGACATTTGATCTTGAGTAAGCCATACAGTCTCTTTTTCGGGTGTTATATTGACCTCTAATTCCAATTCTCCATTTTTAAAGATTACAACTTCGTTTGACATATTATTGCCTCCTATCTTATATCTATTACTCTAGCATTGTTAAAAGGCGCTGTCATTGAACCTGTTGTTTAAGTTTCAGTGTATGATTTGAGAAACATAAGCGAATTACTTTTTCATCTAGCTAATATGAGTAACTGTGCTAATTGGAGCTTTAGTCAAAGAATGATATATTGTTCTATAGTTGGTAGTATGGTACTTCTTGAATGTTTTTTCTTAATTAAAGTCTGATAACGGTATATATAAAAAAATTCACAATCATGGTAAACAATATACTTTAAAGTATAATACTCATAAGTTATTTGTAGATGGACCTTATGATATTTATAAATGAAAGAAAAAAGATGAGAACCAATCGTAAGTTTAGGCGCTTCATCGTTCTCATCACCCAAAAGGCAATGTTATGATAACACTAAAAGTCCAACATTTAGATGAAGAATTTTCTCAAAGCCTGTATGACCGGTATCTTGCCAAGATCGATCTTCACAGGCTCCCCTGTACTTGTGGCAGACATGACATGGTCCTGCATTCAAGTTATGAACGATATGTAAGGACTTCTCACGGTAAGTTCAAGCTTCTTGTCACCGTGTCCGCTGTAAATCCTGTGGAAAGACGCATGCCGTTCTTTTATCTTCCATCGTTCTCTGGCAGTCTGTTCAGCTCTGCGTTCGGTCGTAGAATCATATCTGCTACATTTCCTGCTACAGACTGGACAACGAGATCTTTGCCCTTTTGTGATCTCGACATGGATATGAAGAGAAGAGGAAATTTGATCGAATTCTACATTTTTTATCTTGATGTAATTGACATTGAGGATAGATTTTAGTGATTTTTTAAGTGCCATATGGTATTCCTTTCTTGATTGATCACTTGAAAATTGACCATATGGTTTTTTTATATTCAAATAATCTAGTTTTATTCGATGGATAAAGAGTTTATTCATCCGTTACTATAAATATCTACCCACATTTAGTACAGAAGAGCCATAAATAATAGTTTTTAGTTATTTTTGTTTAAAATCTGAGTTATGTAAAAAAAAAACATATTGACAGAATTAATGGGGGAGGGGTAGAATCACTATGATTATATGTATTTAGAAAGAAGATATTTTATTGTTTAGGACTAATTGAGATGAATGAATTTTTTTTATCCAAGGAACAAAGAACACTTTGCCAATTATTGGCAAATGTATTATTCCAATCAAATCAGGAAATCGAAACAAATATTGATTTTGAAAAAGTGTATGAATGTGCTAAAAAACAAGCGACTGTTCTACCATCATTTTTAAAACTCAATGAATATTCCATTGATTCTGAACTTAAACAAAAAATTCTTTCTGAATTAATTAACCAAACAGCTTTAACTGCTAGAAATTATTCACACCATGCATATCTTCACAAGTTGATGCGAAAACATGCTATTGATTATTGTATTTTAAAAGGTGTAGCTTCTGCGTATTATTATCCACAAGAAATGAGTCGACAAATGGGAGATGTGGATTTTATTGTAAAAAAGGAAGATTTTAAAAGAGTTGATGCAATTTTAAAACAAGAAGGATTTCGTGCATGGAATATGCATCATGTTTGTCATGAAGCTTATTCGAAAGATGATATGCATTTTGAAATGCATTTTGATTTTGTTGGCATGCCCGAAAAAGAACATGAAGATAAGGTCAGAGATGCTCTTCAGGACTTTTTTAAAGAAACTAGAGAAGTACAAGAAGGAATGTTTACTTTTGTAATTCCAAATGATTTTTATCACGGGTTAGTAATGTTAATGCATACGCAAAAACATTTAATTGCTGAGGGTTTTGGATTAAGGCATTTATGTGATTGGGCTGTGTTTATTCAAAGCATTGATGATTTTGAAAAAATTTTCAAAGATAAACTTCAAAAGATAGGATTATGGAATTATGCAACAATCTTATCAAGGGCTTGTTCTATTGCGTTTGATTTACCAAATCAGTCATATATGTCAGATGATTTTGATTTAGCACGAAAACTTTTAAACGATATCATTGATGGAGGTAATTTTGGAGCAAATAACAATCAGAGAATTTATGAGAGCATGTTCATAACTGACTATGATAGACATATAGTAAATAGAAATAGACCGATACAATTTGTTAGGACGATGAATTCTATGATTGAAATAAACTGGCCAAAAACAAAACAACATCCTATTTTTATTATATTTGGTTGGATATATTTTCCGTTAAGAAGAATTCTTAGAATCTTATTAAAAAAGCGAGCACCAGTCAAGTTAAAACAAGCTTATTGTAAAAGTAAAGATAGAAAAGAACTGTATGAAAAAATTCATTTATATGAATAACTAGGAGGAGGGTATGAGGTTAAAAAAAAATTTAGTTTTAAGACAAATTGCGGGTGAAAATATTGTTGTTCCGATTGGAAAACTATCACAATTATCCCCGATGATGCAAATTACGAGCTCCGCGGTATGGCTTTGGAATCAAATGGAGAAAGAAGAATTTACTGAAGATAGTTTAGTAGAAAAAGTGATGGAATATTTTTCAGAAGTCACAGAAGAACAGGCCAGAAACGATATTCATGAATTCTTAGAATTGTTGGATAAAAACTTTATGCTAGATAATGGGAAACCAGAACCTAAGATTGGGACTGCCAAAATTAAATTAACAAAAGAAAAGGCAGATATGCTGAAAAAGGGATAAAGAGTAATGGCGTTACAACAGAATCTTCATGGTCTTTTGACTATGTCTAAAATCAAAAAAAAAGCTTATGAAAACAAAATTCCAATCCATGCAACTTTTGAATTAACACCAAGATGTAACTTTAACTGTCAAATGTGTTATGTTCATTTATTAACTGAAGAAATAGCTAAATTTGGTAAGGAATTAACTGCTGACCAGTGGTTGATGGTTGGAAAGCAAGCAGCAGATATGGGAGTCTTATCCATATGTATTACAGGAGGTGATCCATTATTGCATCCTGAGTTCAAAAAAATATGGATAGGATTGTCTCAAATGGGATTTAAACTAATACTTCAAACAAATGCTTCCTTATTTGATGATGAAATGTTGAAATTATTTGAAGAATATCCACCATATATTACGAAAATCACTTTATATGGATCAAATAATGAAGTATATAAAAAAGTATGTGGTATAGAAAATGGTTTTACTAAGGTAGATAAAGGAATCAAAGCTTTACAAAGAAAGGGTAATTATATTCAATTAGTAACAACTTTTGTTAAACAAAATAAAGAAGATGCATCTAATATTGCCCAATATGCCAGGGATAATCATTTACCATGGTATCATAGTAGCTCTTGTTATCCATCGTTAAGAGGAGCTAAAAGTAATGCCTCAAAATGTGCAATTGACTTTTTTTCTCCAGAATATTCAAAAGAGATGGTAAGGTTATGGACAAAGCTTCCATCACAAAAAAATGATTTACCAATATATAACTGTAAGGGATATGGAACGGAATTCAATATCAGTTGGAATGGAAATATGATCTTTTGCCTTTTTGTTGGAGAACCTGAGTTATCTGTATTAGAACATAGTTTAGAAGAATGTTGGAAAGAATTATTAGAGTTTTGTGAAAAACTTCGATGGCCTAAAGAATGTTATATATGCGAAATAAGAGATAAATGTAGAAGATGTTTAGCTCATTTAGCCTGTCTAAGTGGAGGATTTAATAAAGTTGATAAGACATATTGTGAGCAAGTTAAAAGAATGCTTTTAAAATTAGAAGAATAGGAGGAAATGGTTTATGTATGGAGAGGTATATGTTCAATATACACCAATTGGAGGAAATAATTTAAGTAGATCTGCAATGAATAATGATACAGGATTATCTGGTTCATCAGGGAAGTTTGATGATAATGTACCTTATGGTGTTCATGTAGGTTGGTCTTTGCCTGGAGGTATAACTCAACATAACACATGGGGATATTTAATTGATCGCACAAAGTTATATTCGGATGATGATGTTCAATCAATGATAACTGGATTGAGCGAAGATGAAGCAATCCAAAAAATCAATGATCTTGTATATGATTATGTTCATAGAGTGCTAAATTATGATGGACAAGATCCAGAGTATGATTGGGGCGCATTTAAAAATTATTTTTCTGGATGTGTCACGGTATATTAAATTGATGTAATAAAGTTATGTATAAAATTGTAAATAGAGTTTCAGTCAATAAAAATCTTGGCAAATATTGGAATGTTTTTCAATGTGAAGATACGGAAAAATGTGATTTATCAATTGATATCAATTCAAGTGTATTTGAATATTGTGGAATCAATGTGTTTCCTGAGACGGATTATCCTTTGGTATTTCAATCAGAAAATGCCCTTGTGTCTGCAAATTCGGATTGGAGTAAGGTCAATATCACTTTATTAGCAGGAAAACAAGATGGATTAGAAGGAGCATTGAGTGCAGTTCTCATGACACATTTATCAATTCGCAATGGATTATTGATGCATGCATCCGTGGTTGAATATCAAGAAAAAGGAATTCTTTTTGTGGGCCCTTCTGGAATTGGAAAAACAACGCAGGCTATGCTTTGGAATCAATATAAGAATGCAATCATAATAAATGGAGATATGTCTTTGATCCATTATGAAGATTCTAAATATTACGCTTATGGATATCCAATACATGGTTCTTCACCTTATTGTGAAAATCGTAAAGTTGAAATTTCAGGAATTATTATTTTAGAACAGAGCTTAGAGAACAGAATTGAAAAAATAACAGGAATTATGATGGTTGAAAGTGTAATGAAAAATATATTTTTACCAAAATGGTTTGAAAAAGGTGTTAATGATGCCTTAAAAACTATTAATGGGTTATTATCAAATGTGCCTGTGTATTTATTAAAGTGTCGAATTGATCAACAAGCTGTAGAGCTTGTAGAAGGGGTATTGTTTAAGTAAGATGTTGAAAGTATTGAAACACTATAGTTTGTGTAACAGGTCAGCATAGAGAGATGTTAAAACAAGTATTAGATACCTTTAATGTTGTTCCAGATTATGATTTAGATATTATGAAAAATAAACAAACATTGTTTGATGTGACTACAAATATTTTAAGTAAAATTAAAAACGTGCTAGAAGAAGTAAATCCAGATGTAGTGTTGGTCCACGGTGATACAACAACTACTTTTGTTACTTCACTAGCTTGTTTTTATTTACAAATACCTGTAGGTCATGTAGAAGCGGGATTAAGAACATATAATATATATTCTCCATTTCCTGAAGAGTTTAATCGCCAAGCTGTTGGAATTATATCTAAATATAATTTTGCTCCGACTGAAATGTCAAAGAATAATTTAGTAAATGAAGGCAAAAAAATAGAAAATATATATGTAACAGGAAATACAGCAATAGATGCCTTAAAAACAACAGTGAAACCAGATTATAATCATCCTGAATTAGATTGGGCTAAAGATAGTCGATTAATTTTAATCACTGCGCATAGAAGAGAAAATCTAGGAGAACCAATGAGACATATGTTTAGGGCTATCAAGCGTGTTATGGATGAACATAAGGATGTAAAAGCTATATACCCAATTCACATGAATCCTGCTGTTCGTGAAATTGCTAATTCTATTCTTGGTGATGACGATAGAATCCATATAATCGAACCACTGGATGTTCTTGATTTTCATAATTTTTTGGCTAGAAGCTATTTGATCCTAACTGATAGTGGTGGAATACAGGAAGAGGCACCATCTTTAGGGAAACCGGTTTTAGTAATGAGAGATACCACAGAAAGACCGGAGGGGGTCAAAGCAGGAACTTTAAAATTAGTGGGGACAGAAGAGACAACTATCTATTCAGAATTTTCAAAACTATTAAGTGATCAAAGCGAATATGAGCGTATGAGTCATGCATCTAATCCTTATGGGGACGGATTTGCGTGCAAAAGAATAGCAGATATATTGGAGGAGGCTTAATATGTCAGCATTTAGTGGAAAAACATTGATGATCACAGGAGGAACCGGATCCTTTGGTCATACGGTTCTAAAACACTTTCTAACAACCGATATTGGAGAGATCCGTATCTTCTCCCGTGATGAAAAGAAACAGGATGATATGAGGCATGATCTGCAGGCCTGTTATCCTGAATATGCAAACAAGGTAAAATTCTATATTGGGGATGTCCGTAACCTGCAGTCCATTCGTGATGCCATGCCAGGTGTGGATTATATCTTCCATGCTGCAGCTTTGAAACAGGTGCCATCCTGTGAATTCTTCCCTATGGAAGCGGTTCGTACCAACGTTATCGGTACAGACAATCTATTGCATGCAGCCATTGAGAACAATGTAAAACGTGTCGTATGTCTAAGCACGGATAAAGCAGCCTATCCAATCAATGCCATGGGTATCTCAAAGGCAATGATGGAACATGTCATCTTTGCCAATGCCAGAGTGGCAGCCGAAAGAGGAAACACAGTGATCTGCTGTACCCGTTATGGAAATGTCATGTGTTCAAGAGGAAGCGTCATTCCTTTGTTCATCGATCAGATCAAAGCAGGAAATCCGATCACGATCACCGATCCAAATATGACAAGATTTTTGATGAACCTGGATGAAGCGGTAGATCTTGTTAAATTTGCTTTTGAACATGCCAATCCGGGAGATCTTTTCATCCAGAAAGCCGATGCCTCTACGATCGGAGATCTTGCCAAAGCTGTACAGTCTTTGTTTGGAGATACAGGAACCAAGATCATAGGGACAAGACACGGAGAAAAGTTATACGAAACATTGATGACAAGAGAAGAACGATTAAGAGCGGAAGATATGGGTGGATACTATCGAGTAGCTGCAGACAGCCGCGATCTTAACTATGATAAGTTCATGGTAAATGGAAAGGTACAGACGGAAGCGGATGAATCTTATACAAGCCACAATACAAAGAGACTGGATGTAGAGGGAACGATCCAGAAGATCCTTACAACAGACTATGTGCAGGAAGCTTTGAAAGATTGGGAAAAGTAAATTCTATTATCAATTATATAATGAGTATAAAAAAGAGGAAGTTCTATGGGGAAAAAATATATAAGAGATTATGTAATGGGAGCTCCAGATGTAAATAGTGTTTTAGAATTTAGGGCCAATGAATTAAGAAAAATTTATGATGTGATAGGTAGGTATTTAGAGTGGGAAAAGGGAAATAGCATTGAAAAATCATTTACTGAGTATTTAACATCAGAAGTAAATAATTATTATGATTTAGATCCTACAGATTTTTCAATACGCTTTTCTAATGTAAATAAAGGTATTCAATTTATTCGAGATAATGTTTTTAATAAGGAATATATGTTTTCTGGAATTGTTTTAAGAAAGATTGCTTATCAGAAGTTGATTGGGTGGAATGCAGTGCCCATGTGTTTAGATGAATTATTGTCAAGGATTTTTTTATTTATACTGGATAATAATGAAGAATATAGAAATTTAAAAAAAGAATTAAGGGAAATATTATTAGCAGACTTTACAAGGTATTATAAACAACTAAATGATAAAGATGCCGATAAGAAAATAGCATGTATAAAAAAGTCTCTAGTATTTATTTTTGATTTTTTGTTTTCTAAAAAAACAGTAAATGCGCAAAAACTGTTTAGTAGTTTGTGTGAAATGAAAGAGTATGATTATTTTGTAGCAAAAATGTAATTATGAAAAAAATTGAAATAATAAATCTATATATACAGACTATAGAAAAGGAATCTACTATAAAAAATTATGAATTAAACCAAAATCAGAAGTTTTCTTTTTATAACCTTAGCTCTTTTATTGTATCTATTATTATGGCTGTTTTAAACGGAACCATATCGATTTTTAATAAATTGGAAAATTTATCATTTTACTTACTACTTGATTATTTCTTATCGATTGTTTCTTTTGGCTTATGCATATATATTGCAATTTATATATTGATGTTTTTTGTTAAAAAGGTTATTCCGACACTGTTTGAAATAGTGTTTTCGGATAAACACTCTACCAAACGGAAAGAAGCGGATAGGGAATATTTTTATCAATGTATGATTCCAAAATTATCTTTGCTTAACGAGTATGAATTACTATTAGATTCAATAGAAAACAATGCTTTTTTTAATATTGATTTTAGTTCTATAAAATATGAAATAATGATGAAATATTCAAAATACATATTTGAAATATATCATTCATTAAATTCAATTGTACCACCGCTAACAAGATTTAGATTTAGAACTAGTATTTATAAAAACTATCTAATTTTTATGGATTATTCTTTTGTGAAACAATACTATAATCAATTTCAGCAAGTTTTTAACAATTATAAAAATAAACAAAGTTTGTGGGGAAATTATTATAGTATTAGCGAAATTAATCGTTTAGATTTTATGATCAAAGAATTGCAACAACGATTGAATAATTTTAAATAAAAAATTATAAAGAGCAATCATTATTCGATGTGATAATTAAAACTACTAGAAAATAAAAAAACTATAAAATATTTCAAATAACTTAGATGTACATATTGTAATAGAGATATAGAATTAGAGTGATGAACATATGTTTCGATACTTTATATTTATAAGGAGGCCTTATGAAAATACTAATAACCGGAGCCAAGGGGTTCGTAGGAAAGAACCTGGTGGAAAATCTAAAGAACATCCAAGAAGGCAAGAACCGAACAAGAGATCTAGTGATTGATTCGATCTTTGAATACGATATCGATTCAACAAAGGAAGAACTGGAACAGTACTGCAGGGAATGTGATTTCGTCTTCAATCTGGCCGGTGTCAACCGTCCAAAGAATGAGGAAGAATTCATGAAGGGAAACTTTGGCTTTGCTTCCGACCTGCTGGATACATTGAAGAAGTATGAAAATACTTGTCCTGTCATGCTGTCCAGTTCCATCCAGGCAACCCTGATCGGCCGCTATGGAACCAGTGACTACGGAAGATCTAAATTAGCCGGAGAAGAACTGTTCTTTGCCTATGGAATGGAAACCGGTGCCAAAGTACTGGTCTACCGTTTTCCGAACCTTTTTGGAAAGTGGTGCCGTCCAAACTATAACAGCGCCGTAGCTACCTTCTGCAACAACATGGCCAAGGATCTGCCAATCCAGGTCAATGATCCAAGTACGGAACTGGAGCTCTTATATATCGATGATCTTGTCGAAGAGATGCTGGATGCCCTGGAAGGAAGAGAACATCATTGTGAATTTGATGGGTTGGATACAGTAAGTAAAGAAGATGGAAGATACTGCTATGTTCCGGTTACCCATAAGGCGACCTTAGGTGAGATAGTTTCTTTATTGGAAAGTTTTAAATCTCAGCCAAATACTTTATTGATGCCTTCCATCCCGGATGGCTCCTTTGCCAAGAAACTGTATTCAACATATCTGTCCTATCTGCCAGAGGAAAAGGTCTGCTTTGATCTGAAGATGAACCGAGATGAAAGAGGCAGCTTTACCGAGCTGTTGAGAACAAGCAATCATGGACAGTTCAGTGTCAATATTTCTAAACCAGGCATTACAAAAGGACAGCACTGGCATAACAGCAAGTGGGAGTTCTTCATCGTCGTATCCGGCTGAAGAAAGATCAGGATTAAT
>NZ_KI271018.1 GCF_000469305.1 Faecalitalea cylindroides ATCC 27803
GCCGACACCTCCACCGGAGTCATACGGGAATTTTCACGATAGTAGATTTTATCGTCTACCAACGTATAGGAAAAGTTTCTCACTGTCGGGTCTGCCGGAATAGAATTATCTTCCTCCTCCAGTTCTTCCTCAGTTTCATATTCCGTGATTTCTCCGTGAATGTTTGCTACTGCTTCATCAAGCTGTGCTGCAAGGTCTGCATTTTCATACGGCACACAAGTTGCTTCCATACCGAAACGCCCCGATACCATTTTCATTTCTCCAAGTATCATTTCGGGGTGCTGCACAAAATAAGAGTTCATCTTAATTCCGTTCTCATCGGTATCAAGATGAACCCAATCCGGCTCAATATCTATCAGTCTGTCACGCTTTTGTAGGATAAGAATATCCGAAACGACTTCCGTTCCTGCATTACCCTTAAAGGTGTTATTTGGCAATCGAATTGCTCCAAGAAGCTCTGCTCTCTGTGCAATATATTTTCGTACCGCCGAGTTTTCCTTATCCATTGTGCCTTTGCTCGTTACAAGAGCCATCACACCGCCGGGTCTTAACTTATCAAGGGACTTGGCAAAAAAGTAATCGTGTATCAGGAACTTATGCTTGTCGTACCTTTTATCTAACACCTTAAAATCTCCAAAAGGCACATTGCCAACCACTCCATCAAAGAAGCTGTCCGGCAGATTGGTTTCTTCAAATCCTTGTGCCGCAATGGTTGTTTTCTGGTAAAGCTGCTGTGCAATCCCTGCGGAAATCGTATCAAGTTCCACACCGTAAATCTTACTGTCCTGCATTGCGTCCGGCAGCATACCGATGAAATTACCGATACCGCAGGACGGCTCTAACAAGTTGCCTTCCTTAAAGCCCATCTGCTCCATTGCCTTATAAATGGCTGTGATAACTTCAGGCGGCGTGTAGAACGCAGTCAATGTGCTTTCTCTTGCCGAAGCATATTCCTCCGGTGTTAATACCGAAGAAAGTTCCAGATATTCCGTTGCCCACGCTGAATTATTTTCATCAAAGGCTTCTGAAAGCCCACCCCAACCGACATACTTTGATAAGATAATCTGTTCTTCAGGAGTGGCAAATCTGTTTTCTTCCTGACATTTTTTAAGAAGCTGTATCGCCATAATATTTCTGCGGAAGCGTTCCTTTTTACCAACCGTTTCAACCTCATTTTCTCTAAGATTAAAGGTGTGACGGTCTGCCATAGGCACATCAGGGTGCAAGTCAAAGCCTTTGACTTTTTTCTTCTGCTCCCAAGCGGGAACTAACGGCTCAGACTCTTTTTCATTTCTTTCTTCGGCAGGTTCTTCCTTTACAATCAAATGCTCATTCATCGGATTCTCTCGCACTTTTCTGTCAAACTCTGTGCGTGAAAATTCCTTATTGAACAGTGGCACATCATAGTCATAGAGCATTACTCTCTCATCATCAACAGATAAGATTTCGTACTCAGAAGCACCGATATACACCTTATCGCCAAGATGATATTCATACTGCACATCTTGTAGCTGTTCTGCTTCTTCAGGTTCTTTTTCGGTTGGTTCGACCTCTTGCTCCGGTGGTGCATTAGAAAGTATCTCACGATTTCTTTTCGTTTCCTCGATTTTGGCTCTGCGTTCCTCTTGACTTTCAAGCCACTGAGGATAGCGTTCTTTTTCCTTTGGATTTAAGTATCTGTCCATTCGGATAAGTTCCCCGA
>NZ_KI271019.1:0-71449 GCF_000469305.1 Faecalitalea cylindroides ATCC 27803
CTAACTTTTAACTGTTAGACCCCCTTTTTTAATCTCTATGTCTTTTTGTTTTTCTTGTAGCAAACAAAGGAACGACAAATATAATGATTGGATAAATTTCCAAACGTCCAATCAACATAGCAAATGATAAAACAATCTTGGATAAATCAGAAAACATCGAAAAATTACTTAAAGGGCCAGCCATACCTAAACCAGGTCCTACATTACCAATACATGTGAAACAAGCCGAAAGCGTTGTCTCCAAATCAAAATCATCTAAAGATACGATCAACAATATAGACCCTAATATCAACATAAAACAGAAAAAATAACTGAGTATCTGATGCACGACTTGTTCATCAACTATTTTTTGATCCATGGTAATAGCTTCTACTTTTTGTGGATGAAGCAATTTTTGAATATCTAATTTAGTCTTCTTTAACAAAATCAAGAAACGACTCACTTTTATACCACCAGCTGTAGATCCCGCACAAGCACCAATTATCATCAACAATAACAATACCATCTTTGAAAACTGTGGCCATAAATTAAAATCCGTGCTAGAAAATCCTGTAGTAGATATAATACTTGCGACTTGGAAAGAAGCATAACGAAATGCCTCAAACCAGGAATTATCATATAAATGGACAATATTGCACATGATCATTAGAATTGAAAAAGCTACGATAATCAAATATGTTCGTAATTCTTCATTTTTCCATACTGCTTTTACATTTTTAATAAGAAGAAAATAAAACAAATTGAAGTTTATTCCAAACAACAACATGAAAAATGTAACAACCATTTCCAAATATACGCTATTATAATAAGCCATACCCACATTTTTGATGGAAAAGCCACCTGTTCCTGCTGTTCCAAAAGCAGTACAAAGCGAATCAAATAACGGCATTCCACCAGCCAGTAAGAATAAAATCATAATAATAGTCAGAACAAAATAAATTTTATATAAGATTGCAGCACTATCTTTCAAACGAGGTACTAACTTTCCTATGACAGGACCTGGAGCTTCTGCACGCATGATATGCATGGTACGATCGTTAGAACGAGGAATAATAGCTAAAATAAAGACAAGTACACCCATTCCTCCTACCCAATGCGTAAAACTTCTCCACAATAAAGAAGCCTGGCTCAAAGCCTCTACATCAGTCAATATGCTTGAACCAGTGGTTGTAAATCCAGAAACCGTTTCAAAGAAACAATCCACTAAACTTGGAATTTCCTGCGTAAAAAAGAAAGGAAGTCCCCCAAAAAAAGAAAGAATAGCCCAAGATAATCCAACAGCTACAAATCCATCTTTGGCAAAATAAGACTTATGTTTTTCTTTCATACGTGATAAAGGAAAGCCGATTACTAAACAAATAACAATTGTCTTTAGATACGCATCCCATACATGTTGTGAATAAATCAGATCAACGATCAACGGAAACAACAACAAGCACCCTTCAATCATCAATACATGACCAATGATATTAAAGATTACCCGCCAGTTAAATGTCTGCAAAGTTCTATTAAGCGAGTACATCATTAATATCCCTCAATCCTTGTTGTGTACTTACAATAATCACTGTATCGCCTAAAGCAACCCTAGAGCTACCTACACCAATTCTAGAAACTCCACGATGGGTAATATAACTAATCAAAATCCCTTCTTTTAAATTCAAATCCTTTAAAGGAATTCCAATAAATTTACAATTACTGCGAACCCTAAACTCCAAGACTTCAACTTGATCATCCACGATCTTGATCAATGATTCAACATTGCTGCCAAGAGTATTCTGCATCGCACGTACATAAGAAACAATTTGATTTGCAGTCAGGTTTTTTGGTGTGATTGCATTTTCAATACCGAGTTTTTCCAATAAAAATCCTAAAGATACGCGATTTACTTTTGGAATTACTTTTCCTACTCCCTGATTAGAAGCATACATCGATATGATAACATTTTCTTCATCATTATCTGTCAAAGCAATAAATACATCCATATCTCTTAATGATTCAGATAACAATAGTTCATGATCAGTACCATCTCCATGAATAACTGTAATTTCCGGGAATTTTTCAACCAATTCCAGACATCTATCCCTTTTCATTTCTATGACCTTGACACCAATTCCTAACTCTAACAACATTGGAACTAGATAGAAAGTTATCTTCCCTCCGCCAACGATCATAACTTCATGTACGCTGCGTTGTTGAAGTACTCCAATTGCACACAAGAACTTTTCTAACTGTTTTGTAGATCCTGTCAAAGTTACTTTATCATGTAGACGAATTTCGGTATCTCCATTAGGGATGGAAACCTCTTTGCCATGCTGAATGGCAACAAATTGTATCTGCGATTTTAAAGCATCACCAAGTTTAGAAATCTTTTTACCTATCAACGGACTGTTTTCTAACACTTTGATTTCTGCTAACTCCAAACGTCCTTTTGCAAAAGAACTCGTCTTGATAAAGTTAGAAAAACTTAAAGATCGGACGATTTCAATGGCAGCCGTCTGTTCAGGATTTATTTGTAAACTCAAGCCTAAATCTTCTTTTAACATTCTCAAGCCTTTAACATATTCTGGATTACGGATACGAGCAATCGTATTTCCTACTCCCATCTTTTTGGCCATTAAACAACTAATGATATTAATTTCATCACTGGATGTAGCAGCGATGATTAAATCTGCCTGGTCAACTTGTGCCTCTTTTAACACATCATAGTTTGCTCCATTTCCCTGAATTCCAACGACATCCAACAAATTCATAGTCAAATTCAAAACCTGAGGCTTATTTTCAATAATCGTAATATCATAGCCTTCTTTACTAAGCTGCTTTGCAATCGCAAAACCAACTTTTCCATCTCCGACAATGATGATCTTCATAGTCCTTCCTCCAAAACTACTTTATTAGCGTACACTATTGTACTACAACATAATAAAAAGTCCATATCAAAAGATGTTTTCATACATTAATAAAAAAGACACGGTTGCCCATGTCTTCTATATTATTTCATCTCAATCAATTCGTATTCTCGAGAGCCTAAGCCAATCTTTGCCGCATGATCCAAGCAGGAGCGCCATTCTGATTCAGGCGTTGAATTTCTGAAGTGATCATGTTGATCTTCAAAATTAGGATCTGCCAAATGTTTGGCAAGCTGACTATTTGGCATTGGAGTTGCTTTTAAACATGCATCAACACAAGCTTGATCCAAGGCTAATGGATCTTTGGATACAAACATACCAATATTCGGCAAAATCGGAATATCATTTTCCGCATGGCAGTCACAGTTAGGCGAAACATCTACAATCAAAGAAATATGGAATTGTTCTCTTCCGTCTACTACAGCCTTCGTATATTCTGCCATACGACAATTCAAGATCTCGTTGGCATGATCATTATTGAAAGAAATCGCATCAAAATTACATGCACCAACACAACGACCACAACCAACACAATTCTTTGAATCAATTGTCATTTTCTTAGCTTCTTCATCAAATTGTAAACCATTATTTGCACATTCTCTTAAACAAAGTTTACAACCTCTACATTTTTCAGGATCTACATGAGGCAATCCGCTAGAATGCTGTTCGATCTTTCCTGCTCGAGAACCGCATCCCATTCCAATATTTTTGATCGTTCCGCCAAACCCTGTCATTTCATGGCCTTTAAAATGCGTTAAAGAAATAAATACATCTGCATCCATGACAGCACGTCCAATTTTAGCATTTTTGACATATTCTCCACCTTTAACAGGCACTTCAATATCATCAGTTCCTTTAAGTCCATCTCCAATAATAATTGGACAACCAACGCTAAGTGGTGTGAAACCGTTCTCCCAAGCGCATTCCAAATGCTCTAAAGCGTTCTTTCTAGACCCTGGATACATCGTATTACAATCTGTCAAAAAAGGTTTTCCTCCTAGTTCCTTAACGACATCAACAATTGCTTTGGCGTAATTTGGACGTAAATAAGAAATATTTCCTAATTCTCCAAAATGCATCTTGATCGCAACAAATTTCCCATCTAAGTCTAAATCTTCAATACCCGCTTTTTTTACCAGTCTTTTCAATTTCGTTGGTAAACCTTCTCCTAAATGAGCATGAAAATCTGTATAGTATACCTTTGATTTTTCCATAACTAAACCTCCTACTATGTTCATTTTAATCCTCGAAGCTAAATATGAAAAGACAAAAAATAATTCTTATCTTCATAAAAAAGTGATTCACTTCTTAAGAATGATATTTCCTGAAATTAGATGTATTTTTCTGAACATTTTCAATCTTTAACTTCTCAATGCTTTTTTCAATACTATTATTTCTACAATAGCACAAATTAAAATGACTGGTGCGATGCGAACAAACAGCCATTCAAACACATGATAGCCTGCACCTAAAACAGCTCTTTCAGGATTTGCATAATTCCATTCTAGATACGGACTATTGAAATACACTAAAAACCCAAAAATCAGTACGACTAAAACACATAACAATATCAACAATTTTTGATACCGTTTTTTTCTCGATTTCTCCTTTTGTGCAAGATATACATTTATAGCTTCCAACCTTAGCGAGAGATCCTTTATTTCTAATTCATTTTCAGTATGTAGATTTTGTTCCAACAATACATTAACAGGGACATCAAGCACTTTCGATAAAGAAATCAACATCTCAGAATCCGGAACCGATAAACCCTGTTCCCATTTTGAAACAGTTTGACGAACAACATTTAATTGAAGAGCAAGATCCTTTTGCGTCAATCCTTTTGATTTTCGAATCTTTTTAATATTCTCACTTAACATATAAGAAGAACTCCTTTCATCTACCAATATTCTATGAAGAGCTCTATATCATAACAAGCAACGCTTTTTAACATTCAGGCAATATAACATTCACCACCTTGTATATACTGCATCTATCATACCATTATATGTTTTCGCTTTTACAAGACTAAGCTTTATTTCATTTTTACCTTTTTTAAAGAGTCGTACACCTGAACCTAAAATAGTTGGAATTATAGTAACATTGTAAACATCAATAAGATCTTCATCCATCAATTGTTGCACAACATTAGCTCCTCCACAAATCCAGATATTTTTTCCTTTTTCTTTCTTCAACTTTATTACAAACTCATTTAAATCTTCATTTATAAATCGAATTTTCTCAGATGAAGCTTCTTCTCTATGCGTCATAACATATGTAATTTGATTTTCATATGGCCAAAAATCCGGTGAGAGTTCTGTAACAATTTGATGATACGTATTCCATCCCATGATTATTGTATCTATTTTTTCTATAAATTCAGAATAGGATTTATTTGTATTATCATTTTCATCTTGACCTTTTAACCAGTTTACTCCACCCTTATTATCTGCCATATAGCCATCCAAGCTCATCGCAATATACAAACTAATCTTTCTCATAATAAACTGTCTACCTTTTCAAATTTGTATGATCTGCTTTTTTTAAACAATGCTTCTGCTAATTTTAAATTTCTATATGTACTAAAATCACTCATACGATTACTTTAAAAATGTCATCATACTATTCTTTTTGAAGTTTTACTTTCTTATTAGATTGTATAAACGCAACAATGGAACTAACAACATCCACAATAAAAATCCACTGTAAAACAATTAACAATGTTCTGTAAGACATTTGATGTTTACGATAAAAAGAATATATTCCTACACTTGAATACAACGAAGTAATAGCCAATATCAATCCATCTATAACAAGTATTACTGGCAATCCAAGCCAGTTTAAAGGCAATATAATCCCACTTAGGAATAAAAGTGTGATCCAAAACGCATTGACACAAAACCAAGGTATCAAAGCGACTTTGCCTATCATTGCCATTTTGATCAAAGTATGATCACCATCGATCTCTTTTTTAATTAAGAAAAGACTAATAACACTTAATACATATAAAATAGGGATAATAATTTGTATAAGCCAGTCTAATGGGAAATCCTCAAACAAAAATGGCAACACATACATTGAGTCAACGCTAATGATCAATAAAATAAAAAACAGCCTGCTTAAAATAGCACTTAATTTCATCTTGGATTTGTTCACGTTTCATTCTCCTGCTTCTATCATCTAATTATTTCTTTAATGATCTCTATTCCTTGATCCACAAAATTAATTTTTACTTCCTGTACAACTTGTCCATCTTTTAAAAACGATACATTTGCCAATGCAAATTGATCATCTTGATTTGAAGTCTGGCTTCCCATCAAAGTTGTCCATTCTATAAAAATGTCTGATTCATTCATCTTTTCATCCCACTCCATTTCACACTGAAGTGGATCAAAAAATTCAGAATTAGATGTCGAATAAACTAAAATATTATTTTCATTATCTTGATATATTTCTATTGTGTAATCTACGATATCTTCTTCATTTTCAACATATTCGCGATTTGGTGATATGGTTTCTTCATAGATCAATTTTGAATCATTTAGATCATGTATTTCTTGTGATGAACAACCAACTACACTTACAAATAAAATAACCATAACAGCAATTGAAAAAAATCTTTTTAGAACCATTAGATTATCTCCTTAAATATTATTTTTATAATCAAAAATTTGTCGCACAGTATCTTTTAAATCGTCACTAAATTCGTCAATATCTTTAAATTCAATTACATTATCTCGTATTAATTCTAATATAATATCCAGTATAATGGATCGTCTCATTATTACCATAACTTCCACACTCTTTTTATCTTTTTTGATTTTCTCTTCTAGAGTCCAAAAAATTTCAGATGCAGCTTTGTCTTGTTTCAATATATCAATATATTCTTTATTTAGCCTTCTTAGATAGTTTTCCTGCCAAAAGCCAATCTTTTTTCTAAACTTTTCCCAATCCGCTTCTTTAACCTTATACATTTTACACAATTTTCATTCCTTCAACAATTTGATATGTCTTTTACAGCTATATTATACAACAAAGATTCCAAACCACGAATATTGATTAGCACCATGAAAAAGGAATGTTAAGATTTCGTTAATATTGTACTAAAGGCTTTAATACATTTTTTATCTTTGATAAAATGTAAGCAAATGAAAGGAGTTGTTTTCAATGAAAAAATATACAATCGATTTGAATAGTCTTGCATCCAATGCAGACCCTATAGATTATTTATGCAAGTTGTTTGGCTTTCGTTCAAGTAAGAATAATTCGTTAAAATCACTATATAGAAGTTTATTAAATAATTCTGAAGATATGTATATTGAATTTCAACAGTATGATCTGGTAAGTGACTCCATCATGAGTATCATTAAGTGCTTTGAAGATATTCAGGATAAAACAAGTCATCTTCACCTAACAAGAAGCCTTGGTTAAGGCTTCTTTTTTACATTTAGTTCATAAAATTTCTGCGCCGTATTCATAAAGAAATTTGATCGACTTTTCATGATCCAGATTGTCAACAACAAACCTGCTATCGTTGCACATAACATATCCGTCATAGAATCATGAACTCCTTGGGTATAATGATTGATCGCATCATTGTTAAAGAATATCAACATAGCATACTCAAAGAATTCCCAACACAATGCAATCGCCATATTGACTGCATTTATAAACACATAAAATACTCTTTTTTCCTGTTTTGTTCTTATTTCATTATGTGAGCTCAATAAATAATACAGCATGATAGCTACCGTCAACATTAAAAAGCCACTTGAAAAATGTAAAAACTTATCAAAACCTTTTAAACCATAACCGCCCAGCGTACTTCCCCATACACTGGCAATATACGCAAATGTAGTCGCAATCAAATAAATTTCATAGATTGGCTTAAAATGAAAGATCTTAAAGATCAACGGCACCATGACAAGAGTTAAAACTGCTACGCCACACATAAAAACACCATTCATATCGTCTTCGGTATAATTGACGAATACACTATAAAACAATGTCACTACATATATTCCGTTAAAGACATACCATATTCTTTTCAATATGTTATCATTGCTCATAAAAACACCTCTGCAAGCATTATAAGACAATCCATAATTTTTTTCATTGACATTGATTCATGTTTTTACTAGAATAGGAACAACTACAAGGAAAAGAAAGAGTAAATGAAATCGTTCAGACATAGAGAGCTCTTGGCTGGTGGAAAAGAGATTTGAAGATTCATTGAATACATCTTGGAGTAGACGGCTGAAATAATAGTAGGTTTGTCCGGGTACACCCGTTATTGTGTTAGAGTATGTTTGTACTCGAAAAGGATATGATTGTGAGGTCATATTGAATTAAGGTGGTAACGCGACAGTCCCTTTCGCCCTTATGGCAAAGGGACTTTTATGTTATATAGGAGGAAATAAAATGATTATTGTATTTAAGCCTAGAGCCACAGAAAACGATGTAAATCGAATCATCGCCAAAGTTGAAAGAATGGGATTAAAGACCCACTTGTCAAGAGGAGAAATGTCTACCATTGTTGGACTTATTGGAGATACAACACGTGTAGACCCAAAACAATTTGAAGTGGATGAATGTGTTGAACGCATTATGAAAGTCAGTGAGCCATACAAGCTTGCCAACCGCGCTTTTCATCCCGAAGATTCTATTATTGATGTTAGTGGTGTCAAAGTAGGTGGTAATAACCTAACACTAATTGCTGGCCCATGTTCTGTTGAATCTAAAGAACAAGTCATAGAAATTGCCCGTTCAATCAAAAAGAGTGGTGCGCATATGTTGCGAGGCGGTGCTTATAAACCTAGAACAAGCCCTTACTCATTTCAAGGCATGGGAACACAAGGTTTAGATATCTTAGTTGCTGCCAAAGAGGAAACAGGTCTTCCTATCGTTTCAGAATTAATGGGAGAGAAATATATCGATGAATTTAATGATAAAGTTGATCTTGTTCAAATTGGTGCTAGAAACATGCAAAACTTTGATTTATTAAAAGAAGTCGGAAAACGAATTAAAAAGCCTGTTTTATTAAAACGAGGCTTGTCAAATACATATGAAGAATGGATAATGTCTGCTGAATACATCATGGCAAATGGAAATCCAAATGTAATCTTATGCGAAAGAGGAATTCGCACATTTGAAACCTATACACGAAATACATTGGACCTGCAGGCAATTCCTGTTATCAAACGATTAACACACTTACCAATCATTATTGACCCAAGTCATGCAGGAGGAAAATGGTGGTTAGTTGATCCAATGGCAAAAGCAGCCGTTGTTGCCGGTGCCGATGGTCTAATGATCGAAGTTCATAATGACCCTGAATGTGCATTGTGTGATGGACCACAATCTTTAAAACCAGAAAAATACGATGACTTGATTCAAGATATCAAACAAATCATCAAAATCACAGATAAAACACTATAGCCGTGAAATTCACGGCTATTTTTTTAATATTCATCCTATATCCAGCACTCCGTGTACTTTCAAACAGCTCTGCTCGTATAAAAAACTATTGTCGAATTCACTATTTTCTTTTCTTGCGTTTTTTCTTTTGAACAGAAAAACCAAACTTTCCTATTTTTTGTCCCAATCGATAATATTCACCATGACTATAGGCAATTAAATCCGCTTTTTGTAGATCTAATCTTCCATTCTCATCCAAATAGGCATCATCTACCGATGTACAAACAACTTCACCAATAAACATATCATGTGTTCCTAGTTCAATGATATCTTTCACCTTGCATTCCAAACAAACTGGACTTTCCAAGATTGAAGGAGCTTTTACACATTTTGATGGTTGTTTTGTCAGCCTTAGATCTCCTTCCAAGGCAAATTTATCAATATCCCTGCCAGAACGTACACCAACATAGTCAGTTGCCTTGGCTAGAGAAGCCGTTGTTAAGTTGATCACGAACTCTTTTGTATCTTTGATGATTTGATATGAATAACGCTCTTTGCGAATTGAAACAGAGACCATAACCGGATCTGAACAGATTGTCCCTGCCCAGGCAGCTGTCATCACATTCGCTCTACCTTCTTTATCTGCACACGAAACCATAACGGCCGGTACCGGATTTAACATATTTGAAGCTCGCCAATATTGTCTTGTCATCTTATTTCTCCTTTAAATATGTTCATATTATACAAGTTATTTTTTGTCTTGCCAAAAAAATGTATAATGTATTCAATTGGAGGAGCACATGAAAGAAAGACTAGAAAAACAAATTAAATTTATAAAAGAAATTGATAAAGAAAAAACGATCACACGCCAGACCTTATTGACAAACGGCATACAAAAAGAAGATGATGCCCAACATGCATGGCACATGGCCATAATGACACTGCTTTTAAGTGAGTATGCCAACGAGGAAATTGATATTTTAAAAACTATTTCCATGTTATTGATCCATGATATCGTTGAAATTGATGTTGGAGATACATATGCTTATGATCAAAAAGGAATCAAAACACAAAGAGAACGTGAAACAAAAGCAGCAGATCGCATCTTTGGATTGCTTCCTGAAGATCAAAAAGTGAAATTTAGAATGCTTTGGGAAGAATTTGAAAACAACGAAACACCAGAAGCCCATTTTGCTCATACAATGGATAATTTTCAACCAATAATGTTAAATGATGCAACAAATGGAAAGATGTGGGAAGAAAACAAGGTTTGTCTTTCACAAATCTTAAAACGAAACGAAAAAACGAAGCTAGGTTCCAAGATCCTATGGGAGTATTCTTATAAAAATTTTATTGAACCAAATGTTAAGAAGAAAAAAATTATCGACGATGCAAATTTGTAAAATCTATGATAAATCCATCAAACAAAACTCGCAAAGACATTATTTTTCTTATACAATAAGGCTCGAGGTGAAAGAAATGATCAAGGCAATTTTCTTTGATATAGATGGAACACTGCTATCCAGTACAGATGGCTCCTTTGCCGACAGCACTAGATTTGCTTTAACTAAGCTGCAGGAAAAAGGGATCAAAATCTTTATCGCATCTGGAAGACATGTATGCGAAATTGAAGAACAACCAATTCGAGATATCCCCTTTGATGGATACGCCTGTTTAAATGGACAGCTAATCTTCAACAAAGATAAAGAAATCATTCAATCCTATCCGTTTAATAAAAAAGATACAGAAAATACATTAAAACTCTTCAAACAAAAAGAAATCCCACTGGTACTTGTTCAAGACAAAGAGCTCTACATTAATTTTGTGAATGAATACGTAAAACATGCACAAGACGCCATCGCAACCGATTTACCACCTATTAAAGAATACCAAGGTGGAAACATCTATCAAGTCACTGCATTTTCAAATGAGAAAGAATCACAGTTGATCATGAATAGACTTAACAATTGTAAATTAACACGTTGGAATCCTTATGGTGTAGATATCATTTCCAATACTGGAGGAAAATCAATTGGTATCAAAGATATCCTTTCCTACTATGATATCAAGCAGGAAGAAACAATGGCATTTGGTGATGGAGAAAATGATATCGACATGCTAAGATTTGTTCAAATAGGTGTTGCCATGCAGAATGCCGAAGACTGTGTAAAAGAAGCGGCTGATTATATTACTGACACTTCTAAAAACGACGGTATTTACAAAGCCTTAAAACATTTTAATATCTTATAATTAAGCTGAGGATCGACATGATGTCTTTCCTCTTTTTTATCCCTACATAAAAAAGGATGCCTTTTTATAAGCATCCTAGCTAACATTATAACTTCTTCACATTTAATGTACGAATTGCATTTAATACCGCAATCACCATCACACCAACATCGGCAAAAATAGCTAACCACATATTTCCAATACCAAAAGCACTTAAGATCAAACAAATGATTTTTACACCAATCGCAAAATAAATATTTTCATATACGATACGTAAACATTTTTTTGCGATTTTAATAGCTTTGGCAATCTTTAATGGGTCATCATCCATCAAAACAATATCTGCAGCTTCAATAGCAGCATCGCTACCTAAAGCGCCCATGGCGATTCCTACATCCACTCTAGACAATACAGGAGCATCATTGATACCATCTCCCACAAAGGCCAACTTTTCTTTTTCTTGTTTCTTTTCCAACAATTCTTCTACTTTATTTACTTTATCCTGCGGTAATAGTTCACTATACACTTTATCAATATTCAAATCAGAGGCTACTTTATTGGCAACGGTTCTAACATCTCCTGTTAACATGATCGTTTCTTTAATGCCAACTTCTTTCAATCTTGCGATAGCTTCTTTAGCATGAGGTTTGATCTTATCTGAAATTAAAATATGTCCTACATACTTTTGATCAATCGCAATATGTACGATTGTTCCTACATCATGACAAGGCTTATATTCAATGCCATACTTTTTCATTAACTTATCATTACCTACAAGAACTTCTTTATCATCGATCTGCGCAATCACTCCGTGTCCACTTATTTCTTCTACATTTTTAATTTGCTCTTTATCCACTGGTTTTCCATATGCCTGCAATAAAGATTTGCTGATAGGATGTGTGGAATAACTTTCTGCCATTGCAGCTAACTCTAATATTTTGTCTTTTTCAATACTTGCATGATGGATACCACTCACTTCAAAAACACCTTGTGTCATTGTTCCAGTCTTATCAAAGACTACATATTTTGTCGATGCCAATGCCTCTAGATAGTTAGATCCTTTAACCAAGACACCGGCATTGCTTGCACCCCCAATTCCGGCAAAGAAACTTAATGGAATACTAATGACCAAAGCACAAGGACAACTGATAACCAAGAATGTTAAAGCTCGATAGATCCATTCTGACCAATTCGAATCTATCCCCATCAAAAGAGACACGATTGGAGGAAGAATAGCTAAGGCTAAAGCACTATATACAACGGCTGGTGTATAGTAATGGGCAAAACGTGAGATGAAGGCTTCAGATCTTGATTTCTTAGAGCTGGCATTTTCTACCATATCCAAGATCTTAGAAACCGTGGACTCTCCAAATTCATGAGTTGTCTTAATTTTTAATAAACCAGTTAGATTGATACATCCACTGATCACTTCATCATTTATTGAGGCATCCCTTGGTAAGCTTTCTCCCGTTAATGCACTTGTATTTAAAGTAGAATTTCCTTCCACGACAATTCCATCAATGGGAATTTTTTCTCCGGGCTTTACAATTATGATCGTTCCGATTTCAACTTCATCAGGATCCACCTGTACAAGTTCGCCATTCTCATTTTCAATATTGGCATAGTCAGGACGAATATCCATCAAATCGCTAATATTCTTTCTAGATTTACCGACCGCATAACTTTGGAACCATTCCCCAATCTGATAAAACAACATAACGGCGGTCCCTTCACTATAATCTCCAAGAGCTATGGCTCCAACTGTCGCAACAGCCATTAGAAAGTTTTCATCAAAAACCTGTTTTTTCAATATCCCTTTTACGGCTTTGGTTAAAATATCATACCCAATCAGAAAATAAGTTGCTAAAGAAAGAATAACATTAACCATTTCAGGTAGATGAACTAATTTTAAACCAATAAATAAAATCGAGGCGATAATAATTCGAGTCAGCATTTTCTTTTGTTTCTTGTTCATAATATCTCTTCCTTTTCTTATTCAAACAATTGAACAAATATTCAACTTTATACATATTATAGTGTATTGATTGTTCAACTGTCAATATAAAAGCATCTCTTTTTTTGACAATTGTTCAATCTTTCAACTATAATGTCAATAAAAGGGGGAATTCTATGTTAGAAAACCGTTGTGATTGTGCGCCTCAAAACCAAGATCTTGTAGATACAGTAAAAAACAGCCTTCCTAATTTTGATGAAATCATGGATCTATCCGATTTCTTTAAGGTTATGTCTGATAGTACCCGACTTCAATTACTAATTTCTTTACAGCACTCAGAAATGTGCGTATCTGATTTAGCCAACGTTTTAAACATGACAAAATCAGCCATTTCTCATCAATTAAAGGCATTGCGTATATCAAAGCTCGTTAAATCTAGAAAAGATGGAAAAACAGTTTATTATTCACTGGATGATGAACACGTTGAAGAAATTCTAGCTATGGCTGCACATCATCTTAAAGAAAAATAAGGAAATAAACTTCCTTATTTTTTTAATCCTCATCAATATGTTCCATTCCCTGACCAATAATTGTTCGAACGTGTTGATCAGCCAATGAATAGAACACAGATTTCCCTTCTCGACGACTCTTCACCAACTTATTTTGTTTTAAAATTCTTAATTGATGAGAGATTGCCGATTGTTTCATATTCAAAACCTGCGCTAAATCACAGACACATACTTCAGCTTCAAATAATACAAATAAGATACGAATCCTTGTAGAATCTCCAAAGATCTTAAATAATTCCGCCAAATCATATAGATTCACTTCGTCTGGCATTTTTTCTTGAACGATTTTTAATAATTCTTCATGAACCTCGATCTTTTCGCAACATTCTATATTATTCTTTTCCATTAAAATCTCCTAGAAAAAGATTTCGCAGTCATCTTCAACAATTTTACAATTGTCTAAAACACGACCCATAACTTCTTTTGCGTTAACACCATCTTCAAATTCCACGATCATTTTTAATGTCATGAAATTTACAACTGCGTTTTTAACACCTTCTGTTTTATTGGCAGCTTCTTCCATCTTGTTTGCACAATTTGCACAATCTACATCAATTTTATACGTCTTTTTCATAACCGTTCTCCTTTATATATGAACAATTGTTCATACGTTAATTTAATTGTAACAATTATTTCCATAACGTCAAGATAAAAAGATAAAAAATAGCTATGATTAACAAAATATTTGTCTATCACAGCTATTAATACAATTTTAGATTAATCTTTTAAGATTTCTCCGTTGGTTTCGATTACTTTTTTATACCAATCAAAACTCTTTTTCTTTAATCTCTTATATGTTCCTTTATTATAGTCATCAACATCGACATAAATAAATCCATAACGTTTACTCATTTGAGATGTTGATGCACTCACAATGTCTATACATCCCCACGAAGTATAACCCATTACTTCTACGCCATTTTCAATAGCATGACCGATTGCTTTAAAATGATCTGCAAAATAATTGATTCTATAATCATCTTCAATCGTTCCATCTTCATTAACGACATCATTGTATCCTAAACCATTTTCTACGATCCATAAAGGTTTCTGGTAGCGATCATACAAATCAATTAGGGAAATTTCTAATCCCTTTGGATCTATTTGCCATCCCCATTCACTAGTAGAAAGATATGGATTCTTGACACCTGTTGTTAAGTTGCCACCAACCTTCTCTCGTTTTTCAGCATGAATGCTTTGTACCATGCTCATGTAGTAAGAGAATGAAATAAAATCTACAGTATGAGCGGCTAAAATTTCCTCATCCCCCTCTAGAATAGGAATTTCAAAGCCTTTATCTTTCCATAGTTTTTTGATCCAAAGAGGATATTTTCCTCTTACTTGTACATCTGTATAAAGATTATTCGTCCTATTATCCATCATTGCTAGATATATATCTTCTGGATTACAAGTTTCAGGATATGTTAAAGTTTTTGTAACCATGCATCCAATTTGAGCACCTGGAATAATTTCACGTGCATATTTAGTGACTAAAGCACTTGCAACTAATTGATGATGTAAAGCTTTATAAATGGCTTCTTCTGCCTCATTTTTTGATGCATAGTTGTCTTCTACGATACCTACTGTTGTAAAAGGATGACGAAAAACACTGTCTATTTCATTAAACGTCAGCCAATATTTAACTAAATCTTTGTATCTTTCAAAGCAAGTCGTTGCAAATTTCACAAACATATCAACCACTTCTCTGCTCGCCCAACCTTCATAGTTTTCTACTAAATATAAAGGCATTTCATAATGCGAAAGCGTGACTAATGGTTCTATATTGTGTTTTCGTAAACATTTAAATACATTCTCATAGAATAAAAGCCCTTTTTCGTTTGGCTTTTCTTCATCTCCATTTGGAAATAATCTAGTCCAAGCAATTGATAAACGAAGTGTCTTAAAGCCCATTTCTGCAAATAATGCTATATCTTCTTCATAATGATGATAGAAATCCACTCCATGTCTTTTTGGATAGTAAACAACATCATCAGTTTCTCTTGCCTTGCGTATATCATCCATATCTATATGCCATTGAGAAACATAGTCTTTTTTATCCACATTTGGTTTAAACATTGCAACATCTGCAACACTCATACCTTTACCATCTTCATTCCATGCGCCTTCGCATTGGTTTGCGGCAATTGCGCCACCCCATAAAAAATTATCTGGAAATTTCATCTTTTTCTCCTTTTATATGAACATTTGAAAAATAAATACCATTATAGGCATTGTAAATATCAAACAGATTACTCCGACCACATTTATAATGCTCGCATAACTTGAATCCATATCATGGCTTTGTACTATGTTTACAATTGTTGCTGCTGGGCTCGATGCTACAGCCATGTATAAAATCAACAGAATTGATGCTCCATCCTGAATAAATGTATCCAATGATGTTATTTTGATAATTCCTAAAAATATTATTGGAAATATGACTTGACGAATTAATACAATTAGATATGTTCTCTTCTTTGCCAACCCTCTTTTTAGATCACAATTAGTGATTGAACAGCCAATAACCAGCATACTTAATGGTGCTACCATTGATGCAAAACTATCTATAACATTTCCAACGATCTCAGGAATTGTAATATTCATTGCAAGCAATAAGATTCCGATTACAATTGCAATTACATTAGGATTCTTCAATATGTTACTCAAATTTTTTTCTGAATCATTAGCTAATAAATTAACTCCATGAGTAAACATAAACAATAGCTGAACCACCATAAAAGCACAACAATATACTGTCATAGTTGGAGACAGAACACTTGTCACTAAAGGTATCAAAATATCTCCCGAATTTGGATATGCAACAGAAGCCTGTTCTATTTCATTCATTTTAAATATACTTTTAAAAGCATATGATAGTATTATCAACAAAATATTGAACACAAGTGCTACAACAAACGCAAATAAGAGATTTGAAAATGTTTTTGGATCGTTATCAATTTGAAAGGCATCAACGATCGTACAAGGTAATACGACATACATAACAACCTTCGCTAAAAAAGTGCCTAAATTCTTTTCAACTGCTTTCGATCTTACTAACACGTAGCCTACTACAATCATTAAAAACATGGAGACTATCTGTTTTAATATCAAAAAACTTAATTCCAAAATTTTTACCTTCTTCTAGATTTAAAATTTAAATTTCTTCACCATTTGTTTCAATGATTCGTTTATAGTATTCAAAACTCTTTTTCTTACTACGATGAAGATCTCCTGTTCCATCATTAAAACGATCAACATAGATGAATCCATAGCGCTTTTTCATTTCACCAGTTCCAGCTGATACAATATCAATAGGTCCCCACCATAAATATCCTAAGATTTCACATCCATCTTCAATAGCTTTTGCCATTTCTTCTAAATGCATTCTTAGATATTTTTCACGAGCTGGATCCTCAATCATTCCATCTGTCTCGTCTTCTTTTAAACCTATTCCATTTTCTACCGGGAATAATGGAAGTTCGTAACGATCATATAGTTCATCGCAAACCAACCTAAAACCAACAGGATCAATAGGCCATTTCCATGGTTCTGGGCTTGACTCTTTCAAATATGGATTTGATAAACCAATTGCTCCACCTGTATCGGATTTCATTTCTACATTTTTAGAATATACTGAACTTCTATAATAGCTAAAAGCGATATAATCGTTCGTATATTTTGCCAGAGTCTCCTCATCTCCTTGTTCCATTACAGGGGCAATTTCTTTTGATTCCCATTCATTTAAAATATATTTTGGATAATGTCCTCTACACATTACATCTGTGTAGAAATAATGCTTTCTTTTAAATAGATGTGTACCTACCACATTTTCAGGATCCGAATTTTCAGGATATGTAGCAATATGAGAGAAGCTACACATTACCCCCATATGCGCTTCTGGATCAATTTCACGGCATGCCTTTACTGCTAATGAATTTGCCACAAACATATGATGACATGCTTGATAGATCATTTTTTCATCTACATCTGCCATTGGTTCGTCTGGATTTGTCGGTGGGAAAGATACAACACCTGCCGCTGCAAAAGGAATCTTAAACGCATTATTAATTTCATTAAAAGTTAACCAGTATTTAACCTTACCTTTATAACGAGTCAAAACTGTACGAACATATTTTTCAAAGAACCCAATTAATTTTCGATTCGTCCATCCTCCATATTCTGCAATCAGTGCAAGAGGTGTCTCATAGTGAGATAATGTAATTACGGGTTCCATACCAAGATCAATCATGGTATCGATCATTTGATCATAAAACTGAAGACCTTTTTCATTTGGTTCTTCTTCATCGCCTCTTGGGAAGATACGAGCCCAGGAAATACTTGTACGAAAAGCTTTAAATCCCATTTCTGACATTAAAGTTAAATCTTCTTTAAAACGATGATAAAAATCAATTCCGTCATGACTTAAATATTGTTTTTCTGGATCCAAATTCATTTCCCAGATTTGTTTTTCCTCGTTCCATTTAATAGATGGATTATTTCCACTTCGAATAATACCAACCAATACATCTGTTACATTTGGAAGTTTACCATCTTCCAACCAGGCACCCTCACACTGATTTGCGGCAACGGCACCTCCCCATAAAAAATCTTTTGGAAATTTATTTTTCTGCATAATGTGCTCCTTTTTAATTAAAGGGAGTATTTCTACTCCCTGACATATACTATTTATTCCTTTTCAGCGTTTAATTTTTCTTGTTCTCTTTGATATTGCTTATTAGACATTAGAACAAATGGAGTAAGTATATAACAATACACCTAACGCCAAAATCACTAATTGTAATACAACACCTTGCCATCCATGACCAATGAATGCACTTACAACGATAGGGAATCCAAATGGTACATCAACAATATTACATGGAACAAATCCAATACTTGTTGCAAACAATAAGCATCCCGTTGCCAAGCCTGCACTCAAAATAAATGGAATAGCATAAGTTACATTCAATACTAAAGGCAACCCAAATACCACTGGCTCAGAAATTCCAAATAAGCCAGGAATTAAGCCAAGTTTTGCTACAGCTTTTTCATCATCTCGTTTTGAAAATAATAGAATTGCAATAATCAAAGATAGAACAAGCCCAGCTCCACCAACTACAATAAAGGATACTAAAGCTCCATACGTAATAGGTTGATCAGGAACACCACCAGCTGCTGCAGTTGCGATATTAGCAGCCAAAGCACTAGCAATCAATGGATTACGAATTGGTGTGATGATCATATTTCCATGAATACCCAAGAACCAGAATACCTGAGCAATCATAAATAACGCAATAGCTCCAAACGGACTTTGGAAAATTGCTTCCAATGGTGCTTGTACAACAGAATAAATCCAAGAATTCATATAAGTTCCAGTTGCTAAGAAGAATAATTGACCTGCTACACCAACTACAACCAAAGAAACTAAGATAGGAATCAACGTGTTAAAGCTCTGTGAAATAGCTGCCGGAACGGAAGCAGGCATTTTGATTTTAATTTTATCAATCTTCATCAAAGTAGAGAACAATTCAGATACTAAGACCGAAATGATCATTGCGATAAATAAACCTTGAGCCCCGATAGCATCACCAGGCAACCCTGCTCCACTAACTGCCGATTCTAAACCTTCTACTACAATAGAAACAGATTGTGGAACCACACAAAGAAAAGCAACTAATGATGTAATAGCACAGATATGTTCTGGAACTTTATTCCTTTTTGCCAGCTCAGATCCAATCAAAAAGCAAATTGGAAGTGCCATAATTGATAAGGTTGCAAAATTAATAGCTGTGAAAGCCGGAGAGATTTTTGCCAATGCTGGAATAAACGCTGCCAATCCAGTACTTGTTGAACAAATTAACGTATTAAACAAACTTGCAAATGAACCTACGATAATAAACGGCATGAATGTAGTAAAAGCGTTTTTAATTGCTCCTAGATACTTATTATCATCTACCTTTTCAGCAACGATCATCAAGCCGTCTTCAAATTTTTCTGTAAACTTTGCCATGGTTATTTACCACTTTCTTCTGCAAGCTTTTCTGCTTGAGCTAGAACCGCTGCGCCATCGCATCTTCCGTATGCAACGGCATCGATAACAGCGATAGGCGCTTTTCCATCAACGATTTTTTGTACTTTACGCATGATATGGCGAACTTGTGGACCTAATAACAATACATCAAAGTTCCCTAATTCATCCTGAATCTGGCCTTGTTCAATCGCCCAAATCTTATAATCTTTCCCTTGATTTTTTGCAGCTTCCTGCATTTTAGAAACAACTAAACTTGTTGACATACCAGCTGCACATGCTAACATAATTCTCATATTAATCTTCCTCCTTTGGTAAAACTTTCTGTAATAATTCATAAACATGAATAAACTCTTTAGCTTGATCAATCATGATCATTGCAGTTGTCAGATGATCCTGAGCATGAATCAAAATAATATTGATATCGCTTTTTTCGCCTCTTGCCTCACCCTGGATCAAATCTGTCTGTGTTTGATGAGCTAAACGTAAATCTTCTTCAGCTTCTTTAACTAGAGAATAAGCTTCTTCAAAGTCAAATTCTCTAGCAGCTTCTATTGCCATTAAGGATTTTGATTTTGCATTCCCTGCATTCAAAATTAAGCCAAAAGATGTTTCATAGTTATTGTCCATAAACTACCCTCTCTTTTCCATGTTTTGTGCACTTACATGTTTTACAGAAACATAATAGCTTAAAGATGTAATCGTTTCCATTTTGTTATTTACCTCGTTTTTTAAAAATAAATAAGGAAATTTAATATTTTTCCACAAAAAAAGAACAGCGCTATGTCTGTTCTTCCTCATTGGCTTTAACATCTATATAATTTCCATTACGATGAAATTCATTATATATCCGTTCTGCCTTTTCCAGTACTTTTTCTCCATCCAAAAGTCCATAATCCTGTTGATCAATCATTGCGATTGGAACCATTTTACCATAAGATTTATGAAATCGTTTATAAACATGCTTCAATTGTGGCCCTAAAAGTAAAATATCACATTGCATTACTGAGCAATCTACCAAATTCTCATCTACACACCATATTTTATGGGATTTCCCTTGTTTCTTACATGCCTCATTCATCATTTCCACAAGTAAACTTGTAGACATTCCCAAACAACATGTTAATAAAATTCGCATATTCTACCTCGTTACTCCAATGTTGATTCTATCTCTCCAAACAAACTCAGTAACACTTCAAAACGTTTATTCTGGATAAGTTCATTTACATATTTTGGATTTACTAATAATTTACTCGTTATCTTATAAAATGTCATCAAATTTCTGTTTGAATTATCTTCCATAGACATAAGGTAAATAAGTTGAACTTTCTTTTTATCCCATATGATTGGTTTATTCAGTATACAAATACATACAAATGTTTCTTTAGTCATAGCTTTATATGGATGTGGTATGGCCACTAAATTGCCAAACTCGGTACCTGCTTGTCGTTCACGATGGAAAATTGCATCATAAAAATCGCTCGGTATATCGTATACTGATTCAATTTTTTTAACCATATACTGTAATACTTCTTCTTTTGTTTCAAATTCCACATTCGTTAGGAAAAGGTCTTTTCTAAAATACTTTTCCATCGTACGACTATGACCTTGTGATAAAAATCTTTTAATAGTCTTTACATCCCTATCCTCTACAAATGATTTGATTTCTAAAATAGGTACAGGTACCGAATAAGCTATTGGAACTGTCGTAATAACATAATCTATATCAGTAAAATCTACATTTTTTATACCTAAAGCATTACTTGTATAAATTTGATTTAAATACTTGCCAAAGTTATCTTTAAACTGATACATCAACAGTTGAGCAGTTCCTCTACCGGTACCACAAACAATCAATATATTTTTCTTATCTTGTTTACGGTTTTTTCTTTCTAGAGCAAGATTGAAATGAAGCGCAAAATATCCTATTTCATCTTCTTTTATTTCCTTATTATAATGTTTTCTTAGTTCCTCGCTTGCAACGACAGCCAAATTATAAGCCATCGTATATTTTGTTTTAATATCCACTAATAAGGGATTATGTAAAACAAGATCATACGCCATACGAACCCCAAATGGAACTAGATGCAGTGCAAGCATCATTCGTAATTCTAAATCATCCATTAAATCAATATGATATGAATCGTATACAGCACGAAGCATATGTGAAACAATCTCATAAACTTCACCATTAATAATAACATTCCCATTTTCTGTTTCATCAATACTTACAATTCTTTTTGCTGCCAAATGTATCGCAATATAACCTATTTCATCATCTGGAAAATCTACATTAAACTCTTCACTTAAACCTTCTACAATTAAACGAGCCATCTTATATTCTTTCCATTCATGAACTTGATTCATTTGCTCATTTGATAAATATGTTTCTTGTCCTTCTTCTATACGACATAATGCAACATAAATATGAATAATAAGGTTATGAAAAGACACATCGGACATATGATATTCGAAAAATTCAAAATTCTTATTCAATATTTGTGAAATTTTCTTAAGAATTTCTCTTTTGTCGTTTTCACATTTGTTATCGGGTAGTGTTTGATTATCCACGTTATCTACAATGATATTTGTCATGCATACGCGAAAATCAAACTCACTACCTATTGCTTTCAATCCATATCCAGGCTTACTTACAAGTTCAATATTATATACTTTTAATCTTTTTCTCACTTCTTTTAAAGTTTGAGATAAAATTGAACGACTTACAAAAAGTTTATCTGCTAGATACTCAATTTTTGTCCATTGTTGAGCATTTAATAAATACTCAATTAAGTATTGAACTCTTTGCTCAAATGTTGCCGGGATGTCTTGAGGTTGTTTCGTAGACAATGAATTAGTAAATTTAGTATACTTTATTTTATCTATGATGTTTAAAGCTATACCTTTCTTAGGCTTAGTTTGAATAATTGCACCATGATGTTTAAGAATACTATTAATTTCCTTAATTTCATTGCGAATTGTTTTTGAACTGACACCAATCTGTGATGCTAACACATTTGAACTAATATAATTTTCCGATAAACTTTCTAAAATTAGTTTTACTCTCTCTTCTTTCATATTATCACTCATTTTAAAGCTTATCATGCCGTTTTATAAATATCCATATGATTATTTTCCATAAAAGAGTTTCTAAATAAGGTAAAATAAACTACAAAAAAAACTGCCACAATATTGTGACAGTCATCTTTCTTTGATCATTAAGTTTAGTTAGGTTAGGTATAGTTAAGTTAAAAAGGAAAAAGTTTTAAACGAGCTGTTCGATTCGTACACCGTTTTCTATTGCATAGATAAACTGGTCACGAACATGATCAAAGAGTTTAAACAATGATTTAAAATATTCAGCCTTTTTAGGACTATATACTTTCCATGCACCCATACAGCAGCATGTTTCATTGTTTATAAAACCCAGGACATCGCTTAAAGGATATCCTAAGAAAATACCGATTTCGTGAGGAAAATCTGTTTCTTCCATTCGCTTATCTAAATGATCCAGACAGGCAGAAAGAGAGTGTATAGGATAATCGTATTGTTCTAGGAAGGTTCTAATTTCTGGATCTAGTAATACATTTTCGAGAATTTCAAATGAATACAAATAAATTGTTATACGAGGTTTATCTGCCTGCAGGATCCGAAAAGTCAAATGCTTATCCGCAAATTTTTCGTTATACTCACGAATCAAACTATCTACACAAGGTATCGCAGTGCGTGGAATATGAAACATATTTGCTAATTTATATTTCTTTAATGCCGGCGCACAATGATACGCAAGGTATTCTTCAAATAATTTTTGTTCTTTAGACATTGCCTAAAATCTTACTTATTTCCGCAATATCCTCTTCTGTTCCTGCATTTTCTACTTTGTACAAACAATCTACTCCATATTCTTCGCTGATCTTGTCACCTGCTTTACAATAAGCATCTCCATATCCAAGATCACCAGAGACAATAACACCTTTTAATTTTGTTCCATTTGTCATCAAGAATGATTCTACTTCCATAGGAACATCTCCAAAGCCATCTGTATACGTAAACAAGATAAAATCATCATCCATCGTTTCACTGCCACTTTCAATAACTGTGGCGTCTAATCCAAGAGCATTCACAATGGATTCTACATTGCCTGTTCTTGAAGCATATGCATATTTCATATTATTCATACCTCCTTAGTTAGTTTTATCTAACTTTATGGTTAGTATAGACTAACTTTTGCGTTATGTCAACTTCTTTTATATTTTTTCTTGCTTGTGACGCAACGTCATAAATTATAATTAAGTCAGGAGGTATTTAACCATGCATAATAAAAGTTATATGAGTGTTGGCGAACTAGCTAAAAAGATGCACACAACTGTAAGAACACTTCAATATTATGACAAAGAAAAATTACTTTGCCCTTCTAGCCAAAGTGAAGGCGGAAGACGATTATATACACATAAAGATATGATTAAATTGCATCAGATTCAATCTTTAAAATCTCTTGGCTTTTCATTGGAAGAAATCAAAAACAAACTAATGCCATTAGATACACCCGAAGAAGTTGCTGCCATTTTAAGTAAACAAGCTTTAACGATCCAAGAACAAATACAACAATTATCTAAATCTTTACAGGAAATCGAATTATTAAAAGAAGAAGTTCTTCAAATGCAACAAGTCGATTTCAAGAAATACGCCGATATAATCGTTAACCTACAAATGAACAATCAATATTATTGGCTTATTAAACATTTTGATGATTCGACTCTCGACCATATTCGACATCGTTTTAACAAGGATACTGGTTTAAGTTTCATACATCGTTTCAATCAATTAATTGAAGAAATATTGATTCTTAAAGACAATAATGTTTCACCTGATAATATAGAAGCTCAAAAAGCAGCACAAAAATTCTGGAACATTGTCATGGAATTCACAAACGGTGATATGAGCCTGTTACCAGAACTAATGAAATTTAATGATCAATTGGACGAACAAAATGAATGGACAAAAAAACAGAGAATTGCCAATGAATATATACAACCTGCATTAGAAATCTATTTTCAGAATGCCGGTGTAGATCCATTTAAGGAGCAATAAATATGTCTCAAGTTATAACACTATCCAATCTAAAGAAAAACTATGGAAATCATGAAGTACTTAAAGGTGTTGACTTAAGCATTGAGAAAGGAGAAATCTTTGGCATTTTAGGTATCAATGGAGCCGGGAAAACTACATTGTTAGAGTGCATAGAAGGATTTCGTCATTATCATTCAGGAAACATCAAAATCGCAGGAAATATAGGAATTCAACTTCAATCTGCATCCTTGCCTTCCTATATGCGCGTTGATGAAGCAATTCAATTATTTTCCAAATGGAAAAACAAAAATTTAGATCCTTCTCTATTTACTGCGCTAAATATTACCGAAATAAACAAAAAATTGTATTATCAATTATCTGCTGGTCAAAAAAGAAAACTCCATCTAGCTCTGGCTTTAATAGGAGACCCAGACATTTTAATTTTAGATGAACCTACAACAGAATTAGATGTTGAAGCTAAACAAGCCCTTCATCAAGAAATCAAAAAGCTCAGCCAAAAAGGAACGACCATTCTTCTTTCTAGTCATGATATGGCTGAAGTTGAATCTTTATGTACACGTATCGCCATTCTGAATCAAGGCAAGATTATCTTTGTAGGAACTACAGAGCAATTAGCTAAAAAGGTGAACAAAAAATATTCAATAAAAATCATTGATGAAAATGAAGAGAAAGAATATTTTACTTCAGATATCATTGATACTTTATCCACTATCCTTGAACAATATAAACTCAAAAATAAACCTATTCTCGATATCAAAATCAATCGAGGCACATTAGAAGATCACTTTATTGAGCTCTCCAAGGAGGTTAGATCATGAAAGCTATTCTTTATGGAATTGGTTTACAATTTAAATTAGATATTCGCAGCAAAACTCTATTAGTAACATGTTATCTTGTCCCACTTTTATTTTTCATGATCATGTCTGGAATCTTTACCTCACTTATGCCAGATGCAACCCAAACACTAATCCAATCTATGACAATTATGGGCGTTTCCATGGGAGCTCTTATAGGAGTTCCTCCTTCTATGGTTGAAATTTATAGTACAAACATCAAAAAAATGTATAGTGCAAATAATGTTCCGCTTTATTTTGGAATATTTACTATTGTGATCTCAGCCTTTATCCATCTCATGATCATGAGTTTTATAATTTTTATTGCAGCACCAATTATTTTCCATGCTTCGGCGCCAGAAAATATCCCACTTTATTTTTTCACACTCGCACTATTTATTATCGTATCTTTATCCATTTCTTGCGTATTAGGTCTTGCGATAAAAAATCAAGCAAAACTCACCATGTATAGCCAAATTATCTTTCTGCCTTCTATTATGTTATCTGGAATCATGTTTCCGGCATCCTTTCTTCCAGATTTACTTGAAACTATAGGTAAGATATTTCCAGCTACATGGGGATACACCTTATTATGCCAACTAGACATAAATTTCTTTACATTCATCCCTTTATTGATTATTTTCTCTATCTCATTCATATTAATCTTACTTCTTTTAAAGAAAGCACAATCTGAATCTTAAAAGCCCAGTTTCCTGGGCTTTTTTACTTCGTTCGCGTGTTATCAATTTTTGGATACATCAAGCCGTACTTGTCTGCGACTTCCTTTCCGTGCGTTCGCATAAAGCTATAAAATCCATCTTCAATTTTATGGCTTAAAGTACAAAACTCATAACTTCTTTAATCTTTACATTTCAAATACACATCAATATAACAAGCATTCTCTGGCAATCCTCGATAACTGGTTCGTTTAAATAAATACGATAATTCAACATAATCTATTTCTTCATATTCTATTTTTATTTTCTCTTCTTTAAAATGAATAATCAATCCATCGCTTGAATAAATCAATGATCCATTTAAGGCATTGTTATAGGCGCCATATAGAAGTGATGGAACATGAAGCTGTTTCTCATCTTGTTTTGGAATTTATACATTCAAAATATTATTCTCTAAATATTCTGTCATAATGTTTCTCCTTTGCTTTATTTTCTAGATAATCTTCTGTATAAAGGGGTATTATGCCAAGAACGTTTATTCCAATAATATTCATTCAATATTTTATATGCTTTTTCATTCGGCATTTCCAGTAATTGAGCTAAGTGTTTTGGATCGATTCATTTAGGTGCTTTTTCATGTAAAATTCGTAACGTCATTAAGAAGTGTTGCCCGTTAAAAAATAAATCCGAATCCAATCGTACAGCTCTATCATCTTTGGTAAAAATCACTAGATAAAATTTAAACAAATAATCTCCACCCATGATCATACCAGCTTCCTGTACACCTGCTTTTACAGTCTCAATATCATCATAATCAATGAATTCCATATCTTCTAAATATGTACCTTTTAATACATGCCAAAAATATTTAAAAGAATTAAAAAAAGTTGTCTAAATCATCAAATAGATGAATTAGACAACTTAAAATATACTCAATTTGGTAAATATAACATTTTCTAACAATTATAATTTGCAGATTATCGTATAAACTAATTATAAATATAGAAGAAAAGCATAATTAAAAATCTTTTAATTTATTCAATAAATCCCTGTCAACTCGACGAACAAATTCGGCCATCAATAAAACTGTCTGCCAATAGTCTTTACGATGAATGATCAAACGATGAGAATGCATATAACGAGTTGGAATTGATAACGTCATCGTTACAACCCCGTCATGAGCTTTATGAATATTATCGGCATCCGTTCCACCAACAGTCATCATGTCATAATTGATATCTAAATCAAGATCTTTACAAATCTTTTCCATTTCATGTAAGAAATTCTTGTTCGCTATGATACCTGCATCCATGACACTAAGGACAACACCTTTTCCAATTCCGTTTACTCCTTTATCCATTGGAGTATCCATACTTGTTGTTACATCCAAGGCAATCGCAACATCTGGATGCAACATATTGGCAGCGGTTCTAGCCCCACGAAGGCCAACTTCTTCTTGTACAGTACCAACACCATACAAGTTAGCTGAATGTTTCTCCTTATGCAATAATCGCATCACATCAACGACCATAGCAGCACATAAGCGATCATCCCATGCTTTACCCATTAGATAATTTGGATTGTTCATAACGGTAAATTTTGTATCCGGCGTAATCATATCCCCAATCTGTATACCTAATTCATAAATTTCCTCACGAGATTCAACACCCATATCCAGGAATAATTTTGTTGGATGTATTACTTTTTCTTTGACATCTTTTGGAAGACCATGTGGTGCACTAGATCCAACAACACCTTGATATCGTTTTCCTTCTCTTGTCGTTACTACTAAAGTTTGGCTTGGAAGAACATGTCCCCACCATCCTCCAACAGGAAGCATTTTAATATAACCATCTTTATCTATATCGCAAACCATGAAACCAACTTCATCCATGTGTCCTGCAATCATAACTTTTACACCGTCTTTGTCCCCTTTTTGAAGGGCAACCAATGAACCCAAATTATCGTATGTGATTTCATCGGCATATGGTTCGATCCATTTTTTCATGACACGGCTTACTTCTTTTTCATTGCCGCTGATTCCATGTGCTTCGCTGAATTCCTTCAGCATTTCTAAATTAATATCTCCAATTGGTTCTCTACTCATAATGATGCCCTCTTATCGATTGCTAGCCTTAAATGCTTCGATTTTTTCTTCGTTTAATTCGCTCAACACTTTATAGGCAGCTTCTTTTGCGCAGTCATAATCATGTAAATCAATCATTGTACTAGCTGTATGAATTCCTCGTGCACAAATACATACACTTAATGTCGGACATCCGCTAAATAATTTATGGATCCAAGCTGCATCTGTTTGTTCCATATTATAGAAATACTGATAATCAATATTATTTTCTTTACAAACACGTACCAGTTCATCCAATAAGCCACGATTTGGCATCATACCTTTATCATAGTAACGAACTAGAACTCCTTTTCCTAGTTTTCCTACTTCCTCTTCTTTTCCTGCATAATCATTTGCAGCTGAGCAATCTAAGACGATGCCCATATCTGGATGAATCAAACCGGTAGCACTGGTTCCACCACGAATTCCAACCTCTTCCATGACACTGGCACCAATATATAGATCATAGTCTAATTCTACATCTTTTAAAGCCTCTAAAAGTTCAACTGTCAATGTACACCCAAAACGATTATCCCATGCTTTGGCAAATACACGATTTTGTACCTGTACGAAATCTCCGCTAATTACAGCACTGTCTCCAACAAACACACCTAGATCTTCCACTTCTTTTTTTGAAGCACAACCTAGATCAATCTTCATCTTTTTGCCTTCACCTTTTTCAAGTGTATCCCCATCGGCAACGATTGCACCTGTTAATTCTTTTCCTTCACGAGTTTTCAAAGTAACTCTTGAACCATACATTGCCCCATCGGCAATATCACCAATCTTAATGAATGACAATAAACCATTATCATGGATTTCTGTGATCATAAATCCAACTTCATCCATGTGAGCACATACCATTACTCTTTTAGCGTTTTCTTTACCACATTTTTTTACCGCAAAAATAGAGCCTAGATTATCATAAATCACTTCATCGCACAGTCCCTTATAGTGCGCAGCCAAAGCTTTTGAGACTTCTTTTTCATCGCCAGAGATCCCAACGATCTGCGTTAATTCCTTCATTATTTCAAGTGTTTTTTCAGTCATAATATATATAGCCACCTTTCTTATGATTCCATTATATCGCTTATAAAACAAGACATTTTTAACATTCTTTCCTAGTCTTAGGAAACCTTAAGTATACTTTACACTTTTATTCCTTGAATTCGGTTTGAAAAGATAGTATAAAACGTGTATTATTTATCTAATAAAAAGGAGTTGTTGATTCGATGAAGACTGATGATTCTTGTCCCCGATATTTTAATCAAGCAGGAGTGATATTATGTTAGCAGTAAGTATTGTCCTGTTTTTTATATGCGTTTTTTTATCTATGATGATGGCCTTGTTTGATCAAGATAAAAAGAGTGATACAAAGACTCTTTCTACCCTTCAATGGCTATCTTATTCATTATATGGATTGTCCTCTTTAGGCATTATCGTTTGGAGCTATACCTCGTTTAATATTCAATCATCCAATATATGGATCGCCATATTGATCATGGTGGCATATAGCCTAGTATATTTTATCTTCGCCTATAAGATACCTAGACGCTTCGCAAACAAAAATACTGAAAAGATTGGTTTCTTGACAAAACTTGCCGGTTTTATTTCTACTTTATTTTCATGGATATCCTGGCTATTTAGTTTTGAAACAGAAATTGAAGACGAAACTGTGTCTGAAGAAGATATTCGTGAATTGATCAATACAGGAAGTGAAATTGAACAACCACAAAAAGAATTCATTGAAAATGTTTTTGAATTAGATGATACAAGCGTTGAAGAAATCTGCACACACCGTTCTAAAGTCATTACATTAGATTTAGACCAATCCATTGATGAATGGAAACAGATCATCCACGATAATCGACACACTTTCTATCCAATCTGTGGTAAAGACGATGATGACATTATCGGAGTACTAGACACTCGAGATTACTTTAGAATTGATGGAGAACTCAACCAGGATATCATCATAAACAAAGCCGTAGACAAGCCATTCTTTGTGGCTGAAAACACAAAAGCCGACACATGTTTCCATGAAATGAAAAATCGCAAGACGTATTTTGCGATTGTTCTAGATGAATATGGTGGTATGACCGGTATCATAACCCTTCACGATATCATTGAAACTTTATTAGGTGAGATGAACGAAGTGGATGATGAAATTCCACCTGTGGAAATTCAAAGAATTGATGACAATCAATGGTATATCTTAGGATCTGCCGATCTTGAAGAAGTCCAGGAAGCACTGAATATTGAATTACCAATTGATGAATATGAAACATTCAGTGGCTATGCCCTATCCCAGTTAGGTAGAATTCCTGACGATGGAACACAACTAGAAATTGATTTAGATACAATGATCATTAATGTTCGAGAAATTAAGAATCACCGTATCGGACAAACCATTGTGTATATAAAAGAAAAGGAGAAAGAGGAAAATGAAAAGTCTTAAAGATGCAATTGAACAAAAAGGATTGATTATCAGTGATGAAGTATTAAAAGTAGATTCTTTCTTGAATCACCAGATCGACTGTCCATTAGTCATGGAAATGGCCGATGAATTCTACGAACACTTCAAAGATAAAAAAATCACAAAAATTGTTACGATTGAATCCAGTGGTGTAGCCCCAAGTTTTGCGACAGCATGCCGATTTGGCGTACCAATGGTATTTATCAAAAAAGCACAGCCAAGCACGATGCAAGATCCAGTCAGCTGTCAGGTATTCTCTTTCACAAAAAACAAATACTATCCAATCTGCATGGAAAGACAATATCTATCTGAAGAAGACAATGTATTATTCATCGATGACTTTTTGGCAAACGGAGAAGCATTTAAAGCTGCAGAAAATCTAATTAAAGAATGTGGTGCCAATATTTCCGGTGTTGGGATCGTAATTGAAAAAGCCTTCCAAAAAGGGCACAAATACATTGTTGATGCAGGATATGACTTCTGCGCATTAGCTTCAATCGCATCAATCAAAGACAAGAAAATAACATGGGCCAAATAATAACAGCGTTTGCCTGTGCTGATTTAAACAAAGAGGAAAAAAACTCATTTCAAGAGATTGAATGGATCGATGACATATATAAGGCAGACATTATCATAGGAAATCCTAAAGTTTATGACATCCATCCCAAATTCATTCAATTAGAAAGCGCCGGCTATGAACAATACGAAAATAAGTTCGCTTGTCCTGTATGTAATGCATCTAAAAGCTTTGGGTTAGGAATCAGTGAATATCTGATATGTACGATCTTGATGAGTCTAAGACATATGAAAGCTCATATGCATAACCAAGATCAAAGAAAGTGGAATCGATTTGATGATACGATTCAATCTATTTCCGGTTCATGTATATTGATCCTTGGCTTAGGCGATTTAGGATCGACATTTGCTAAGAAAGCCAAGGCTCTTGGAGCTTATACAATTGGTGTACGCAAATCTAAAAAAGATTGTGATATCGTTGATGAAGTTTATACGATTGATTCATTAAACAAAGTATTGCCTCGAGCCGATATTATAGTCTGTACTCTACCAAGCACAAAAGATACACGATATCTTTTAAACGAAGAACATTTTCATCTTATGAAAAAAAGCGCCCTGTTTTGTAATGTAGGACGCGGTGATCTAGTTAAAAGAAACATTTTGGAAAAAGTAATGCATGAAAAGATCATTCAAGGTATGGTATTAGATGTTATTGAAAATGAACCTTTAGATCCAGGCTCTTCTTTGTGGTTAGATCCAAATGTAATCATCACACCACATGTATCCGGTACATTTCAGCTTGCGAAGGCAAAAGAAATATTCTTAGATATCGCAAGACAAAACGTTCATGCCTTTATTCATGACAAGCCTCTTATCAATCAAATATCAAGCAGCATCCAGTGATGCTGTTTTTATTATATGTAAAAGAAAAAAGTGGAAAATTCCACTTTATTCTGTAGCTCCATATTCCGCATAATATGCATCAATACGCTCTTTTAATTCTGCATCCAATGCATCTTTTGATTCAAGATACTCAACAACTTCAGGCATTGAAACAATTGCCGCTGTTGGAAAACCATATAATTCTGAAATTTCTTTTAATGCAGTTTTATTCCCTTTTCCTTTTTCGTTACGATTTAAGGAAACAATCAATCCTTTAATTTCCACATTAGCTGCATTTCTTACTTTAGGAACTGTTTCTTCCATAGATTTTCCAGATGTCGTAACATCTTCGATCATAATTACACGATCACCATCCTGAAGTTTTGTTCCTAATAAACCGCCCATATCAGCTCCATGATCTTTTACTTCTTTACGATCTGAACAGTAACGGACTTCTTTGCCATAAAGGTTATCTAAAGCAATTGTTGTCGCAACAGCCAAAGGAATTCCTTTATAAGCTGGTCCAAACAATACATCAAAGTCTAAACCATAATTATCTACGATTGCCTTTGCGTAATATTCACCTAATCTTTTTAGCTGATTTCCTGTAACATATCCACCCGCATTCATAAAGAATGGGCTTTTTCTTCCTGATTTCAATGTAAAATCACCAAATTTTAAAACTTTACTTTCCAACATGAAATCGATAAATTCCTGTTTATATTGTTCCATCTTTAACCCTCCATATTTATTTTTTCTTATCTAATTTTACCATTTACCCTGTTATATTTATACCCTTATTATGAAATTATTCATCATACAAAAAAACTATTAAATCTATTTTAATTTTCACTTTTTTTCCTTATCATAATAAAGACAAAAAGGAGAAATAAATCATGGACACAAAATACCTGTTGGCAGAAGCTTTAAAAATATGTATGAAAAAAGCTCCATTGGAAAAAATAACTGTAAAAGATATTACGGACACCTGCGGAATATCAAGGCAAACGTACTACCGCCATTTTCAAGATAAACAAGATTTAGTCAATTGGTATTTTGAAAAAATTTTGAATGAATCTTTTGAACATATGGGTACTGGTAAGACCATCTATGAAGCCTTGATTAATAAATTGACTTTTATCCAAAAAGAAAAACTATTCTTTACTGCTGCATTTAAAAACGATGATCAAAACAACTTAAGAAAACATGATTTTGAACTAATTTTAGCTTTTTATACAAACAAGATCAAAGAAAAAATGGGAGATAATCTATCTGAAGAATTGATGTTTCAACTAGAAATGTACTGTCAAGGATCTGTCTATATGACAGTAAAATGGTTGTTAGATGGTACAAAAGAATCCTGCCAAACTATGGCCAAACTTCTAACAGATTCAATGCCTGAAGTTGTAAAGAAAACCTTTGTCGAATTACACTTAATATAAAGTGACAAATCGCTGATTCTGTCACTTATAAAAGAGTATCAAGACTGTTAAAATAAGATTGGAAAACGTTTACATAAAGGAGGAATACTAAATGGCTAATAGAATTATGTTAAACGAAACATCTTATCATGGCAGTGGCGCAATTCAGGAAATTGCCACAGAAGCAAAGGCAAGAGCGTTCAAAAAAGCTTTTGTTTGTTCTGATCCTGATCTGATTAAATTTGGTGTAACAGGAAAAGTTACAAAAGTATTAGACGATGCAGGTTTAGAATATGAAATATATTCTGATATCAAAGCTAATCCAACTATTGAAAATGTAAAGCATGGTGTTGAATCATTTAAAGCTGCTCAAGCAGACTACATCATTGCGATTGGGGGTGGATCTTCAATGGATACCGCAAAAGCAATTGGTATCATCATTGCCAATCCTGAATTTGAAGATGTTCGCTCTTTAGAAGGAACAGCTCCAACAACAAAACCATGTGTACCTATTATTGCCGTACCTACAACAGCAGGAACTGCAGCAGAAGTAACGATCAACTATGTAATTACAGATGTTGAAAGAAAACGTAAATTCGTTTGCGTTGACCCTCATGACATGCCAATCATTGCGGTTGTTGATCCAGATATGATGTCATCTATGCCAAAAGGATTAACTGCTTCTACAGGCATGGATTCCTTAACTCATGCAATCGAAGGTTATACAACAAAAGCAGCTTGGGAAATGACAGATATGTTCCATCTAAAAGCTATCGAAATCATTAGCCGTTCTTTACGCGGGGCTGTTGCCAATGAAAAAGAAGGTCGTGAAGGTATGGCTTTAGGTCAATACATTGCTGGTATGGGATTCTCTAATGTTGGTTTAGGTATTGCTCACTCTATGGCACATACTCTAGGTGCTGTTTATGATACTCCTCATGGAGTTGCATGCGCTATGATGTTACCAATCGTTATGGAATACAATGCAGACTGCACTGGGGAAAAATATCGTGAAATTGCCAGAGCAATGGGTGTTAAAAATGTAGATTCTATGACACAGGAAGAATATCGTAAAGCTGCAGTAGATGCCGTTCAACAACTTTCTGTTGATGTAGGTATCCCTACTAAACTTGAAGCGCTAAAAGAAGAAGATCTTGATTTCTTAGCTAAATCCGCTTATGAAGATGCATGTGCTCCAGGCAACCCTAAAGATGCCAGCATTGAAGATCTAAAAGATCTATTTAGAAAATTAATGTAATTACAGTTAAGGTAGACATAACGTCTACCTTTTTTCATTCAAAGTAAAAGGACCGAATCACTCGGTCCTACATGTGAATTACTCAATCATAATTGTCTTGTTCTCAGGCAATTTTTCTTTTTCCTTAGGGAATGTGATCTTTAATTCACCATTGTCATAACTTGCTTTGATATCTTTTTCTTCAACATTCTCACCAACATAGAAACTACGTGAGAAACTACCACTGTAACGTTCCTGACGAATCAAATTGCCTTTGTCATCTTTTTCTTCTTTGTTTGAATTACGAGATGCACTGATATTCAGATAACCATCTCTTAAGCCAATTTGAATGTCTTCTTTTTTACATCCTGGCAATTCAACATCCAACAAGTAATGATCATCTTTTTCTGTGATGTCTGTTCTCATCAAGCCATTGTTACGACCTGTAAAGAATGGTGTGTTAAACATGTCATCAAATACATCATCAAATAAATCATAAGTTCTAGGGAAGAATTTCATATACATCGCCTCCATCTAAACTAGCGGTTGTAATTCATTTGCAGCCGTTGTTCATGAAATACTTCTTCAATCAAGATACCTTACCTTGATTACACTTATATTATATCCCACATTTTAGCAAAGTCAACCCCAGAGTGCTAAAATCTTTGAAAATTAAAAAAATCGATCCTTTCTGTGGATCGATCTATTCTTATAATTTCTCACCATTGCTGGCAATTACTTCTTTATACCAATCAAATGATTTCTTTTTACTTCTTTTTAAAGTACCGTATCCTTTATCATCTTTGTCAACATAGATAAAACCATATCGTTTTTTCATTTCACCTGTACCCACAGATATAATATCAATTGGTCCCCATGTCGTATACCCGATAACATCAACGAAGTCTTCATCCATTGCTTTTTTTAATTGTATTATATGATCTTTCAAGAATTTGATGCGTTTATCATCGTTGATTTGGCCTTTTTCATCTGGATATTCATCTAAGCCTAAGCCATTTTCAACGACAAATAGAGGCAATTCATATCTATCATACAGTTCATTTAAGCCAATTCTTAAACCAATAGGATCAATTGGCCAATCCCAATCATTTCTTTCCAAGAACGGATTCTTTCTAGTAACGATACAATCATTTTTATCATCTGCTGAAGCAATTGAAGAAAAGTAATAACTAAGTGCAATATAATCAACAACACCTTCTTTTAGAATCTTCTTATCCTCTTCGCTAACTTCTAAGTTAACACCTAATCTTCTTAATTGCGCTTTACACAAATTAGAATAGTATCCTTTAGCCATAACATCCGTATAATACCAGTTAGGCATCATTTGAAAACGCTGTGCCAGTTGATCTTCTGGTCTTGAAGAGCTTGCATAAGTAGTCGGGTATTGAACCATACATCCAACTTGATAATTTGAATCAATCTCATGAGCTAACTTAACCGCTTTGGCCGAAGCCACAAACATATTATGACTTGCGATCACCTTAATCTCATTAGGATTTTCCCCTTCTTTAAAACGTAATCCTGCCTGGAAGAATGGTTCTTCCTTATTCATAGTTTCATTAATTTCATTGAATGTCATCCAGTATTTTACTTTTCCTTTGTATCTATGAAATACTGTCTTACAGTAATTTAAGAAAAAATCAATTAATTTTCTATTACGCCAACTTCCATAATGATCAACTAGATATAAAGGTGTTTCATAATGCGATAAAGTAATAACAGGTTGAATATCATTTTTTAGCAATTCATCAATAAATTCATCATAGAATTTTAGACCTGCTTCATTAGGTGTTTCCTCATCACCTTGAGGATATATTCTTGGCCAGTTTATAGAAAATCGAAGACATTTAAATCCCATTTCTTTAAACAGTGCAATATCCTCTTTATAACGATGGTATGAATCAATACCTTCATGGCTTGGATAGTACACACCTTCATGAACGTGATCGTGTATGATACGTGGTACGCCATGAGCTCCAGCAGTTTGAACATCCGCAATACTTAAACCTTTTCCATCAACATCATAAGCGCCTTCCCACTGGTTTGCAGCTACAGCACCACCCCATAAAAATTTTTCTTTCATGATTTATTTCCTCATTCTTCAATAGCATCCACTTCGCTATTTAGTTCTTTTTTATTTGCCATGATTACAAATGGCGCATAGATTATGAATGCAACCACAACATTTACTACAACTAATAATAATGCACTAAACTGACCATTATAAGCTAAGAATTGTTGAATAAACATTGGCATTCCAGAGATTGATTCTACATAATTCGAAGTTAAAAAGCCTGCTTGAATAGCAATATATCCTATATTTGTTGTTACTAAAGGTGCCAAAACAAATGGAATTAAATATACTGGATTTAGCATGATTGGTAAACCAAATACGACAGGTTCTGATATACCACAAATTAATGGAATCATTGAAATTTTGCAAATTTGTTTCTCTTCCTTCTTTTTCGAGAACACCAGGATTGCTAAGGCTAAGGAAATTACGATTCCTCCACCTCCAAGATTTGAGAACAAATGCATGAAAGCTTTTGTATAAACTTCTTCAGGCATTGTTCCTGCAGCAACAGCAGCCATGTTTGCTGCCAATGCAGCAGCCTGGACCGGTTGAGCAATCGGATTCAAAGCGAAAGTACCATGAATACCAAACCACCATAACAACTGTGTGAAAATTACGATTAAACTAACTCCCAGCTGAGATCCGACAATTGTATTAAATGGTCTTTGAATAATACCATATAAAATATCATTCAGATACATACCAGTTGTACCATAAAGGATTCCACCGGCAATACCAAAAATGAAAAGTGTAATACAAGCTGGAATAAGAGCATTAAAACTATTTGAAATCATTGGAGGTACTGAACTAGGTAGTTTAATCTTTATTTTTTCATTATTCATTAATTTTGAGAAAATCACGATAGAAAGAATACTTACAAAGAAACTCAAGAATAATGAAGATGCACCTAAATCAGAAGAAATTGTTTCAGGATTTAATAATGATAAGAAGCAACATCCTGCAATAATCATTGTAACCAATGGTTTTTGTTCATTCTTTTCTCCAAGCAGATAACCAACTATCAATGTTGTCCAAAGTGCCATACAGTTAATACATGCATAATTTACAGTAGAGAACATTCCTGAAAAATTGCTTAGCCATTCTAATCCACTAATACCTGCAAGCCCTGTCGTTCCACAAATATAAATATTGAACAATAAAGCAAATGAACCTGCAATGATCATTGGCATCAAAATTGCAAACGCATCTCTGATACAAGAAATATATTTATTCTTATTCATAAATGTTGCTACTGGAACCATCCATTTATCCATAAAGTTAGAAAATTTTTCCATCATTTAATATCCTCTCCTTTCCAAAAGTTAAATTATTTTTCTAATAATTTTTCGGCAGTTGCTACAACTCCAGCACCATTTAAGCGTCCATAATCCATTGCATTAATAACCGCTACAGGTTTCCCATTTGCAATTTTTTCTACATTATCTTTCTCTAGACGAACTTGAGGTCCCAGCAAGATAACATCACATTTGTCTAAATTATCCGCAATTGCTTCAATTGAGCATGCCCAAATTTTATGATCCTTTCCCTGATCTTTCGCTGCTTGTTTCATTTTTTCTACCAACATGCTTGTAGACATACCAGCACAACAAGATAACATAATATTCATATAATTTTTCCTCCTTCTATTATCTTTCTTTTTCTAATTGATATAATTTTTGATAAAGTTTAATCATGCTGTTTGCATGATCAATTGCCATCATAGCCATAGATAGATGGTCTTGGGCGTGTACCATAATCAGACCAAATTGCTGATTTTCACCTCTGGCTTCGGATTGAATTAGATCCGTTTGAATTTGATGTGCTTGATTCAAATCATCTTTTGCCTTTTTAATAGCCTCTTCAGCTTGTTCAAATTCATAATCACTGGCAAACTGCTCAGCTTCCTTGGCATTATTGCGTGCATTCCCTGCATTAAGAATTAACATAAATGCTGTTTCTGTAATATCCATTGTTTTGACCTCCTTGCACTATTATCATAAACATTTGCTCATTGGTTTACCTTCGAATCATTTTCCATTAAATTACGGAAATTTTCTATGACGAAATAACCTTTAATTTAAGATAAAATACTATAGGTGAGGAGGATATCTTATGCTTACACAACGAGAAAAAAACATTTTACATTTTCTAGATGGCAAAGGTTATTGCCGTGCTAAGCAGATCGGTAGTGTCGTTGGTGTATCTGAGAAAACTATTCGAAACGATATCCTATCCATCAATTATAAATTAGATAATATTGCTTTTATTACCTCGAAGCCAAATTCTGGATACTGTTTGGAGATTAAAGATGAAAAGAATTTTGAAAAAGCTCTAAATGAATGCGAACCCGACCTTCCTTCTACTCCAGAGCAAAGGATTGATTATATCATCAAGCTATTTTTAACAGAAAATCGTTATATAAAAACGGAAGAAATTGCCAACATGCTTTATCAATCCACAAGCACAATCTCTACTGACTTAAAAGAAGTTAGAAAAACTCTGCAGAATTATCATTTATCTTTAAAGACAAAGCCTAAATATGGCATGATCTTAAAAGGTGAAGAGAAACATCTTCGTGAATTAGAGAGTGATATACTTCATAAAAAAAACGAATCAAGCGATGATCAAAATCACGATATCATTGCACAAATATTACGTGAAGTAACAGAAAGCTATAATTTTCAAATTTCTGAATTTGCTTTTAATAATCTTGTCATTCATCTAGTTGTTACCATTGACCGCATCAAACAAGGAAAAACAATAACCTTTCCTTCAAACTACTACAATGATCTACAAAACAAATTAGAATACACTATTGCCAAAGATATTGCTTCAAGAATTAATAAAAAACTTAAAATTGAACTTCCTGATAGTGAATGTGCTTATATATCTATGCACTTATTAGGAAAAAAGTTACAGAATGATCAAGAAAATACAATTATTCCACAAGAATACAACATGCTAGTTCAAAAATTATTAACAGAATTATCCCAAGAATATCAAATTAATTTCACGAAAGATCTTAATCTTCAATTGGCTTTAACTTTACACCTAATACCCTTATCATATCGTTTAAAATATGACTTACGTATGGAAAACCCTTTATTAGAATCAATAAAGAATAACTATCCACACGCTTATATAATTGCTAAGAGTTTAGCAAATGGCCTTTCTAAAGCCTTTGATAAAGAGCTGTCCCCAGATGAGATTGGTTACTTGGCTTTACATATCAACTTATCTATGGAAAAAGAATTTATTAACATTCGAAAAAAGAACATCATTTTAGTCTGTGCAACAGGAAAAGGAACAGCTAAATTACTAGAATATCAGTATCGTCAAAAATTTGGTAATTGGATAAATCAACTAATCTGTTGTGATGTTACGGGCCTAAAACATCAAGATTTTACTGATATAGATTTCATTTTTACAACCGTTCCAATTTATGATTCAGTCCCTGTTCCTGTAATAGAAACTGGATTTATTCTTGATCAAAATGAAACCATTCGAATTGAGCAAAATATTGATGATATGTCTTCAGTTTCTACTTATTTTCCTAAAGATTTATTTTTCAGCAATCTTGATTTACATACACAAAAAGAAGTTATCACTTTCTTGATTCAGAAAGCATCCACATTATATACACTACCCAATGATTTTGAAGAAATGATTTGGAAACGCGAAAAAATTTTCTCAACAGCTTTTGATAATTATGTAGCCTTACCGCATCCATACAAACCTTGTACTAAAGAAACTTTTGCTTCAGTAGCCGTCTTACAAAAACCAATTCTTTGGAATGATAAATCGGTAAAAATAGTATTCTTAATCTCTTTGTCAAAAGACAATGATGCAAATATTCAAACATTCTATGGTAAACTTAGTAAAGTGCTAGTAAACAGCTCACTATTAGAGCAATTAATAAAAAATCCAACTTATGATTTTTTGATCCAAACTTTAAATCAAATCAAGCTTTAACAAAAAAGGTTTCTAACTAGTATCAAATTATATAATTGAATGATCTAGTTTAGAAACCTTTTTAATGATTACAAATACTAATTATCCTTCTACATAATACACACACAGGATATTGAATTATCTTCCATGGTCATAGTACCAAACTCAATAATTTCCTCAAGCTCTAAATCAAAATCCTGCATCGTCTTTGTTAAGATTTTTCCTGTTAGCTTTCTTCCATTTGTTCCAGTGATCCTTACCCAGCAAGCCTCAGGATCTTTATCTTTTCTTAATAAAAATACTCGAACATCATCTGGATATTCACTATGTCTTGAATCATCTATTTCTTTAATATAGCGTGTTTTTAAAAGATCTTCACTTACTTTATATGTTTCATTAATTGCTTCGATTTTTTCTTTAAACACTTCTGTATTTACATCTTTTAAAATCATTATTTCTTCATCTAATAATGGACGACATCTTAGCTTATAACTATATTCTTTAGGGGCAATAAGAAAGTTTCCATTTTCTAATTCTAAAGCCAGCAATTCAAACGTAAGTCCTTTTTCATGATCAATATAACAGTAAAACATACCAGCTGTTAAACCTTGCGCATCCAAATTCATAGAATGAAGCTGTTTTAATACTTCATTACCTTGGATTCTTACAATTTGTTGATCAATCTCTCGAAAGTTTATTTCATGTAATTTCATTTTAATCACCTTAGATAGAATAACACAAAAGGGTGTTTTTTTAACACCCTTACTAAAGTTCTTCACCATTTGTTTCAATAACTTTTTTATACCAGTAGAAACTATCTTTTTTATAACGTTTATAAGATCCACTACCATCATTATTTCGATCTACATAGATAAACCCATAACGTTTTTTCATTTCACCTGTTGTAAATGAAATTGGATCAATACATCCCCAAACCGTATATCCGATACAATCGCAGCCATCTTCTTCGATCGCTTTCTTCATTTCTTCAATATGTGCTTTTAAATATTCAATACGATTTTGATCATGAATCTTTCCATCTTCAAATTTATCTGCATATCCAAAGCCATTTTCTACAATAAACATTGGGATTTCATAACGATCCTGATACATGTTCATGATATAGCGCAAACCTTTTGGATCGATTGCCCATCCCCAGTCAGTTGTTTTAAGATATTGATTATCTACAGCATAGTTTCCTTGTAAATCATCGCCTAATTTTTTTACATTTGGATCAGCTGAAACTGTATTGCTCATATAATATGTAAAACCTAAATAATCCACAGTTCCTTTTGCCATAACCTCTAGATCTTGGTCTGTTATATCAAATTGATAACCGTTATTTTTCCATTCATTTAATAGATAATTTGGATAATGTCCACGAATTTGCACATCTGTAAACATCAATAATTTTCTATCTTCAGATTGAGCTAGCAGAATATCATCTGGATTGGTAGAATTGGGATAATTAGGTGTTGCGGCCACGCAACATCCCGTTTGAATATTTGAGTTTAACTTGTGCGCATATTCTGTAACAAGAGCACTAGCTACAAACTGATAATGTACAGCTTGATAAACAACAGGAAGTCTATCTTCATCTTTTTCAAAGATAATCCCTGAATTTGTGAAAGGATACAAATCATTTTCCACCAACATTTGATTGTTGATTTCATTAAATGTCATCCAATACTTCACTTTATTTTGATAGCGATCTAAAACTACTTTACAGAAATTATAGAAGAAGTCGATCATTTTACGATTTCTCCATCCACCGTACTCTTTAACTAGATAATAAGGCATTTCAAAATGAGATAGCGTAATAACTGGCTGCATACCATTTTCTAACATACAATCAAATAAGTCATCATAGAATTTCAAACCCTCTTCATTTGGATCTTTTTCATCACCCTTTGGAAAGATTCGACTCCACGCAATACTTGTACGAAGGCATTTAAATCCCATTTCACGAAACATTTGAATATCTTCTTTGTAATGATCATAGAATTTAATTCCTTCATGATTTGGATAAAATTTGCCTTCCTGGATACCATCGGTGATTTCTCTAGGTGTATGAACATCACCAGCTGTTAAGACATCGGCAATACTTAGACCCTTATGTCCTTTATCATATCCACCTTCTACTTGATGAGCGGCAACAGCTCCACCCCATAAAAAATCTTTTCGCATAATTTTTCCTCTCTTTTAAATCAAAACTTCATAGGCTACATCGCCTGTTTTAAGCGTTTCTCTTGATTCAATCACTAGATTTTTAAACTGATCCGCATTAGTTACGATTAACGGAGACTGCAGTGAACAACCTTTTTTCACAATGAATTCTTTATCAAATTCTAACAGTTTTTGCCCTTTTGTGACAACATCTCCTTGTTTAACGAATGCAGTGAAACCTTCTCCATTTAACATTACTGTATTCAATCCAATATGAACTAAAATTTCAACACCTTCATTCGTCGTTATACCAACTGCATGCTTTGATGGGAACAATACACTAATCGTACCATCTGCAGGCGAATAAACAGTGTTGCTTTCTGGAATGATCGCAATACCTTTTCCTGTTACCCCACTGGCAAATACTTCATCATCTACATCTTTTAATGCGATTTGTTTTCCATCAAGTGGTGATAAGATTTCTACTTTTTCACTTGCATGTTCTTTAACTGAAATTTCTTCTGTTGTATTTTCTGGTAATAAATCTTTTTTTTGGTCTGCATCCAAGCCATTTAATCCCCAAGTATATGTTAAGATTGTGGCAACCACCAAAGAAACGATAATAGAAATTGCATATGCCCAAATTGGTGAATAGCTCATAACCAATGCAGAGAAGATATTATGGAATACATATGCATCCATCGTAACACCAAGAGTTCCTGCAATAGCACCCCCGCAAGCGCCACCAATCGCAACAACTACCATCAATCTCTTATATTCCATAACAATAGAATATAAAATCGGTTCTGTAACACCCGCAAAGAAACCAGTAATGAATGTAGGTCCTGCAATAGATTTTATTTTAGAATTCTTTTTTGCTTTCAAATAAGCACCTAAAGCAATACCAATCTGAGACCATACTGCACACACACATACACCTTCAATGATATCTCCACCAACCATTTCAAGATTCTGTAATGTAATTGGTGTAAATCCCCAATGTAAACCTAGCATTGTTAAGAATGGATATGTTGCTCCTAAAATAATTCCTGCCAATGTACCACTTAAAGAGAATAACCACATTACAAATTCACTGACATAATTACCAATCGTTGTTCCAACTGGACCAAAAACGATAACTGTAAAAGGAACCATTAACATCAAACACACCATTGGAACTAAGAAACATTGTAGACTTTGAGGGGTGACTTTCTTCATTCCCTTATCCAAATAAGAATACACTAACATTGCAATAAAGATTGGAAAAATCGTTGCTGAATAATTAATTGGTGTAACTGGAATTCCTAAAAAATCCACTACACTTCCTGCATCTACCAAACCTAAGAAGTTCGGTTCCAATAAAGCTGCACCAATAGCTCCGCCAACAAACGCATTGGCCTTTAACTGTTTAGCAATTGTGATACCTAAGAATACTGGCATAAAATAGAAACAAGCATTACCTGCAGCTGATAAAATCAAATATGTTGAGCTAGTGTCAGACATAATTCCAACTGTTGTAAACAATGTCAATATAGCTTTGATCATACCAGAACCAGCCATCAAAGGAATCAATGGTGAAAAAGCTCCAGAAATGACCTTTAAAACTCTGTCAGATAATTTCACTTTATCTGTCGTTTCTTTTACTTCATCATTTCCTGATTTTAGATTTGTAACCGCAAAGATTGCATTGTAATAATCATCTACATTGGGCCCAATAACGATTTGATATTGTCCACCGCTAACTAATACTTTTAATACATAGCTTAATTTTTCTAACTCTTCCTGGTGGAATTTTGAACCATCTTTTAATTCAAAACGTAAACGAGTGGCACAATGAACTAAGCTATTTACGTTTGATTCCCCACCGACTAATTTGACAATCTCTTTTGCCTCTTTTTCAAATTTCATATATTTTCTTCTCCTTTTCACAAAAAAAGACTCAAAAACAAAAAAGAATAAAGGTCTTTTCATTGCTTTTGAGTCATGCCTGGTCGAACCAGTAACACCATAAAATATTTAACTTTTTTGAATAAAACTTAAATTAATTCGATTTAAATGCAATGTTAAGTAGAGTTCTTCGCTCGTACTTACTTCCCATCCATATTCTTTGGAAAGAAAGTTTGAAATCATCATTGCACATTTATAATCCTGTGGATATCTTTGCGCAACAATTTTGGCAATACTTGTATCTGCATTGATTGCATCTCCATTGATTTGTCTTCGAACAAAATATCGAATATGTACAATAAAACGTGATACATCAAAATTATCTTCATCAAAATCTTTTCGATAATAGCGTCTAACAATATTTAAAATATTTTGGATGATCTTCGTTGTTAGCACAGTTTCATCCATATCTTTAGCATTTGCCGAAGCGTTGATCAAATGCAAAGCAATAAAACTCGCTTCTTGATCTGGGATATCAAGATCCATCGTTTCATTGATCATCTTGACACACCTTGTCGCATATCGAAATTCATTTGGATAAATCAATTTAATATCCCATTCCAATGGAGTTCCAAAATACAAATGTTCTTTTGCTCGTTTTAGAGCTAAAGATAAATGATCTGCCAACGCCAGCAAAATAGAATCATTGAAAGAATACCCTAATTCGATCTCCGCATGTTTAATGATCTGGTTGGCCAATTCCAAATCTTCAACAGATAAATTTTGCATAAGCTTATCAAAAGATGTATTCTGTAGAATATATTTCTTCTCTATTTTAGTTTGATCGATCGTATCATACTCTTTTTTATTGAAAGCAATCCCTTTTCCCATTACAATATATTCTTTTGTATTATCTTTTACTAAAGCTGTGTTATTGTTAAGAGCTTTGATCAAATACATTTCTTTCCTCCTTTCTGCCAACATAAAAGGCATGATCATATAAAAAGACCAACATTTAATCTTCTTATACCATCATGCCTGCTTGACCAGTAACACTTACAAAGATAATTTACTGTAAGCGCTTGTATTTGTCAATCATTTTTTTTGTTTTTCTGCACGCAGTTCACTAATCTTATAAACATTATTCACGCATATTCTAAAAGGCTATCAATCATCCTTTTTCTTGTTGCGATACCAAATAATGCACAAATAAACCACAATAAACAGAAGAATACCTGAACAATAAAATATTGTTTCTCGTAATTTATCTGCTATAAATAACAAGTAACATACTGCTCCCATCAAAAGAACAACTATACCAACTTTAAAATCTCTATTCTTGTCTTGTTTCATATTTAAATCTTTTATATAGCGATATCCTATATAAAAACAAACACTCAAAGTTATAATTCTTAATGCCAACATCCTTCATCACCTGTTTCTATTATTTACTTATTGATATTGATTTGTATACCATTTCATAAATAAGTATACTATCATTACTATTAAAGTAAGAGATACCAACCCAAACCCATACCACAATACATCTTGCCAACTGTTTGCCAAAAATAGTATATAGAAGGAAAAAAAGACTAATATAATACGAGCTATCATGTGCTTTGTTTTTAAATATTTATCTTCTCTTCTATTCAAGTAATCAAAATACTTTATATAAATAAAAACACAGATCGAAAAGATTAAAATTTTTAATATCAATGACATTCTGATCACTAATTTCTTTTTTCACTTTAATTATAATAAATTCTACTAGTGATAGCATATGAAATATTTTACTATTTTCATTTACCACAACATCTCTTACAATATAAATATGCCAGAAATGAATACATACACAAAAAGACAATTTGATCCTATGAAAATAACTGTAAAAGATGTTGATATCGTTGACATAGCACATGCTCTTTCTTTATTGTGTCGAGGCGGCGGACATTTAAAACAATTTTATTCAGTTGGACAGCACTGCATCAATTGTGCAAAAGAAGCTAAAGCTAGAAATTACTCTAATCGAGTTGTTTTGGCCGCCTTACTACACGATGCCAGTGAAGCCTATATTTCGGATATCATTCGTCCTGTTAAAGTACACTTGACCAATTATTTAGAAATTGAATCCATGATCATGAATGTGATCTTACAAAAATATTATGTAGACGATTTAAACGAAGCAGAAATCAAACAATGGAAAGATATCGATGATGCCATGTTACAGATTGAGCTAAAATATTTAATGCCCGGCGATGAAAATCTACCCTTACCTCAATTTTATTCAACCCCTGATTTAGATGTACATGAATGTAAAGAAATTGAAGAAACATATATAAATCTTGTCAAAACATATGAAAAGACTGTTATCTAATTTGCGATAACAGTCCTTTTTTTAAGATAATTGTTTCATGATCCATTCTTTATCATCTGTTGTTTTCATCTTTTCTAAGATTGTTTCATCTTCTAGTGCAGTACAAATCTTAGATAAGATTTCCATATGTTCTCCACCTTTACCGGCAATTCCGATCACAAGCTGAGCTTTTTCATCACCAAAATCAATACCTTCAGGATATTGGATCAATACAATACCTGTTTTATGAATAATACCTTCATCATGTGTAGTTCCATGAGGAATCGCAAGACCCATACCTATATATGTTGTAACGATCTTTTCTCGTTCTAACATCAATGGAATATATTCTTTATCTACATAACCTAGATCTGTCAATAATTGACCAGCCGCAGTAATAGCTTCTTCTTTGGTCACGGACTTTTGATTCAATATAATTCCTTCTGGAACAAGAATATTTGGATCAATGCTTGTTTGTGTTTCTGTTTCTTCATTAACTGCTTCTGTCATCAATGGATCCCCTGTTGATAACTGGAAGAACAAATCATCCAAGGCCGGATCCGCTAAGAAGTTTCCTATAGTGATCAACACTGCATTTGGTGCACATTCTCTTGCACGGTCAGCCAACACAGTTTGAACAACTGCTATATCGCAATCACTAGGGATATTATCGACAGATGTATTTGTAACAACGATATCAGGTCTAACTGCTTTTAAACGATTTCTAAATTTCGTAGCTCCCATTGCGCTGGAACCCATACCTGCATCACACGCAAAGACGATTTTCTTAGCTGTAAGAATGCTCTTTTGTCCCTTTGACTGAGCTTTCATTGTCTGCATCTGATCTTTGGCAGCTTCAAGACTTGTTCCTTTTGCGTTTGATAGTTTAATGATTGGGCTGGCAACTAAGAACGATACACCTGCCGCAATCAAAACACCCAACAAGACCATCAAGGTCTCACCTTTCGGCGCCATAGAAAGATAGGCAATGATTGAACCTGGACTTGCAGGCCCTTTTAAACCACAGTTAAATAGTGTATAGAAAGTAATCGCACAAATATTTCCTAAAATTGGCGCTATGATCACAACTGGATTCATCAAGATATATGGGAAGTAGATTTCATGGATACCACCCAAAAAATGAATGATAATGGCGCCCGGTGCTGAATCTTTTGTTGTTTTATCAGCTGAGAACAGCCAATAAGCCAACAAGACTCCTAGTCCTGGCCCTGGATTGGATTCCAACATATACATAATTGATTTTCCTGCTTCAACAGCTTGTTCCACACCAATTGGTGTAAAGATTCCATGATTGATCGCATTGTTTAAGAATAATACTTTTGCCGGCTCGACAAAAATCGCAACCAAAGGCAATAAACTATTATTAATTAATAATGCAACACCAGCAGATAATACGGACAAGATACCTGTCATAACAGGGCCGATGAAATAATAACCAATGATCGCAAGGATCATGCCCAGGATACCAACAGAGAAGTTATTGATCAACATCTCAAAACCTGCAGGCATATGACCTTCCATCATCTGATCAAATTTTTTAATAACCCATCCGGCAAACGGTCCCATGATCATTGCAGCCATCAACATAGGCTGACCTTCCGTTCCGCCAACACCGGCAATACATCCAACAATTGCGATAGCACCCATGACCATACCACGATCTTTGGCAATCATTCTACCACCTGTTGCCGCAATCAAGATAGGTAATAAATAAGTCAACATATAAGGCTGAATGGAAGCTAATTGTTCATTTGGCCACCAGCCATCCGCAATAAATATAGCTGTTATAAATCCCCATGCGATGAAAGCTCCAATATTAGGCATGACCATCGCAGAAAGGAATTTACCAAATTTCTGAAGTGCAGTTTTCATTATTATTATTTCCTCTCTAGAATTTAGAGGAAAATAGAAAATTATGACTAATAGACTATGATCCCCAATTCTTCACATTTCTTTATAAATTCTTGAGGAAGTTTATCATCCGAAACGATTGCCGCAACGTCATCTAGATTACAGATCGTATATGTACCTTTTCTTTCATATTTTGAAGAATCCATTAATATTATAACTTTGTTGGCTTTTTGTATAGCCGCTTTTTTTAATTCGGCATCGCTTTCTGATTCACAGGTGAACCCTGTTTTATAGCTAAAATTAGTTACCCCAATAAAAGCTTCATCAAAATTCACTCGTTCAATCAAACGCAATCCTTCAAAACCATTTACACTTAAAGAACGATTATTCAGGTTTCCTCCTGTCAACGATACTTTCGCACTTTTCAATTTTGCCATCTCAATAGCACAAGTTAATCCACTTGTGACAAATGTATTCGGTTGATCTTTTAAAATATGGCTCAACATTGTTGTCGTGCTTCCAGAATCAATAAATATTGTATGTCCTGGCTTTACCAAATCCAGTGCCTTTTGCGCAATGATCTTTTTTTCCTCGGTATTTCGTATATAGCGCTGTTTTAAGAAATCATCATTTTTCGTAACTTGATCCAATGATTTTGCTCCACCGTGAATTCGAATGATTCGGTTTTGTTGATCTAGAACTTTTAGATCTGTACGCAAAGTCATCTCAGATACGCCTGCAAATCGCTCTTTGATCTGGGCAAAAGTCACACTGCCATTCTCATTGACAAAAGATACGATATCATTTCGTCTTTGTTCCATACTTCCTCATTCCTCCACTTCAGCCTGAATCAGTCCAGGCCAAAGCCAAGGCTGATTCGACTATTCTTTAATAAAATTTTTCAATAAATACTCTTCAGCTTCTGGACACCATAAACCTTTATGAGCATCTACGATATCTGCAAGTTCACCATAACGACTGTCTTCATCAGCACGACTTCTTAGATCTGTCAATGCAATCAAAGGCATTTCTAAATGGGTGTAGATCAATTTCTTTCCTCCTGGGATCTTTGGCAGATTTAGAGTCGTCTGGCAAGCTGCATCCAAACCACCAATATGAGTCACCATAACAGCTGGATTAATGCGATTTTCAGCTGTTAAACGTAAAGATTCGATCATATCATCCGTATTTCCACCAGTCGTTCCCATAACATGAGTTGAGTTATAATGAACATCATAAAAATTCATCTTAGCACTAAATTTGTTGTCAGTTGGTCCCGCAAAGAAATTCAAACATCCATCTCTACCAAGAACAGCACTTGATAATTCGACAACCTGTGCTACCGGTGCATAACAGAATACGTCATCAAAACCAGTTCCGCCTGTAATCTTGATCAGTTCAGCAGCTGGATCTTCCATGTTTCCTGTATTGACAAAATGCAATTCAATACCATCAGCTTTTGCTTCTTCTACTGGGAATAAATGTTCAGCTCGATCTAAGCGTTCCTGATTGATATCTGTTACTACGATCATACCAGGACGAACATCACGATGCAAAGCATAAGTCAAAGCTCCTAATCCCATTGGACCAGCACCTGCTAAGATCGCAAGCTTTCCACCTTCTTTGATTCCCATTTCATGTGTATAGACACCCATCTTTGTATGATAATTGGCATTAAACGCACCAATACTACATGACATAGGTTCAGCTAAGCTTGCTTCATAATATGCTTTCCCTTTATATTCCAATAAACATCCTAATTCCATTACTTCTGCTGGAATGATGCAATAAGTAGTATCTCCACCAAAAAATTCATAAGAATATCCAGGAGACCACATTGTTCCTTTATAATTCAATGCAGGCTGTAAAGTAAATTTCATTCCTGGTTTAAATTTGTCTTGGTGTTTTGCCCCAACTTTGACAATGTCTCCAGCCATTTCATGTCCCATGATAGCTGGATGATCAGCTACATCTTCATGAACACGTTTGTGTTTCGTACCAAGAATAGCACATTTGTAGGTTGACATACAAACGCTATCCGATACAACTTTTACAAGAATTTCATCATCTTTGATCTCTGGCAATTCAAATTCATCCAGCCTAAGATCGTTTGCACCATGTAATCTTACTGCTTTTGCTTTCATTTCAACAATCTCCTTTTCTATTATTCTGTTGTTTCAACAATTACAATTCTATATTAGCACACATTTACCCCTTGTCAACTGTTATTTCAACAATTTGTATTTGACTTTCAACAATTATAATGATACCCTTTGAGTGTAAAAAGAAAACACATCTATTTTAGGAGGAAGCAAGATGATCTACACAGTAACATTCAATCCATCATTAGACTACATTATTCGCGTTAACCACTTTCAAACCGGCGAAATCAACAAAACATACTACGAAAATATTTTGCCCGGCGGAAAAGGAATCAACGTTTCTATCGTTCTTTCCAATTTAGGACATAATAGTACGGCCCTTGGTTTTATGGCAGGCTTTACAGGAAAAGAAATTGAAAACCGCATGAATAACTTCGGTTGCCAGACAGACTTTATTCAAGTTAAAAACGGACTATCTCGTATCAATGTAAAAATGAAATCGGATAATGAAACTGAAATCAATGGTATGGGACCAAAAATAACAGATGAAAACATTCAAGAATTATTTGAAAAACTAGACAAATTGACCAAAGAGGATATCCTTGTAATCTCTGGAAGCATCCCAAGTACTTTACCAGATGATATCTATGAAAGAATCATGCAGCATCTACAAGACAAACATATTAAGATCATTGTTGATGCAACAAAAAATCTTATGATGAACGTTTTAAAATATAAACCATTTTTGATCAAGCCAAACAACCACGAACTTGGGGAATTGTTCGATGTAACTTTAAACACGCAGGACGAAGTAATTCCTTACGCACTAAAACTACAGGAAATGGGTGCTCAAAACGTATTAATTTCTATGGCTGGCCAGGGCGCTGTCTTTATTGATGAACAAAAGACCATACATAAAAGCCCTGCTCCAAAAGGAACTGTTGTGAATTCTGTAGGAGCTGGAGATTCCATGGTTGCAGGATTTATTTCCGGTTACTTAAACTCAGATGGCGATTACAAGAAAGCCTTCCTAAAAGGAATATGCGCTGGAAGTGCCAGTGCTTTCTCTCCAAATCTTTGTACAAAAGAAGAGGTTGAAGAGCTCTTAAGATCATTAAATCAATAATTCTTAAAAAACGCTAAAAAGCGTTTTTTTCTTTTTATGATATAATTAAACTCATGAACAAATACTCTTATCGCTATAAAATAAAAAACGATGGAACCATCGCCTTATATCGCATCTATTCCAACGTTCCATATATTCAAATTCCAAAAGTGATCGATGGCAGAATCGTTTCAGAATTAGCAGACCACTGTTTCTCTACACGAAACAATCATTTAGAAGATACATTGATTTGCAATTCAGACGAAAACCTCTATGAATTAAATAAAGAGAATATTGAATATATCGATATTCCTGATACAGTCACAAAACTTGGTTCCTTTTGTTTCTATAACTGTAAAAAGCTAAAAGAAATTCATCTTTCCAATAAACTGAAACAAATTGGGTCGGATATGTTTCTCAATTGTCATGAACTTAGCACAATTTATATTCATGCAAGTATCAACGAACCAACCATGCTTAAACAGATCTTGACGCAAATATCCTGGGATATTGATATTTGTTTTAATGACGCTACTTTATTTTATCCTGAATATTATGAAATCTATGACGAAATTGGACCGGCACACATATTCAGTTTAAATATATCCGGAGAAGGCTTTCGTTTACGCCAATGTTTTAAAGATGGTCTTGTCTCTTTAGAAGAATATGATGCGACATTTCCCAAACTTTGCGTAGAGGAAAACAAAGATACACTTGCTCATTTTGTGATGCATCGCCTCAAAAAAAATCCATCTTTTTATCAGGATTACATCATTCAAAATCAAACATATATTTGCGAATATATCTTAAAATTCAAATCAATGGACAATCAAGAAAAACTCGATAAAATAGAGTTTATGCTGCTGCAAGGATGGTTAGAATCAACCATTTTGGATGATCTAATCACTTTTTCTACGAATACCAATCAAGTAGAAATCACTACGACCTTGATTACGTGGAAGAAAAAGTATTTCACAAAAAAACAAAAATATGACTTTGAGGACTTCTAAATGAAAAAACATATACAAACCCAGCAGGAATGGGAAATTCAAATGGCTACGCAAATCTTGGAATTTGTTCAAAATGAACTCTTCATTGATATGCCTTATATGTCCATTGCTCTAAACGCACTTACTTTAGTAAACGATGAGCAAATTGAAACAATGGCAACCGATGGAAGAAACCTATTCTATTCAGCTTCCAAGATGATCCACTTGTTTAAAAACAATCAAAAATACATCGATCGAGCTTATCTTCACTCTCTATTTCACTGCATGTTTTCACACCTCTGGATTCGTCAGAATAAAGAACAAAATCACTGGAATTTAGCCTGTGATATTGCGGTAGAATATACGATCGACCATTTAAACAAACCATGCACTAAGCGAATCCTAAGTTTGATTCGTAAAGAAACATACGAAAAACTGGAAAAAGATGTTCAATACATCAGTGCCCCTGCGATTTATTCCTGGTTGTTTGGACAAGATAATATTCATGAATTGGTTTATGAATTCTTCACTGATGATCATCGCTATTGGCCACAAAAAGAAGACAGTCAAGCTAATATGTCCAATAATTCCTTACAGGATTCCTGGCAGAAAATTGCTCGTCAAACTATGCTTGATCAAATAAAAAAAGGCAAAGATAACAAAGAAGAAGGTTCTTCATTGATGGCAAGACAGATCCAAGCCTCAAAGACAAAGCGAAGCTATAAAGACTTTTTAAAGAAGTTCACAATTTCTAGAGAAGAACTTCATGCCAATCCAGATGAATTTGACCTCACCTATTATACATATGGGCTTCATCTTTATAAAAATATGCCATTAATTGAAGAAACCGAAACCAAAGAAGTACATAAGATCAGTGAGCTTGTTATCGTGATCGATACCAGCTATTCTACAAATGGAGAACTCGTAAAAAACTTTTTAAAGGAAACATACACGCTCTTATCTGAAAGCGATAGTTTCTTTAGAAAAACTTATATACGCATCTTACAATGCGATGATGCCGTTCGCAAAGAGGATGTGATCCACAGTCAAAATGAAATGGAAGTATTACTAAATCAATTTACTTTGGTGGGTGGTGGAAACACTGACTTCCGAAGAGCTTTTCAATATGTCGATCAATTAATAGAGGAAAAGAAAATCAATCATTTAAGCGGGTTGATCTATTTCACAGACGGAAAAGGTATCTACCCAAAGAAGCGCCCATCTTACAAAAGTGCCTTTATCTTTTTAGATGATTATGATCCAACAACAATTCCACCATGGGCCATTACATTACGATTAGATCCATTAGATTTTAAAGGAGCAGGACAATGAATATACAACAAGCAAAAGAAGAAATCAAAAACACCGTCAAAGCGTATCTGACAAAGAATGCTTATGGTGAATACCAAATCACAAACATCAATCAAAGACCATTATTATTAATTGGTCCTCCTGGTATAGGAAAAACCCAGATCATGGCACAGATTGCCAAGGAATGTAAAATCGGCTTAGTATCTTATACCATTACACACCACACTCGCCAAAGTGCTGTTGGCCTACCTTACATCAAAGAAGAAGAATTTGAAGGAAAAACTTATTCCATTACAGAATATACAATGAGCGAAATCATCGCCAGCATCTATCAAAAAATGAAAGAGACTGGATTAAAAGAAGGAATCTTATTCATAGATGAAATAAATTGTGTTTCTGAAACACTTGCTCCAACTATGTTACAGTTCCTTCAAAATAAAACTTTTGGCAATCAAAAAGTACCTGAAGGGTGGATCATCGTCGCAGCGGGAAACCCACCTGAATACAATAAGTCTGTTCGTGAATTTGATATGGTCACACTTGATCGTGTGCGTTATATCAATGTAGAAGCGAACTATCACATTTGGAAAGAATATGCCCTTTCAAAACATCTTCATCCTATGATCCTGGGCTATCTAGAATTAAAGCCAAGCCAGTTCTATCGTATCGAAACCAGCATTGATGGCATGGAATTTGTAACAGCCCGCGGATGGGAAGATCTCTCTCATTTAATTACGCTCTATGAAAAATTAAATCTGGATATCAACAAAGAAACCATCTATCAATACCTTCATCATGAAGAAGTAGCCGAAGATGTAGAAGCTTATTATCTGTTATATAAAAAATATCAGGATAATTATGGAATCATGGATATCTTAGATGGAAAAGTCAACACCAAAACATATCAAAGACTCGCTATGGCTGACTTTGATGAAAGAGTCTCTGTTGTCAATCTACTTCTTGATGGCTTATTCAAATTGTTCGATCAATATATTTTGGAAAAATACTATACAGATACCTGGTATGCATTCTTAAAGGAATATCGAAACAACATAGATACCATTTCCTATCAAGATTTATTAAATCAAAAGCTAGTGTTATTTGAACAAAACAAAAAAGCCGATATTTTGACAAAAGATCAGCTTCACCATCAAAGATATTTGCTTGAACAACTATCTAAAGTAAACATCCCAACAGAACTTTCAAGTTTAGAGGCTTTCAATATTGCCAAAGAACCTTTTGATAGACAAAGAGAAATTTTAGAAACAGCCGAAACCAAGGCACTCAATTCCATCAACCATGCCCTTCAATTTATGGAAGATGCCTTCTCAAAAGGACAAGAGATGGTTATCTTCATCACCAACCTTTCCCTATCTTCCAATGCTGCTTTATTTTTAAGTGAGCATGAAATTCCTGTATATGAAAACCATAAACAAGCTTTATTGATCGGAACAAGAAAAGCTGAGATCTTAGATGATCTGACACATTAAAAGAACGCATTGTAATTGCGTTCTTTTTTAAATTAATTCGTATTTCTTTAATAAAGTTTCTACTTCTTCAGGATGTTTACAGCCATTGTGTCCTAAGGAAATAGAAGGTTTGGTCTTTCCATGAAAATCACTTCCACATGTATACAACAAATTATATTCTTTCGCTTTTTCATAGAAATACTTGTTAACCTCTTCACTATGATAACTAGAGAAACATTCTACGCCTTGAATCCCTTCTTTGACCATCTCATCAAATAATTCAAACTTGCCTTTTAGATTATTTCCTGGATGCGCTAATACGGCAATCCCACCATGTTCATTAATGATCTGAATCGTTTCTTGTAAGGACAAGTATTGAATCTCTACATAACAAGGCTTTCCCTGTGAATAATAATCCCAATAAAAATTCACATACGGATTATCTCCACGATCTTTTCCTTCACGATATGGCTTTAACAATTTATGATTTAAATATCGTTCATCTTTCAATAAGACTTCGGCAAACATTTCTCCAGTATAAACACCGTTGGAAGAAACAGTATCCAACATATCTTTTGCCACATCAAAGCCTAACGCATTGGTCAATTCGATCTTTTTCAAGCTGGATGCTATTTCCTGATCTTCAATATCTTTTCCAATCTGATTGAATACAGGATCCAAATAATCAATTCCATACCCCAATACATGTAAATTTAAATCTTTATACGTACAATCAATTTCAATAGCTGGGATATACTTCATCCCATTTTTTTTTGCTTGTTTTATTGCTTCTGGAATCGCATTAACTGTATTATGATCAGCAATTGCCATGATTTTTACACCGGCTTCTTTACACATATCAACCAATTTAGCTGGTTCAAATTGGCCATCATCACTGTATTTGGTATGCATATGTAAATCTATATAACTACACATCTTCAAATCCTCTTTTCATGAAAAAATTATAACATGTATAAAAGCAGGAAACATCCTGCTTTTATATGTAACTTTAACTCAACAGTAAATATTCTTTTGAAGCTCTTTTGCCTCTTTCATGATCTCACGATAATATGGGTTATTCTTTGTCATCAGTCTATCGTTAAGAACAATGATCTCGGGATCCTGACTTTTGATATCTATCTTTAAACAAATATCCACAAACTTAGATTCATTAGCGAATAAATGATCTTCGTTTTCCAAAACAGTGCCGAAAATGACTCCATCTACAGAAGTAGGGAGCGAAGAAACTTCAATTGATACATCTTCTATATCCTTTAAAGCTACTTTGCGATGTGATCTCAAAAATGTGATCGAATCTTTTTGAATACTGAAATACTGCTTCAATAACAACACCTCCTTTATGAACGCTGTATTCTAGCATTTAAATACATCTATATTATTTTAATAGTTATATTTGTTTAAACACTTCTTTATTTAACCATATCCATATCTTCCATATTTTCAATAAAAATAGAAAAATTGGTTCATAATTTGGAAAATTCTGCTCTCCTTGCAGGAACAATTTAATATGTTACAATATATCTAGTGCATTAACAAAGCTTTTTGTTAGCAAGATATCGATTCATACGGATAAGATATGATTTTGAATACATTAAAAATAAATTCACTGAAGAATATAAAAATATTAAAGAGAGTGAATTTGAAAAATTAATTCCTATAACAAGCAATATGGTAACATTAGAATTATTTTATCAAAAAACAGTAATTTCCATATTTTATAATTATATTACAGAAACAAGATCACTCTTTATCACTAGATATGGTATGTATGTGGAGTATGATGATGGAGTGTAAAAAATTCCATCATCCGCTAAATTTTTTGAAAAGGCATATAAAGAGAAGTTAGAGTGTGATGTATTAGTTGAGGAACAAGTTCTTTATATAAGAGTTAATAAAGATTATAAATATGTTATTGTAACTAAAGGAAAACTAGATAATATGCCTAAAACAGAAGAAGAGAGCATGTACTGAATAGATTTGTTGTTAGAAAGATTTCATCGTTTTTATTAAAAGGTTGATAAAACATAAATTAGTATAAGATGGAGGAATTTTATGAAAAAAATATTTGTAGATGATAAGAGAAATTTGGATGAAGCTATAAAAAGTGGTTATATATGTGTTCAATCATATAAAAATTGTATAATGTTACTTTCAATATATAAAAAAGTTGAAATAATTAATTTAGATTATGATTTAGGTGGACAAGAAACAGGATTAGATATTTTGATTTATATGAAGGGAAATAATATCGAAGTTAAAGAAATATATATTCATAGTACACACCTCGAAGGGGTAAGAAAAATGGAAAAATATATTAAGGCTAATTTTAAAGATGTGAAATATTTATATTGCCCTTATAGTGAGTAATTAATGAAGTGTGTAGTGTTTTTCTAACATACAATGATGACTTATGTAACACGATAAATAGCTTAAAGTACTAATTCGTTATCATAGAAAGGATATCTATGTATATTTGGAATAAACTAAAATCTCTTGAAAAAGATAGAATTTTATACGCTTCTTTAGGAAGTGTTATTTTAGCATTTGGCTTATTTAATATTCATTCTCAATCACAAATCAGTGAAGGTGGTATTCTTGGCTTAACACTTTTATTGTATAACTGGTTTTCCATTTCACCATCAATCACCAGCGCTATTCTCAACTTAATATGTTATGGTCTAGCATGGAAAGAAATGGGTAATAAATTTATGGTATATTCTCTGATTTCTATTGTTGTCTATTCAGTATCTTATGCCATTTTTGAAACAATCGGACCACTTTTCCCATGGATTTCTAACTATCCCTTAATGTGCAGTATTCTAGGGGCCTGCTTTGTTGGTTTTGGTGTAGGTATCGCAATGCGATCAGGAGCAGCGCCTGGTGGAGATGATGCCTTGGCATTATTGATTTCACGTTACACACCTTTAAAGATTCAATGGGCATACTTATTGGCCGACCTTGTTGTATTAGTGTTATCCTTGACTTATATTCCTTTTACAAAAATTATCTATTCTTTGATTACTGTTGCCATTTCAGGCCAATTAATCGGATATCTAATGAAAAAATAATTTTAACGCAAGTACATAAAAAAATTATTCCAGTTGTACTAGATGTATTCAATTTCTACCAACCATGGCATACCTCTATTTTTGTCACAACTAAAATCATTAAAAACTGTAAAAAAAGAGATCTCAAGACAATTTTTGTCAAGAAATCTCTTTTTCATTTTAGGCTTGTGGTTTTCTTACATATGCACGAATGACACCAATTGTTGAATCCGTTTCATTTACAATTTTATATTTATTACATTTTGCAGGAACAATGAATGTTTCGGCATAGTGTACTTCAAATGGTTCAAAAGAACCATCCAAACTTTCAATACGACATTCACTTCCTTCAATCAAGTTCAACATATTGACATTTGCTTCATTATCCACTACAACTTCATCTTTGATCCAATATCTTCTAGTTTCTAGGTATTCCAATTCATGAAGACCAGTATGTTCTTCTTTTACATGCTCATCCTCTCTCACTGTATAAACTGCATTTACCAAGTTTTCTTTAACCCATGGAGTTGTACGATCCCATTGAATAACTTCTTTACCATGTTCGATATGAACTGGTCTAGGAAGTCCATCAAGACCAACACGTGCCCAATCCCAAAGTTTAAATGTGAAACAATATGGAGTGGCACTGATTTCAAGTACCATTGCATCTTTACCTGAACAATGGCAAGTTCCTGCAGGAATCAAGAAATGATCATGTTTTTTAGCTGGGAATTTATTGATGTATTTTTCTGCATCAAAAATAATTTCCCCTCTATTTGCACTTCTTAGATCTTCGATCATCTGATTAGAATCAATACCTTCTTTTAATCCTAGATAAACACTTGCACCTTCTTTAGCATCCAAGATGTAGTAACTTTCATCCTGTGTATAAGCCATACCGAACTGACGGTGAATGTATTCTGTTAATGGATGCACCTGTAAAGAAAGATTTTGTCCACCAATCGTATCTAAGAAGTCAAAACGGATCGGGAATTCTGCACCAAATCTTGCGAATACGTCTTTTCCTAACAATTCTTTTGGCTGATACAACACAAGGTCCATCGCAGGAATTTCAATTGTTGCGTTTTCAAAATCAAGATATAAAGAATTTTCTTCTGGTACACCATCAAATGACCAAGCGTAGTTATCCTGATCTTTATCCAAGTTGCAGACTTCTTTCATCCATTGTCCACCCCATACACCTGGATCAAAATATGGTACCGTTCTAAATGGTTGTGATGCGATTTGTCTTAGACCGTCACGAACGCCTTCACCAGGAACCATTTTTACATCTTCATCATTATTTGTATCAATAAAATAATCAACATCTTCAAAACATGTCATCTTATGTTTATCCGCAACACGCCATTCAATAAAGAATCCACGTTTGATCTTTCTTAAAGAGTCTTCATCATAGTTTGTGCAGTTATAATTAGGAAGGCCTTTACGATAACGTAATGTGATTTCCCAACGAGCCATATCTAAGTAAACCAAAACATCATGTTCAGCCACCAAAGAAGCGCCAAAACCATAAACAACAACCGAGCCCTGAGCTTCTTTGACTTCTTTTTTTGCTGCTTCCAAGCGTTCTAGATCGATGAAATCAATAACATTTCCATAGTACATTCTTCCAAAAATTCTATCATCTGTAATATGGTATTGAAGTTGTTCGTTCAATGTCTTTTCATCTTTGAAGATCTTACGCATATCAATGACTAAAGTTGGTTCTAATTTCTTAATTTGTTCCAACACTAGATCATCACTAACTCCAGGGTAAGCTTCCATAACCAATACTTTTTTACCCTGCATTTTTTCTTTTAATACATCGAAGATCGCATCATATCCTCGAACAGCTGTGTTTTCATACCCCTTGATCTTTGTTGCAGGAAAACGATCATAATTACTCATTTGTTCTTCTCTCCTTTACTATGATATCTTTACCTTCACAATATACACGATACGTAAATCCAGAATGCTCGATTCTTGCATAATCATGTCCTGCATCAGCTGGCCAGCAGGCAACAACTTTTAAATATGTATCGCCTGTATTGATCAAACGATGAGCCCAATCGGATCGAATGTGATGTAGTGAACCTTCATACATCTTTTCACACCAGCATTTACCCTCTTCATCCATTAACATCAACAGACCTGTTCCTTTTGAGCACCAATAGTATTCTTCACAGTCCATGTTTTCGTGAAAATGTCCTCTAGTCATGTTGCATTCTCCATTTACTTTTACAGGATGCATAACAGTCAATCCCCAATTCAATTTACCTGGTTCTGACTGAGATGAAACGCTATAGACTTCATACATTACGGTATCGTCATGTAAGGACTCATCTACACTTTCATAGAGGTCTTTAGCATCTTTGTAGAGCTTTGTGGAAACTGTTACCTCTTTTCCACAGGGTTCCTTATCCCAATCATGTATAAGGGATGGTTCAATGATCTTCATAACATTTCCTCCTGTGTTATAATGTTATAACATTTGTTCCACGCTAATCATACTAAATGATTTTCAAAAATACAAGTAATTATTTAAGTTTTTCAATTCCAATAAGATATGGAGAATGATCCTGGTTCAATTGCGTTCTTTTTTCAATATAAAAAGCGTGAGAATCCAATTTTTTTAAATACATTTCTATCGCTTTTGATTCTTCTCTTCCTTCTTCATGAGGATAGATCACAAGTGCCATTCTCCCTTTTTTCTTCAATAGATACAAAGCTTTTTCAATAGCTTCAAGGCTGGTTTTAGGATTTGTCTTAACTTGTGAATCAAAGCCAGGGCAATAGCCAAAGTTAAAGATAATCGCATCCACTTCTTCTTTTACATAGGCATCCATGTTTTGATGCCCATCGAAAACAGGAACAAAATGGCTGTCTTTTATATTTGAAACAGTTTGTTCAAATACTACTTGTTGAATTTCAAAACCATAAACTTTTCGAACGTTATTTTTCAAAAAGAAATCCGTATCTTTTCCCCAGCCTAAAGTTGCATCAATACAGATAGCACCTTTATGAAGAACATCCTTTAAGAAATCATGCGATTGATCGACGATTGATTTCATGTCTTCTTAGCTCCTTTTTATATAACATATAATCTTTTTCCAAGTAACAAACGAAAATCACATCAATGGCCTTGGCATCCGGATATTGTGACATTAATTTCTTCACTGTAGAAATCGCAATTTTACAAGCCTCTTCATTTGGATATCCATAAATCCCTGTCGAAATACAAGGAAACGCCAGCGTCAAACACACCATTTCATGCATACGCATATAGTTATAAGCCAATGACAAGGAATTCCAGTAACAAGCACTTAAAAATTCTGCTTCATTATGCTTGCCATCCTTATAAATAGGTCCCACTGTATGAATAATTGCCTTACAAGGAAGTGCATAGGCATCCGTAATGACAGCCTGTCCAGTTTGACAATGACCGATCTTTTGACATTCCTCTTCTAATTCTTTTCCAGCTTTGGAAAAGATAGCGCCACATACACCACCACCTGGCAATAAACGCGAATTTGCAGCATTCACGATAATATCAAAATCAAGTCCTGTAATATCCGCCTTTAATGTTGAGATCATTCTTCATCTTCCTTTCCATCTGTCCATTTATTGACTCTAGCCGCAATTTTTTGAGCAGAAATCGAAACTTGATGAAATTGTTCCACAAGACTCTCTAAAGATTTCTCTGCCTTTCTACTTCTTGTGACTAATCTTTCCATATCATCTTTTAATAAAATAATATTTCGTTCAATATCCTGGATATTGCTTGCACGATAAAAGTCTTTCGTACTGGAAATCAAGGTATAAACGATTCCTATTAAAGTAGTTGGCGATGTCATCATTACATGCTTGCTTAAAGCATAATTTAGCGTATCAATACATTCTGAACATATAAATTGATATATGGCTTCACTTGGAATGAACATGATAGCCTGATCTACAGTTTGCGCATTGATATATTTATTAGCTATATCATCAATGTGTTTTTTTACATTTGCCTTAAACTGTCTTAAATATATCTCATTGTTGTCATTGACCATATTCAAATAATTTTCCATAGGAAATTTTGAATCTATACATAAAACACGTTTATCCTGAGGCATATGTAATACGGCATCTGCTATTCTTCCATTAGATAATGTATACTGCATGCTGTAAACAGAAGGGTTTTGACCGGCATAGATTTTCAACAACATATCCAATTGATATTCACCCCAGTTTCCTCGCGTTTTGGCATTGGACATGATTTGATTCATTGAACGAATATTATTCTCTACAATATCCATGGATTGTTTAGATAAAGCCTGATCTTTTCTTAATTCCTGCACCTGATTTAAAACATAATTAAAAGACTGCTTCATCTGTTTATCAAATGCTTCATTTCTTGCCGCTTCTTCCTTATTATTCATTAAGATCTGATATGTATTTTCTTCTGACTTATCCGATAATTTTTTGATCAAATAAACCAAGACCACTAGACAAATCAAAAGACAAATTATCAATACTATACTAATAAGTTCCATTCTCTCACTTCTTTCTTGTCATTCGATCGATCCAATATTTTCGATTGTTTTTTTGAGGTTCATAAAAACACTCAATGAGCGCATTATACAAAAACTCATGAATCTGGCTTCCTTTTCGATCTGTATATTGGATCACATCACTTCCATTGATCGCAAGGTCTTTGATCGATACAGGTCGAATTTTTATTTCTTTTTCATAAAACGTTTTAAAAGCTTTCCAGTTTTCAATGCTTTGGATCCCTTTTAAGGAATGCGCCATGATATCACAATACTTCAATGTCAAAAGCTGATCCATCATTTCTTCATCAAAATTTCTTTGGATCCTAAACTTAAAAATTGTTTTTAAATTTGCGTTTAAATGATCATCATGATATTCGATCAACACAGGAATTCTCTTTCTTTGTATGTTGGTCAACTTAAATTTCTTACATAATTCCAAAGATATTTTCTTGCTGATAAGAGGATGTCCATAAAAATGATCTCTTCCATCCTTGGTTGTCTTTGTTTCCGGCTTGCCAAAATCATGCATCAAAATAGCCCAAGCCAAAGTTTCATCAAAAGGTTTTAAAAATTTTAGTGCTCTTAATGTATGATGTAACACATCCGTATCATGCCATGGAGAATTTTGTTCACATTCCTTACATTGTTTTAACTGCGGTAAAATATCGATCAACAATTCTGTCATATTTTCTACTTCATAAGGATCATAGCGCATGATTTCTACTAGTTCAGAACGAATTCTCTCTATAGAGATGTAACGTAGCAAAGAAGAATTTTTCTCAATTGCCAATTTGGTATGTTCTTCAATCTCGAAGTTTAGCTTTGCCGCAAACCGATGTGCTCTTAACATTCTTAAGGCATCTTCTTTAAATCGCGTATCTGGATCATTCACACATCGAATTTTTCTCTTTTCAAGATCAATTTGTCCATGAAATGGATCGATCAGACCTCTTATATCATTATAAGCCATGGCATTGATCGTAAAATCACGTCGTGAAAGATCTTCTTCAATCGTATTCACAAAACGCACAGCTTCAGGATGACGATGATCTTTATATTCACTTTCCAAACGAAAAGTTGTTACCTCAACCGGCTCATTTGAAAGGATCGTAACCGTTCCATGTTTTAACCCAGTCAAGATGACATGATCAAATAATTGTATCGTAACTTCAGGAAAAGCATTGGTCGCAATGTCATAATCATGTGGTTCTTTTCCCAGTAAATAGTCGCGTACACACCCACCGACGACAAAAGCTTCATAGCCTGCCCTATGATATATTTCAATGATTTCTTTGACATAGCCTGGAAGCTTCATGATTTCTCACCTCTATCACGCAATATTATACCATTCTATTTAATGTTTATAAAAAGATTGGCAACCCTAAGGTTGCCATAATGTTAGTTATTCTCTTTTACATAAATCGGTTTTGTATTCGCCATTACATTTTTCGCTAAGCTTGCGCTGGCAAACATGAATTCAATTTCTTTACCATGATTGACTGAACGGCAAGCCTGCCCAATCTGTTTGAACACTTCAACATCTTCGTTTGCGGTTTCAACGATCATAAACCAATGACTTGGTTTTTCTTTATCGACTCTTTCTTTGATATATACAGAAAGAATATTTGAATCATTTTTGGCGTATTCACAAACAGCCGCTTTTAGATCATCGATATTTTCTACAGGTTCTCTCATGTAGATCTTATCGCCTTTTTTGATTTGATTTTCATGTAAAGAAGTCTTCTGCTGCTCATGAAGCTTAAATAAGAATTCATTTGTGATTGGTAAATTTGCTCCAAAAGGATCAAAAACAATACCCTTGATATCATTTTTAGCCAATTCAATAAATGGCATAAACTGTTCAAACGTTAAGACCAAAGATCGAATCTTAGGATCTGAATTCCATTTTCTCAACTCTTCCATATCGGTAAACATTGGAAAATAACAATCTTTCTGATTTGTTTCGATGATCATTAACTGAAATTTTGTGTTCGGCTCAAAGATCATTTGTCCTTTATCATTCATTGTTGGCTCTTTATCCCATGTTGCCGGTGCCAAAAATTTTGTCGTCATCAATGCCGCAAGCATTGTATTGATCGTTTCTGTTGTCTGTTTTTCTTTGATTTTTGCCAAAGCTTCTTTCATCTGTGTGTTTTTAAATTCATTTACCATAGTTCTATTCTCCACTTATTGCACACGCATTAAATGCGATACTTGGTGTAACAATTTGTTTGTACTCCCATTCTAAATCATTTGCTACTGCCTTTACATCATTCATCATTTCTAAAAAGTTTCCTGCTACTGTGATCAGCGAAACACTATGATCGCACTTCCCGTTCTTTACATAGTAACCTGAACACTGTAACGAGAAATTTGTTGTTACAAAATCAATTCCTGCATGAAGCCCTGCAAGTTCTGTAATTACCAGCCCTTCCTGCATATCCTGACAAAGTTCATCTAATGATTTATCTCCAGGTTGAATATAACAGTTCATTGGAGAAACCCCAACATTAGATGCATATCCAGATTTAAAGCCATTTCCTGTACTTTCAGCATGCATTCGAAGAGCACTTTTTGTATCGTGTAACATACTACTGAATACCCCTTTATCAACCAGAACTTTTTCTTTTGTTGGACACCCTTCATCATCATAATTGGCAATGGTCAAGGCTTCTAAATTTCTAGGATTGTCAATAATCGTAATCTTATCAGAGAAAATTTTTGTATTTTCTTTTCCTTTCAATGGTGAAATTCCTTTAAAGATCAAATCACCACTAAATAAACCAACAAAGCTTGCGAATAGACTGGTCATTGCATCTTTTTCGAAGATAACGGGATAACTGCCTGATTTTAAAGAAGTTGCGTTTAACTTAGAGAGCGCCTTGTCACATAGTTCTTTTACATAGGCGTCTACATCAAACTTTTCTAGATCATATACTACCTTTACCAAAGCATCATCTTTGATTTCATCATTCTGGCTGACCGCAACACTGCATCCAACCGCATTCATCTTGTCTTCATCATAAACCTGAACACCATAAGAATTGGTGATTTCTCGTGTTCCTGTCGCCTCTTCAAAAGACAAATAAGATACTTGAATCACTCTTGGATCATAAGCTAAACATTTCTTTTCAATCAATTCCAAGGTCTGTTTGATCTGATCCATACTTGGTTTGACAAATTCTTTTTCTTTAACAACTTCCTCTGTTTTTTCCGGCTTTCTTAAGGAATCTTTTTCTTTTGTCGTGACGGTCTTAGCTTGTTTGATCAAACTAGAGATCACTTCTTCCATCTTATTATCATCGGTATCTTCCAAAGCCATACTGGCCATGTTTCCATCTACAATTCCTCGAATCATAGTTCCCAGTACGTGACTGGAAACAAAAGTATCCATCTGACCTGAAAACCATGTAATTTCTTTTTGCGTTGATAAGGATTGATATATTTCTACACTTTCCATACCTTGTGATAAGGCATATTCGATCCATTTATTCTTATTCATTGACAGTACCTCCTACGGTAATGCTGGAAACACGAATAGCTGGCTGCCCTACATCTGTTGGAATATTTCCACTGCTGGCGCCACACATTCCCTGCGATCTTTTCAAATTATCGCTAACTTTATCAATATTCATTAATATTTCTGCACCATTTCCAATCAAAGAAGCACCTTTTACAGGATATGTGATCTTACCATCAATGATCATATACCCTTCATTGACCGCAAAGTTGAATTCTCCAGTCTGAGGATTTACACTTCCTCCACCCATCTTTTTCGCATATAGTCCTTTTTTGATTCCTTTGAACAAATCTTCAAATTTATCTTTTCCAGCTGCAATGTATGTATTAGACATACGACTTGTTGGTTCATATTTATATGATTGTCTTCTTGAGCTGCCAGTAGAAGCCATATTCATCCTTCGACCATTCAATGTATCGATCATATATGAAGTCAACTCACCATCTTTGATCAATACACGCTTTTGTTGCGGATTTCCTTCATCATCAACATTCTGTGATCCCCATGCATTTGGAATAGTTCCATCATCAATTGCTGTCACACAATCTGATGCGATTTTTGTATTTAACTTGTTTGTAAAGACACTTTGATCTTTTGATACGGCACTGGCTTCTAAAGCATGTCCGCAGGCTTCATGGAAGATAACACCTCCAAAACCATTGTCGATAACGACCGGCATCTTACCAGATGGGCAATCTTTTGCCTCTAACATAACAAGGGCAATTCTCGCAGCTTCTTTGGCAATATCCTCTGGTTGAGTTGTATCGTAGAATTCAAGACCCATGCTTGCACCTGGCCCTTCAAAACCTGACTGCATTGATTTTTCATCCTGCGCATATGCCGTAACAGGCATCCTTGTTCTTATTCTTGTATCTTGAACAAGTTTTCCGTTTGAATTTGAAATTTGAACATGCTGATTTACATTTAACATGTTAATTTGAACTTTAACGATTCGTTCATCTTCAGCTTTACACGCTTTGTGTGCTCTTTTCATCAAAGCTACTTTATCTTCTAAATTTGCCTGAATTGGATCAATTTTTACTGGATGTTTATTTTCAATCTCTTCATACGTTAATTGAACACTTCGTTTGTTTTCAACGGATCCAAATGCTTCCTTTAATTCATCAATTAAATTTGTTAAGGAAGTCATATCCAATTCATTGGTATATCCATAAACGGACTGTACATTTTTATACAAACGAACACCAATACCTGAACGCAAAACTTTATTAACATCTTCGACTTTTCCATTCAACATTGATATGGATTCATTTGTTGTTTCTTCTTCAAAGATCTCTGCGAAATCAGCTTCTGATTCCATAGCTCTCGATAATAATAGTTCCAAGCTTTCTTTACTTAACATCTTTTCACCTTCAATCTTTTTCTATTATATCAAACTTCATGTATTTTTCCTTATTAATACATCATAATTGAATATCTCTATACTAAAAAAAAGATTCTATAAATCATTCAATATTTTGGATATGAAAATAATCACAAGATCTTGCTTATTCTATTTTTTGTTTTTTCAGATAAATAAAAACCTTTCGTTTAAAATCAGTTTGACACGATTGATCTAAACGAAAGGAGTGATTGTTATCACCAATGATATTATAACGGATATCTTGAACATATCCCAATTAGATATGAAATATTCATAGTTTCTATAATATCTCTAAAACTGTTTTTTGAAGCAAGAATGGTCTATCACACCACCACTCACTCAACAACTTTCTAGAAATTCCAGTCTTATATGCCATAGTTTCTAGTAGTGCAAGTTCAAGAGCGATAATTTTCAAAATCTTTGAAACACTATGCATTGCTTAGCTATATAAAAGAATAATACTTGTTCATATAGCTATCCTCTACCGTATTTATTGATCTAAAATAGACATTAAATCTGTTAAACAAGAACAAAAAGTCTATTATGTCGTGTGATTAGGAATCATATTTCAGCCAATTAATTGTAACCCAGTTCTTTAAATAATCGATCATTTTGGCACAGTTCTCAATTTGAATAATTTATATCTGCATTTAAAAAATTTGTTAAAAGCACAAAAAAGCCCTTATCTAAAGTAGATAAAGGCAATCTTACAAAGTGGTGCCACAAGTGTCAAGTCAAATTAAAAAAAGTAGATAAATATAACCAAAATAATTACTATGATTGCTCCCAAAATATATAATTTGGATGAACTTCCTTTTTCTTTTAACTCTAAAAAATAGAAACAAATCCCATTTAGTCCTATACACATCCAAGCAAATCCTAGAAATAAACGATGATATTCTTTAAACACAAGACTGAAGACACAAAATAAAACACCTATACTAAGTATGCTTAACTGACATTTTTTCCAATCGATATTTTTCATATTATCACCTTCTTGAAACTAGAATTTAAAATCACTTTTTCTTATTCATTATTACTTTAATTAAAATTAAGATGATAACAATAATTGTGATTATAATCCCTTGCGAAATAATACTTGCGTACCATGGAGCACTCTGTATGGCATATAAATCTGGATGACTTTTAAAATCCAAAAATCTTGACACTCCACTTCCAAGAAATGCACCTATAAAACAGCCTATAAGGATATCTAAAATTTGATTTAATCTTTTCATATAGTCCATTCTCTCCATTATTATCAAGTTTACTAGTATTTTTCTTCAAATATATATTCTATTCAATTATATTATATATTTCTTTACACTATAGAGAAATATGTTTTCTTTATTTTATCCCCCCTCCCATTGTTTTTAATATAGAAAGTAAAATAAATATTCATATCCCTCTATTTAATACAATTAATAATATAAATAAAAAAAGGTGTTCCCACCTTTAATTTTTAAATTATTACTTAATGTATTGACTTTTCAATTTTTTAAAAGTGTTTTTAGAAATACCTAGTTCTAAGCAAGCCTTATTTTGACTTATTTCTTTTCTATTCCATTTTACATATACTTCTTTCCAATTAGGTGGAAATGTTGCAGGCGGTCTTCCCAAATGTTTTCCCATAGTTCGTGCTACTTGAATCCCTTCTGCTTGTCTCTGTTTAATGTTTGTCCGTTCATTCTCGGCTAAATAGAAAAATACCTCAAAAGCAACATTTATTAGTAAAAGTTTAGTTGAATCATTTTCATATTCCTCATAATTTGTACTAAGTAAATCACAATCCAATATTTTTATATTTACTTTCCGATTGAATAAATCTTTCCAGATATCCCTCATTTGTTTGTGATTTCTGCCTAATCGATCCAAAGAACATACAATTAATGTATCTCCTTGATCTAACACTCTGTTAAGTAAATCCCAATTGGGGCGATCAAAATTCTTTCCTGAAGCCTTGTCGCACATTATAAATGAATCATCAACAAAATTTTTTAACTGTATAATCTGACGATCAAGATTCTGACTTTTTGTAGAGGCTCGTGCATAAGCCCATGTTTTTGCCATTCCAAAGCCTCCTTCCACGGGTCAAAAATATATAGAACATTTTTGACTTATATCGGTCATTTATTTGACACCTTTATGACCCACTTTTCTTTATAAATTCAATGGGTTATTAAGTTATAGCTTTTTTCCCCACTATATTAATGAAAGAAAACTAACATTCAAATCTATTATTCATACTTTCTTTTTCATTTATGTTTAAAATTAAATAAAT
>NZ_KI271019.1:71549-71893 GCF_000469305.1 Faecalitalea cylindroides ATCC 27803
TTTTTTCATATATCTCCAGCAACTCCTTTCACTCACTAAAAATTATTATGAGTATAGATTATTTGCCTCCATAATTAAATTATAGCTTTTTACCCCACTATACTAATGAAAGAAAACTAACATTCAGATATATTATTCATACCTTTTTTTCATTTATGTTTAAAATTAAATAAATATAGAAACATTATACCTGAGACAAATATACAAATGTTTGATATACTCATCAATAAATTATCCATTCGTATATACTTAACGAATTGAACTATTCCGATAAAAGTATAAATAATCAATATGAAATTTAAAAAAACTTTTATTTTTTTCATATATCTCCAGCAACTCCTTTC
>NZ_KI271020.1 GCF_000469305.1 Faecalitalea cylindroides ATCC 27803
CCTGCCTTTTCTTTCATCGTCAGATAATCCGACTGCTTACTGCGGTTCGGATTCGGGTCATAGTAAAGTCCGTACTTCTCACAAATTCTGTCTGCAACTTTTCGGAATTTGAACCACGCTTTTTCCTCTCCCCACAAATGTTTGCCATCGACAAAAGAAATAGAGTTGATGACAAAATGGCAATGCAGGTGCTTTGTGTTCAGATGGGTTGTCACAACAACCTGAAATCTTTTACCCCACACTTCATTTGCAAATTCCATTCCGATTTTCTGTGCCATCTCAGGAGATATATCTGTTTCCTTGAAACTCAAATATCCGTGATAGGCTTGGATACCGTCTGTCTTTTGGTACTGTTCCTTAACCGTTATGAACTGGTCACGGGCAATCGCCACATTACAGTTGATACCCTCAACATAAAATTCTCGCTCTGTTTTTTCTTCATCCTTTGCATAAGCAATAACATCAGCAAGAGCCTGATACTGTTCCGGTGAAAACTCCCTTTTGATATTTGCAGAAGTCTTTTCGGGATTGGTTGCATAGTCAATGACCTGACCGAGCCTTTCTGTTACCGACCACAACTTTGTTACTGCCATTTCATTTCGCTCTGATTTGGACGAAGATATGTCCTCTCAATCTCTGACTGGAACTTATTCCACTTTGCAGCTTCATTCTTCAGCATAGGTGCGTCAATGAAACCGAGTGTATTTGCTTTGGCAGCAAGCTGATTGATGTTATTACCGATAGAGGAAAGTTCCCTCATCACATCATAGAAGCGGTCATCGGGTTTCTCTTTCGGCTCGTAACCTCTGATAAGCAAACGGATAAGTCCTGCTTCGGAAAGACAAGCCTTCTTTGCCTTTGCTGCCAAATCCTGTGCTTCCTTGCGGTTAAAGCGTACAATCTTCTGAATGTTTCTCTTTCTCATAATCGGTATCTTCCTTTCTCTTTACTCTGCAATCTTTGTTAATCTGGAATAAGCACATCATCGTAACGCCAAGACAACTGCCGAGCAGTGTTCCGGCGGCGATAAGTAATAACTCTCTCAAATCAAGTTCTCCTTTCTCACGGGGTATTAGGGGCAACCCCTAACGAGCCTTTTACCGTTTGGGAAA
>NZ_KI271021.1 GCF_000469305.1 Faecalitalea cylindroides ATCC 27803
TGAATAAACGATCACAGCACGATCCGGTCTTTTTCCCATGACACCACCAGGGGTATAGTTATCTGTCTTCCTTCGTTTTTTGGCTACAGTATAATGATTCACCATAGAATCAATATTTCCACTGGAAATCAAAAAGCCTAAACGAGGTTTTCCAAAACGCATGAAATCTGTCTTATCTCGCCAGTTTGGCTGAGATAAAAAACATACCTTATAGCCATGAGATTCTAAAACACGACAAATAATGGCAGCGCCAAATGATGGATGATCTACATAAGCATCCCCACATACATATACAAAATCACAAGTATCCCAGCCACGTTCAAGCATTTCTTCTCTTGTGACAGGTAAAAAACGATCATCCATAATAGTTTCTCCTTTCAGACAAAAAGGGTACTGATAAAAATACCCTTATAAAATCTCTTTTAACATATCTTTTAATAGATAAATATCTTTGCTGGACATGAATACATAAACAGCGGGTGCCATCTCTTTTAAAGCTTCAGCACTCTTTTGATCAATATCCAATAAGATTGAATTAGGACAGCGATCCAACAAATCTTGAATCGTTACCGTAATCGTATCATCTTCTCGTTTCGCATTCTTTGGAAAATCACACAAGCATACTTGATCTGCCGTATTTAAACTTTCGGCAAATTCATCTAGAAAATACTGCAGGCGGGAATAGCGGTCC
>NZ_KI271022.1 GCF_000469305.1 Faecalitalea cylindroides ATCC 27803
TTCTGGGTAATGACCATTGCACCGTCCTTATCCACATGAACGGTCACGGTGTAGTTTTCTGTGACTTCCTGTGTCTGTTCTCCCTCTTTTACCTGCTGATCTACTTCGTAGGCAACGGTAAAATCGTTCGTTCCAGACTGCTCTACATTCCAGACCAGCACATTTGTAACGGTCGCACTGGTTGGTATGTCCGTTCTGATGGTATCGGCGTTCAAGTCCTGTAATTCTTTGGTAAGGTATTTACTGATTTCCGTTGTCCTTGCTTCAATCTTTTCTTTGCTGGTATTCCATGAGTAATAGGCTTTCGCAAAGTTCTTGACGAAATTCTCAATACCATTGGTATCGTTCAATCTTAACTGAATGATTTCTTTTTCATGTACCGTGTGGGTGTCAATGGCGGTAAAGTTCTTATACACACCAAAGCTGGTGCTTGTCAGAAGCACCACCCACAACAGCAGGACAGATTTTTTATGTGTCCCGACTTTCATAGTACGCACTTTCTTATTCTTAGGTGCTTTCTCTGTTTTTTCCTTTTTCTTAAACATATTTCAAGTCCTTTCTATTGTTTGATTCTTCCGGCACAAATGATGTGCTGTTGCCAGTAGGCAGAGGTCAAATCGGTATAGCCGATTGGATTTCCGGCATGATACATCTGATTGTTTCCCACATAGATTCCTACATGGGTAACATAGTCACTGGTATTATAAGTGGAATGGAAAAAGACCAAATCGCCAGCCTGTGCCTGTGACAATGGGATATGCTGGGTTGCGTCATACTGTGCCTGTGCAGTTCGTGGCAGGCTGATTCCGGCTTTTCCGTAGCACCACTGGGTAAGACCAGAACAGTCAAAAGAGGTGTTCGGATTACTGCCACCATAGACATATTTCCAACCTTGATATTTCAATGCTTCATTCATAACCGCCTGTACGGTTGCGTTGCTGAACTGCTTTACAGTCAGATATTGGTTGACCAGCTCCACATAAAACATATTTCCGTAGTTATAACGCCAGCCACCATTTTTACTGACAGCTATCGGATTGGTATAGGTCACTTTTGTACCGCCAGATTTGTTTCTTGCGAAATTCTCTGCAAGATTGAAACTGTGCTTTTTCCCATTCTTCGCCACATAGTCAGCATAGCCACCGCCATAGTTATAAGACTGAATGACCACGTTAATGTCTGTCATACCTTTCTCTTTACAGGAAGAAAGCAGGGACGCAAAATATTTACACCCCTGCTTGATAGATTCCTCTGTACTTAATGAGTTCGGCGGTAACCCCAGACTTTCACTGGACTGCATGA
>NZ_KI271023.1:0-1018 GCF_000469305.1 Faecalitalea cylindroides ATCC 27803
TTTTCGTAAAACCACCTATGTCGGGTGTCCTCGCCAACATATCTTTAAAGTTTTTACGCGATTTCTTCTTCACCCTGAATGTATCCGTATTTTTGCAATTGGCTGCGATATATTTGAAAATAGCAGGTGTCATCGCTGACCACATCAGTTTTTCACAGATGGTGTTTTTCATATTCATGCTCCTTCAAAACGTACTCATAAACGAGGGACTGATTGCCGGAGCCATCCTGAAAGGGCTTCTCTGCCACTTTCTTAAATCCACGTTTTTCATAAAACTCCCACGATGCAAGAGTGTTCGTAAAAAGCCGCACACGATCTGCTCCATCAGCTTTTGCCCGATTCAAAAATTGTGTGACCAATGCGGTTCCCAACCCCTTTCTGTAATTCCTTCTGGACGAAAGGGCAACGAGTTCCAGATCGCATTTCCCAAAGCTTTCCTTATCCCTTTCCTGTAACTGGCGGAAAAAGGCATCAAACTGCTTCTGGAATGGTACTGACATTTTATATCTTTTCAGATAGAACTTGAGAAACATTTTACACCAACGGCCATAGTGCTTTTTTGTTTCATACTGAGCTGACAGGGCCTTGCTGAAATGTTTATCATATTTTCCACAGATAAATCCTACGACCTGATGATCCTCCGCTTCCGCAACATAGGTAAAATTACATTTTTCAATCAGGATCTGTGCGTAATCACACAGAAGTATTTTATCGTTCTGATCCATAGGGCATGAAAAGAATCCTTCGTAAAAGCAATTCCCGCAGGCCGCAGCATCTTCTTTCTTATATGGACGAACAGTAAACATAGATGTACCCTCCTATACACAATCGGGTTAGCAACAACTAACTAATATTATATCAGGAGACGTATAGGACTGCAATTCATTTTCTACCTGTTAATCATTTGATAGTGACATGGCGGGTCATGAGAAACCTCCTTCCATTTTAGAGTAAAGGAAGAGCAGGAGACATAGTAAGAGATTTCCTACTGAATGCGAATCATATTCTGTTTTATATC
>NZ_KI271023.1:1118-3193 GCF_000469305.1 Faecalitalea cylindroides ATCC 27803
ACGGAAGTATTTTGACGCTTCCTCAATCGTCAGCGTGTACTTCTCCCAGATAGGCACATCAGTATTGTTTGTCATGCATAAGTACCCCCTTTACTGTGTGTCTTTTGGAAGCAGACAGACGGCTCTGGAAAAGCTCCGCTGGTATCTCAACCAATCTCATTTCTATGAGCAAAACCACCTCTGGGACGTATCATTATCCTGTGAATACAGGTCGTGGCAAAGCGACTTTTCCAACGGTCGCTCTCGGATCACTGCATGGATCGCTCATATATGCAGAGTAGATCTTGCTCAAAGATATCCTTGGCCAGGGAAGATCTCATCTTCGCCACACCTTGTTTGGTGAGGAAACCTTCCTTCTCTACAGTAGAGTACGCCAGTAGATGGATGTGTGGATGATGGCTCTCATTGTGAAAGGAAGCATACCATTTCAGATGATCCATACCTTCACGGGTGGCAATGTAGGTGGCGTACCCACCAATGGGCTTTTCCTGATCCACCTTCAGGTACTTGAATTTGGTGACCAGCCGAGCCATGGGAAACCTCCTTCCGTTTTAGGGTAAGAAAAAGCAGGAGACCTCGAAAGAGATTTCCTGCTGAATGCGAATCATATTCTGTTTTATATCATTTGATGGCTGATCAGAGGATTGCTGTAATCACTCCCACTGCAAGACAGGCGGGCAAGCCAAGAAGCATACCAATACAGGACTGCTTAATATGAAAACAGTAATCCTTATATTCTTCCATATCCTCTGTGCCTGGTATCCTGACTTTTTTCGAATGGCAAAACCAGATGCAGTCAAGAACAAGAGCATCATACCAATCAATGATCAGCCAGATCAGGTAGGAATCCCGAACCCCTTTCCAGAATGTATCTGCTCCATTAAACTGTTTCAGGATAACAGCGAAGATGAACACAAAAGCAAGCAGGGCGATCCCTTTCTAGATGATATCTGACCTGGGAAACGTTGTTCTCTTTTTTCGATTAATCCTAATTCCATACATTTCTCCCTTATGGCCGGGGATAATCTCCCACTGAGGCAAGGGGATTTTTCAGCGTCGGCGACACAATCAGGATTGTGAATAATAAGATACCAATCAGACTTTCTATCATGACCACCATATTTACATTACCTCCACTCCAAATGGATCATTTTGAGCATTCCAAATCGATCTGAAATATCCATACTGATTTTTGTAATGATTTTTAATCCATCTCGTTTGATAAACTTGTAATATGGTTCATCCGCCAATACTTTGACACCTCTACCTAGTGTGGTAACCAGATCTTCAGCCGAATTCACATAAAAAAACATTCGGGCATTTTCATGCCCCATCTGCTTCATATATTTCTTCTGCAACATTTTCATGCCGCTTTTATTTACCGTATCAAACACAAGCTCTATATTCCCGAAACCTTTCAGCATCTGCAAAAGGCCAAGAACTTTTTCCTCTTGAAAGTAATGGAACAAACCTCCTGCAGTAACCAGAAGAGGCGTATCAGGCATGTTCCTGCGGATCTGCCTGAGCCATCCGTCTGAAAAAGCATCCCCTGAAAGATAAGTTTCCTTCTCAGGTTCCGGGAGCAAACTGCGCCGGTATTCGATTACATTCGGAAGGTCTACAGCATACCATTGGGTTTGTCCATTTTCATTGCGATCATATGTTGTCTCCAGTCCGCAGCCCAACTGTATAACAACACCATCCGGTTTACGTTTCAGGAAGTTCTGGATATGCCGATCCATATTAGCGGAACGGGATGCAGAAGCCAGTAGCGTGTATTGACTTTGATTTCCTGTTTCCAACAGTGCGGATGGCAGCTTTTCTTTTAATGAAAGTGCTTTTTTATCATATAAAATACCCGGAAACTTTTCGCTGGCGTAAATCCTTCCCGCCATAGGAATAAACATTGTATCTTCTACTATACCAAATTCGGACATGGCTATCTATCCTCCTATATGCAAATGAGTTAGTAATATCTAACCATTATTATATCAAGAGGAACCGGGGGTTGCAATTCGTTTTCAATTGCTACTCGTTTTCTTCCCATCCTTTCTGCCAGTAGAAAAGATTATCTT
>NZ_KI271024.1 GCF_000469305.1 Faecalitalea cylindroides ATCC 27803
TCGCTCCGTTTCTTGTCTGCTTCCTTATCCACAAAGCGTACATAACGGTTGATAATAGAAAATGCCGTCCGTTCAGCGTCATAGTAAGTCAGCAGGTCACGGACAGCATAATAAGCACGTTCATTTTTCAACCGTATTTCAAATCTGTTTTTTATGGGTGCTTCCTCAATGGGAATCCCAAGTTTGATGTACTGCTCATAGCTTTTTTCATAGACACAGAAGTACACCTCACTTTTCAGTGAACCGATATAAAGCGTATACCCCATACCAGCCTTGTCCTGTTCCTCATGCTTGACCAGTTCGCCGGAAGCATAGGACTTAAAGGAACGGAACACCGATACACATTCCTCATTCCGGCATTTTTCGGTCAGTTCTGGAATATCTAACATTCCCGTATGGTCATTGATGGCAAGGTCAAGGCGTTTCATCACACCACCGTCCACCAGAGCGTCCATAAGGAAATCATACCAGCTCCGTTCCTGTGCCAACAGATAACTTTCAAACTGGCGACAGCCTTTGCCTTTCAGTTCCAACAGGACACCTTTTTCTTCATCGGGAGAAGTATATACGAAAATATCTCCGATGTAGTAGTGTTCTGTATAACTGTAATGCCCGAAGTCCTCATGTATCATGTACTGAATATTGAGCTGTAAAATATCTTTGATGATATGTCCAATATCCAGTGTCGGAAACCGTATCCTCACATAATCAAACAGCATGGTAAGCGGTGCTTCTGGATTGAATTTTTCCAGAGCTTCCAGAAGTTTTACTTTCATTTCTTCTGTGACCGCCACCTTGCCGGA
>NZ_KI271025.1 GCF_000469305.1 Faecalitalea cylindroides ATCC 27803
CGGGATAAGAACCGCCCCAACCATATTCATTTTTCAAGAAGTCGGCATTTTCTTTTGCAGAAAGACTTTTTTCAAACTGCTCATAAATACGCATTTTTCCCTCAGAAAATCCGCTTCCATTCGCAAGAATAGCGTCGATAATCTCCTGAGAAAAAGTAAAGGCAGAGGTTTTCTTTTCCTCTGCCCGACCGTCTAATATGAATGTCATCTGACCGTCCATTGACGGTAATGGTTTTATGCTGTCACTTAATTCTCCCAGTAATCGCATAGCTTCAAAATGACGGGCAATAACAGCCCAATCATAATAGCTCTGTGCGGTTCTGCTGTCGTATTTGCCCTCCCACAAATGCAGAACGTTTTCAAAGGCCTTGTACCCTACTGTCCTGCCGTCCTCTAAAGTAAGTTCGGTATAATCATTATTGAAAATACTCTTTATATACTCTGTGCGGTCTTTGTTATCAGGATTACGTTCATAATAATCTTTGATTTCTTCCAGACTTGCTGACAAATGTGGTGTCGTTCTGAGAATTTCATTGATTACTTCATCACGTCCAAAGAACGGAAGGCTTTTATCCTCGTGCGTTCTGTCGTAATACTCTAAGCGAATATCACTTCCGCTTTCACGATTTCCTGTGCCGAATTGCGAAGGGAGTTCATCAGACGAACCCATTTCATCATATCCTCCGCTTTCATCTGTTCGGTCACTCCCTCTTTCTGTGCCATCTGGCTCAGAATTGTTTTCTCCATCTTGCTGGCTCTCTGTTCCACTTCCGCCAAGTGCTGTGTCAGTTC
>NZ_KI271026.1 GCF_000469305.1 Faecalitalea cylindroides ATCC 27803
TGCTCATGCCTAGATGTTCACAAATATATTGTGGAAATGGATTATTTTGGTAACCGGAAATTAAAATACAAGAAATATTTTTTTCATTTAGTTTTTGCAGGATAGGGAGGATAAATGAAGCTTTAGCTGAATAAGATAGAATTAGGGCAACATGGTTTTTATTACTGGCTAATGCATGAAGTCTTTGTTCATAGAAAGATTCAGGGCAGTTAACAATTTTGCCAATAGTTAACATTTTGTCCTGGAAGTTTTTCGCAATATTCATATTATGGGCATGCGTATAAATATCGATTGATGTTGCTTTAGACATGAGTTTAGTAGCATGTACTAGTTTTTGTTTATCTAGACAAGATAATGTATCCTGAATTGTCTTTTCATATAATTCTAAAAGTTTTGTTGCTATTTCTATCGGATTATCTTGTAGGGTAAATGGATAATTGATGTCAATATCATGTTCTTTATAAATGTCTGCAGATATATCATTTGTCAACTGAATTTTAAGTTCGTTAAAACCTTTGAAATCTATTTTTTTGCAGAAACGGTGTATGGCGGATTTAGAAACATGAATTTGTTCTGAAAGTTCCTGAATGGAATAATTAATTACCTCATCTTTATGTGATAGTATATAATGAGCAATTTCATTTTCCACAGGCGTTAAATGAGAGCATTTATGAATTCTTTTTTCTATCTGCATATCATACCATCCTTTTATTTTGTTTTGATGAGGATGTTAATATAGTGGTATTTTCTATTCCGTACCTCATCATAGAAGTTGTGTTTCCAGTCAATATAATTAACACTTTCTTCAAGTTGTTTTATAGATAGTTCTAAATTTTTTTATATTCTCTTAATAATAAAATCATATTCTTTTACAAGTTAGATCATTGATTTGATTTATATCCAGTTCATCATAAATTTGGATATTGTTTTCATCATGCTTTAAAGTTTGATACATAAAATTGAGTCTTTGGCATATCTGTATCATTGTGTACATAAACTTTCCATCAAAAGTCATAAAAATGTGTTAGTGGTAGCAACAATCGTAATATATGATTGGTTGTATGAACCGATAGATACAATTGAATTATATCACTGTTTAACATTAATGAAAAAATTTAAAGGAATAATATACTATTCTTTTTTATAGGTATTGGGAATAGTCTTTATATTAAAGCTGAGAAAATCGAAATTGATGGATATGAAGTTTCAAATAAAATCAATAAATATATCAATGAACGATCAAATAGAGCAAAAAGGCTATTGGAACCATTAAGACAATATCTCAAAAAGAATCCAAATATGCAATATCGTAATGTGAACATTACATCATTTGAAATAGTTGAAGCAATAATCAGAAAAAATAAGGAGAAATTTTAACGATTAAATATTTAGAATTATAAATGATAATTCGATATTTATGATATTTATTAAGGGTTAGCATTCAAGCTTCAAAAGTGAATTGTCAAAATGTTTTTAAATATAGATGAAGTTTATATATACAAAAGTGTAAATAAAAAGCTAGGTAGATCCTAGCAAATTCTTGGAAGAGGTTGACCAGATAGTTTTCTTAAACGTCTGGTAGCTCCTAATTT
>NZ_KI271027.1 GCF_000469305.1 Faecalitalea cylindroides ATCC 27803
TTTTGGAACAGTTCTTTTTTCTTCATATCCGTGTCGGCTTCGTGTATGAACTTCACTTCACTTTCAGGAATACCTCTCTCAATCAGCTTCTTTCTGATGTCGTTATAGACGGAAAATGTTCCGTCATTCTTCGGCGTGGAAAGGTCACAAAACACAAGCTGTGCAGATTTCTTGTCGGCATTTTCTTTCCATATCCGATAGATGTTATCAACGCAGGCATTGATTTTACTGCCCTCAAAATCAGGCAGCATGTCGTTTAGCATACGCTGGTCAAGAGCCAGTTTTCTTCCGTCATTCGTGATTTTCAGCATATTATCTACGCTTGAATCCACACCGCCGCCACGCACCTGCTCGGCTCTCTCTGCAAGGGAAGCAACCATTTCCTTCTGCATTTCCGACGGCTTTACTGCAATGTTATGGTACTTTGCTTCCGGTACTGGCAGGTTCAACATATCTGCTGTTTTAATGTCCGCTATCTCCTTGAACATCGCCATTAGTTCAGGCAAGTTATAGAATTTTGCGAACCTTGTCTTTGCTCTGTATCCCGTTCCTTCCGGTGTAAGTTCCACTGCTGTAATGGTTTCTCCGAAAGTGGAAGCCCAGGCATCAAAGTGCTGCAACCCGTTTTTCACAAGCGTGTTGTACTGCAAATATCGCTGTATCGTATAGAGTTCCACCATACTGTTTGAGATAGGTGTACCCGTTGCGAATACGGTTCCTCGTCCTCCGGTAATCTCGTCAAGGTAACGACACTTCATAAAGAGGTCGGAAGATTTCTGTGCTTCCGTCTGTGCGATACCACCCACATTACGCATTTTTGTATAAAGATAAAGGTTCTTGTAATAATGGCTTTCATCAACAAAAAGCCTGTCTACACCAAGTTCCTCAAAGGTTACAACATCATCTTTTTTCGTCTGGTCATTGAGTTTATCAAGTTTCTGCTTGATAGATTTCTTTGACTTTTCAAGCTGCTTTATGGAGAAGTTTTCCCCTCGGTTTCGCTTGAGTTCTGCAATTCCTCCCGTTATCTCCTCAAGCTGCTGTTCTAAGATTGCCCTCTGTCTTTCAATGGACATTGGGATTTTCTCAAACTGTGAATGTCCGATGATAACTGCGTCATAATCTCCGGTTGCAATCCTGCCACAGAACTTTTTACGGTTCTTGGTTTCAAAATCTTTCTTTGTTGCGACAAGGATATTCGCCGCCGGATAGAGTTGCAAATACTCAGCCGCCCATTGTTCGGTCAAGTGATTTGGTACAACAAACAGTGACTTGTTACAAAGTCCAAGCCTTTTCGACTCCTGTGCTGCCGCTACCATTTCAAAAGTTTTTCCTGCTCCGACTGCGTGTGCAAGAAGCGTATTTCCTCCGTAAAGAATATGGGCAACCGCATTTTTCTGATGTTCCCTGAGTTCAATTTCAGGGTTCATACCATTGAAGATGATATGACTTCCATCATACTCACGAGGTCTGACGCTATTGAATTTCTCATTATAGGATTTGCAAAGTCTTTCCCTTCGTTCAGGGTCAGACCATATCCAGTCCTGAAATTCCTGCTTAATCATTTCCTGCTTCGACTGAGCAATCGCTGTTTCCTTTTTGTTCAGGACAGCCTTCTTCTTTCCCTCATCATCTTCGATATAATCAAAGATACGCACATCTTTTAAGTTCAGCGTTTCCTCGATAATCTTATAGGCATTGATGCGGGAAGTTCCGTAAGTGTTATATGCCCTTACATTTCCTTTGTCATAGGATTTGCCCTCAATATTCCACTCACTCGTAAATGGGGAGAAGTGAACTTTGATATTCCACTGTGCATAGCGTGGTGTTTCAAGCAAATGAAAGATAAACTCCTGCACATCGTCCGGTGGCAGCCAAGTTGCACCAAGTCGCACGGAAATTTCACTTGCAGTCAGGTCTTTCGGTTGCACCTTTTGAAGTGCTTCTACATTGACCTTATAATCTTCCGGATAGAGTTCTGCCGACTTCTTTGCAATCCTCAGCTTTTCCCTGACATTACCCGAAAGGTATTCATCAGCCATCAGATACTTCGGTTCGTAAGAATTTCCATACTCATAAAGCGGGTTTAGGAAGATAACACCCTTTAAGTCCTCAAAGATTTCATTCTCCGATTTACCGGAAAGCTCCATCATATAGTCCATATCAATCGTGGCTTTTTCTCCAAGAGATACCGCCAACGCTTCGCTTGCCGTATCAACAGAAGTAACCGGAGTATGCGGCTTAATTGTCCTCTTAGAAAACATATCAGCCTTACGTTCCAGTTCTCCGTCCTCTCCGATTATCTCCAATGCAGAAAGCAAAGAGAATGAACTGTCCTGCGAAAAAGCAGAGGTATTTGCACGGCTGTTAATGAGTCCGTACTTACCTGAAAAGGTATCATAAAGTCTGTTTAATCTCTCCTGCTCCGCTTTTATTTCGCTGTCAGGGTAATCTTCTGTCTGCAATTCAATCAGCGTTCTGACGGAATTTCTAATGGCAATCATACCCTTAATTCGGTTCTCCTTGAAACAACGGAAATTTTCTCT
>NZ_KI271028.1 GCF_000469305.1 Faecalitalea cylindroides ATCC 27803
AACATACGGTCTGAGCAAGAAATACAGTCCTACCGCAACGCCACAAGCGAGAACAGAAAAAATGAACTGTCTGAGCGACAGTCCAAAAAACATTGACTCTGTATAATTTCTGATTTCTCGGTTAATTTTTACTTCCATATCTGTTTCCTTTCCTGCGGTTTCGGTCTTTCTCCCTCACGCATTTATCATTCAGGCAAAAGACTTTGCCTTTTCGTTTACCGCCATAGTAAACGCATTTCTTACAATCTCTTTGGTTCATCTCAAAATCTCTCCTTAAAGTCCCATCATCTCTCGGATAATACGGTCAGACATTTTTACTGCACCGACAAGAACAAGCATATTAAATACCAATTCCCCGATATATGCCCACACCTGCGTAACTGCTGCTGCATCAGGATTCACTACTGGTGGCGATGAAGCAAATACGGAGAAAATAATACAAGCAAGTACAATGACTGCTCCCTCAAGCAGAACTGCACAATAGCTTTTGATAAAACTCTTGCCTACATTCTGTGTAGGTTCTCCTGCAAATGTGGAAAGCGGTATCGGTGCAAGTGCTGTGTACATATACAACTTGAAAAATCGTCCATACACTGTCATTATCAGAATGAACGACAGCACCGTGATAAATAATCCTCCGATAAGCGTTACCGCCCACAAGGGAATACTCTCGAAAAATCCGCAGTCCTCTATGGTCGTTAC
>NZ_KI271029.1 GCF_000469305.1 Faecalitalea cylindroides ATCC 27803
CTTCTATATTGTTTGTATCACTTCTTCGATAAATTCTTTGATTGTTGGAATATCTACAACAGGCTCATCTACACCAGCTGCATGCATTTTTCCAGCGATGATCAATCCACTAAAGTTTTCTTTACATTCTTTGATAGCTTTTGCGATCATCTTGTTTGTAACTCCAGTTCCAGGATTTCCTGTAAGACAAATAAACTGAAGACCTAATTCTTCGGCTGCCTTAAATGTTTCGGTTGTTGCCTTTCTTCCTGGGACGATTTCAATTTTTTCAGACATTAAAGAGATAGAATCATCTACTGGCTCTAGATTGGCTCCGACTGGTCTACCACAAAGTTCTCGTAATAATTTAATTGGTTCGTCGGTTTCTGGTAAGCCAGGGATCACAGGATCAAAACAATCCAATCCATTTAATAAGATCATGTCAGATCCAAAAGCAGATGCTACTTCGGCGTTTGTGATATTTCCTAAAAGGCATCCATTAAATACGGTCATTTCTGTCAATACTGTTCTACCTTCACTGGCAAGAATTGCTTGTTTTAGTTCTTTGCCATTCATCGCAAGAATTTCACTTGCTTGACAACTTAATAATCTTTTCATATGTTTCTCCTTTGTATGTTTATATTTTAAATTAACAAGGATGATTCATAACATAAATTCATTTCCTAACAGAGTGGATATTTTGTATTTGCCGTCAGACTTTTGTCACAATTGGTAGCTATAGTAGAAATTGAAGGGGGGTTAGGCATGCAAAACTAACTTCTATTCCATGAATTTTTCATGGCAGAACGTTTATATTGGTGTCGGGGCGTCTATGACTCTCGAAACGATACTTGGATTAATACTTATTTTGATGATGCTTAAAGAATTAAATAAATAACCGTATTATTCTTAAAAGGTATCGGGCATGAAAACAATATAGTCGAAAAAAAAGAGCAATGACAGCTGCTCGTTTTCTGTTGGCCTACTTATGTAGGGCCAGGTCGTCTATGTGCATATATACTAGTATGGTTTATAAATAAATTTAATGAACTCCGGGTATAAAACGCTTGTTATTTCTCTTGATGAATTAAGATCTGCATTTTATGAATCAGAAATAAAAATGCCTGTTGTAAAGTTAAAATGATTCATGTAGAATAAATGTGCAGAAGGAATTCTGTTGCTGTTTTTGGAGGTCTTACTTATGGTCTTAAGAAGATTTACAAAATTGAAAGAACACAGGCTGTTTTAAGCGTGCCCTTGATAGGTGCGCTTTTTTTAATGCAAAGGGAGGATAAAAATGGAAACTAAAGTGTTGGTAGTAATGGGTTCAAGAAGTGATTTACCCGCAATGGAAGGTTGTATGAAACAACTGGATGATTTCAAAATTGGTTATGAAGTACGCGTGTTGAGTGCGCATCGTACACCGAATGAAGTAATTAAATTAAGTTCTGAAGCAAAAAGTCGTGGAATCAAGGTTATTATTGCTGCAGCTGGAGGAGCGGCTCATCTAGCTGGTGTAATTGCTAGTTCGACACCACTTCCTGTAATTGGAATTCCAATGCAGACTAGTGCGTTAGGCGGTATGGATTCATTGTTGTCAACGGTACAGATGCCTCAGGGCGTTCCAGTTGCTACAGTTGCAATTGGAAAAGCTGGTGCAAGAAATGCAGCTATCTTAGCTTGTCAGATGATTGGATTAGCTGATGAAGCCGTTCAAAAAACAATCGAAGATTTCAAAAAAGAACAAGCTGAAAATGTTTTGGCACAATCTATTGTAGAATAAAGGAGAAAAAAATGGATACACGTATTTTTGTTCAGAAAAAAGAACAATTCCAAGTTGAAAGCGAGTCATTAGGCACTGAATTAAGACAGTCTCTATCACTTTCTGATGATTTTAAAGTCTCTTTATATAATATTTATGACATCTTTAACGCAGATGAAAATGATATTCAACTTTTGAAAAAGAATGTCTGCAGTGAAGTGGTAACAGATGTTGTATACGATTCTATCGACCTTGAGGGTAAAAAATATCTTGCCTATGAATATTTACCAGGGCAATATGATCAAAGAGCTGATAGCGCTATGCAGTGTTTGATGTTATTGAATAATAAACAGACAGTTCGTATTCATTCAGGAACATTGTTGGTATTTGATGGTCAAGTTTCAAAAGAAGATCTAGAAAAAATCACGGGTTATATCGTTAACCCTGTAGAAGCTAGAGTAAAAGATTTAAGTGTATTGGAAGATGATCAAGATGTAGAAGTAGCACCAGTTCCTATCTTGAATGGATTCATTAATATGAGTAAAGAAGAATTATCCGCTCTTCGTGAAAAAGAAGGATTGGCTATGTCACAAGAGGATATTGAATTTGTTCAAGATTATTTTAAAACACAGGAAAAACGTGATTGTACGATGACTGAACTAAAGGTATTGGATACATATTGGTCAGATCACTGCCGCCATACCACATTTGAAACAGTATTGGATTCTGTTGCTTTTAAGCTGGATACGCTAAAAGAACAGCTTCAAGAATCTTATGAAAAGTATCTTGCGTTACGCAATGAAGTACATGGTGGAAAAAAAGAACAGACTTTGATGGATATGGCAACGATTGCCGGTAAATATCTTCGTAAACAAGGTAAGTTAGATGATATGGAAGTCAGCGATGAAATTAATGCCTGCTCTGTAGAAATCAAAGTAGATGTCGATGGAAAAGATGAAGACTGGTTATTGATGTTTAAAAATGAAACGCATAACCATCCAACTGAAATTGAGCCATTTGGCGGTGCCAGCACATGTATTGGTGGAGCCATTCGAGATCCACTATCTGGAAGAAGTTATGTTTATCAGGCAATGCGTATTACCGGAGCCGGGGATATCACAAAACCAATTTCACAAACCATGGAACATAAACTTCCTCAATCAAAAATTTCTAAAACAGCTGCTCATGGTTATTCAAGCTATGGTAACCAGATTGGGTTGGCGACTACTTTTGTCGAAGAAATTTATGATGAAGGGTATGTTGCCAAGAGAATGGAAGTTGGAGCTGTTGTTGGTGCTGCGCCTAAATCTCATGTAAAAAGAGAAAAGCCTCAGCCAGGTGATATCATCGTTTTGATTGGTGGAGCAACAGGTCGTGATGGAATCGGTGGAGCAACCGGTTCAAGTAAAGAGCATAATGAAACAAGTCTAGAAAAATGTTCAAGCGAAGTACAAAAAGGAAATGCTTTGATCGAACGTAAGTTGCAACGCCTATTTAGAAACCCTGCCTGCACAAAATTGATCAAGAAGGCCAATGATTTTGGTGCTGGTGGTGTCAGCGTAGCTGTTGGTGAATTGGCTGATGGTCTTGATATTGATTTGGATGCCGTTCCAGTAAAATATCAGGGTCTTGATGGTACAGAGCTTGCGATCAGTGAATCACAAGAGCGTATGGCTTGTTGTATTGAGGCAAAAGACTTTGAGAAATTTAAAGAAGAAGCATATAAAGAAAATTTAGAAGCTATCAAAGTGGCTACTGTTACGGATACAAATCGTCTTGTGATGAAATTTAGAGGCGAAACAATTGTCGATATGTCGCGTGCATTTTTAGATACAAATGGGGTACGAGCTCATCAGGCTGTTGAGGTTTGTGAAAGTGAATACGATGAAAAACCATTTGATAAAAAAGACACAAATCTTGTGGAAGTGTTACATGATCCAAATGTAGCCTGCCAGATTGGTTTAGCAGAAATGTTCGATGCTTCGATTGGTAAGAGTACAGTATTGATGCCATTTGGTGGAAAATACCAGTTAACTCCTGAAGAAGGGTCTGTTCAAAAATTACCAGTATTCGGGATGACAAATACATGCTCAACCATGACATATGGATACGATCCGAAATTAACAAAATACTCTCCGTATTTAGGAGCGAGCTATTCTGTTGTTGAAGCTTTAGCTAAAATAACAGCTTTAGGTGCCGATTATTCAACATGTCGTTTATCAAATCAGGAATACTTTGAAAGAGTTGGAGACGATCCTAAAAAATGGGGAAATCCAATGCAGGCTTTATTAGGTCTAGTCGATGCACAGATTGCCTTTGAAACACCAAGTATTGGCGGAAAAGACAGTATGTCTGGAACATATAAAGATATTCATGTTCCACCTACATTGATCACATTTGCCATCACAACTCAAAAAACAGATTCCGTTGTCAGTGCTTCTTTCAAAAAAGCCGGTAATTATGTTTATTTAGTCAAACATGAAGCATTAGCTGATCATGTGCCTAACTATGAACAGTTAAAAGATAATTTTAAAACCGTTCATGAAAAGATGCAGGAAGGTAAGATCGTTGCGGCAAGCGCCGTTAAATTCGGTGGTATCGGATATGCGATTGCTAAGATGGCATTTGGTAATAAATTAGGTGTTGCGATTCAAAGCGATGAAGATGTTTATGGATTCAATACAGGATCATTGATCGTAGAGGCAACCGAAAGTATCATGGATCCTCATTTCACATTGTTAGGAATTTTGAATGAAGAAGACAAGATCGTTATCAATGATGAGGTGGTTACGATCGAAGATGCTTTAAAAGCTTGGAAAAAAAGATATGATGATATCTATCCAATGAATGTTGATCTAGGAAAAGAAACTTTAGATACACCTCTAACAGTTAAAGAACCTGTTTATTCTAAGGTGAAAGTAGAAAAACCAATTGTCGTGATTCCTATCTTCCCTGGACAAAACTGTGAATATGATACAACGGCAAAATTTGAGCGTGCCGGGGCTGAAGTGCATCAAATTGTATTCAATAACTTGACCGTAGAGAACATCAAGACAAGTATTGATACATTGGCAGATGAAATTGCCAAGGCACAGATCTTGATGATCGTTGGTGGATTTAGTTCAGGGGATGAACCAGATGGATCTGGTAAATTCATTGCCAATGTACTACGCAATCCTAAAATTTCAAAAGCCATTGATACGATGCGTGCTAATGATGGTTTGATCTTAGGTATTTGTAATGGATTCCAGGCTTTGATCAAATCAGGCTTGTTACCTTATGGTGATATTGCAGGATTAAATGAAGAAAATCCTACATTGTTCAGAAACAATATTAACCGTCACGTAAGTCATATTGCACGTACTCGTGTTACATCGAATGCTTCACCATGGTTCATGTCTATGACACCAGGAGAAATGCATTCGGTTGCGATGTCTCATGGAGAAGGTAAGTTTGTCGCATCAAAAGAAGTGTTAGAAGAACTTGTTAAGAATGGTCAGGTCGCAACACAATATGTCAATGAAGAAGGTGTTCCAACGATGGATGGGCTAGATAATATCAATGGTTCTAGCATTGCTATTGAAGGTATCTTCTCTAAAGACGGAAAGATTTTTGGAAAGATGGGACATAGCGAACGATATGAAGAAGGTTTGATGCAGAATATTTACGGAAATAAAGATCAGAATATTTTCGAAAATGGTGTTCGTTATTTCACACATAAATAAAGGAGAAAAACATGGATTATAAAAAAGCGGGTGTAGATATTGAAGCTGGTTATAAATCAGTGGAATTGATGAAAAAACACGTAAAAGAAACGATGCGTCCTGAAGTTTTAGGAGGACTTGGTGGGTTTGCCGGTGCCTTTGATCTTTCAAAGATCAAGGGCATGGAAGAACCTGTTCTGTTATCTGGAACCGATGGATGTGGGACAAAGGTAAAATTGGCTTTTGTTTTGGATAAACATGATACGATCGGTATCGATGCAGTCGCAATGTGTGTAAATGACATTGCATGTGCTGGAGGAGAACCACTATTCTTCCTTGATTACATCGCATGTGGTAAAAACTATCCGGAAAAGATCGCAACAATCGTAAGTGGAGTTGCCGAAGGATGTAAACAAAGCGAATGTGCACTAATTGGTGGAGAAACAGCTGAGCATCCAGGTTTGATGCCAGTGGATGAATACGATCTTGCTGGATTTGCGGTAGGTGTCGTAGATAAAAAAGATATCATTGATGGTTCAAATATCAAAGAAGGCGATGTGTTGGTTGGTATTGCATCTAGCGGTGTCCATTCAAATGGATTTAGTTTGGTTCGTTCTGTATTTGATATGACAGAAGAATCTTTAAATACGTATTATGATGAGCTTAAAAAGACATTAGGAGAAGCGTTGATCGAACCAACACGTATCTATGTCAAAGCTTTAAAAAATGTAAAAGAAGCAGGTGTCACGATTAAGGGATGCAGCCATATTACAGGTGGAGGTTTCTATGAAAATGTTCCTCGAATGCTTCCAGAAAACGCAAAAGCTATTATTAAAAAAGACAGCTATCCAGTTCCTGCCATCTTCGATTTGATTGCCAAGAATGGAAATGTAGAAGAAACGATGATGTACAACACATTTAATATGGGATTAGGTATGGTCATTGCCTTAGATCCAGAAGATGTGGATACAGCTATGGAGGCAATTCAGAAAGCTGGAGATACTTGTTATGTTGTGGGAAATATTGTTGAAGGTCAAAAAGGAGTTGAATTATGTTAAGACTTGCCGTACTGATTTCTGGAGGAGGTACGGATCTTCAATCCATCATTGATGAACATAAAAAAGGAAATATCAACTGTGAAATAGCTCTTGTGATCAGCAATCGTAAGAGTGCATATGGTCTTGAAAGAGCAAAACAGGCAGGTATTCCAACAGCATGTATAAAAGATCAAAAAGAACTTTTGAAAAAACTTCAGGATGAAAAGATTGATTTTATCGTTTTAGCCGGGTATCTAGCGATCTTGCAGGAAGATTTGATCAAAGCATATCCAAATAAGATCATTAATATTCATCCATCTTTGATTCCTTCTTTCTGTGGACCGGGTATGTATGGACTTCACGTTCATGAAGCTGCCTTGGCTAAGGGAGTAAAAGTAAGTGGAGCTACGGTACATTTTGTTAGTGAAGAAGTAGATGGTGGACCAATCATTTATCAGGAAGCGGTATCGATTGCCGATTTGGATACAGCTGAAGCAATTCAAAAAAGAGTTCTTGAGATAGAACATAAGATCTTACCTATGGTAGTTCGTTATTATTGTGAGGATAGAATAAGAATAGAGAAAGGAAGAGTGCATATTTTATGAAAAGAGCATTGGTCAGTGTTTCAGATAAAACAGGTCTAGTGGAGTTTGTTCAAGGGTTAGTTGACTGTGGTTATGAAATCATTTCTACAGGTGGAACTAAAAAAGCTTTGGAAAATGCAGGTATCAAAACAATTGGAATTAGTGAAGTAACAGGTTTTCCAGAAATTATGGATGGTCGTGTAAAGACGCTTCATCCAAAAGTGCATGGAGCTCTTTTGTGTGTTAGAGATAATCCGGATCATGTAAGACAGTTAAAAGAACTAGGTATTGAATATATTGATCTAGTGTGTGTAAACCTTTATCCATTTAAAGAAACTGTACAAAAAGAAGGCGTAAGCCATGAAGAGATTATCGAAAACATTGATATTGGTGGACCAAGTATGTTGCGCAGTGCTTCTAAGAATTATCAGAGCATTCCAGTTCTTTGTGATCCAAAAGATTATGAAAAAGTATTGAATGAAATCAAAGAAAATGGTGAAACGACATTAGAAACACGTGAACATCTTGCCGCAAAAGTATTCCGTCATACAGCTCGATATGATGCGATGATTGCCGATTATTTGACAAAACGCACTCATGAAGAATTCCCTGAAAGTTTAACAATTACATTTGATAAAGTACAGGATCTTCGTTATGGGGAAAACCCTCATCAAAAAGCTGCTTTCTATAAAGGTATGAATCCTAAGTATTCTTTGGCAAACGCAACACAGCTTCATGGAAAAGAACTTTCTTACAATAATATTCAGGATGGTAATGCAGCTATCGAAGTTTTGAAAGATTTTGAAGGTCAGTATGCTGCAGTTGGTTTGAAACATATGAATCCATGTGGAGTGGGTATTGGTGAAAATATTGAAGCTGCCTGGGATAAGGCATATGAAGCAGATCCAGTTTCTATCTTTGGTGGAATCGTTGCTTTAAATGATAAAGTTGAAAAAGGATTAGCTGAAAAATTATCTAAGATCTTCTTAGAAATCATCATTGCTCCTGATTTTAGTGAAGAAGCATTAGAAATCTTAACACGTAAGAAGAATATTCGTTTGATGAAACTGGATACTACATTATCTACATCTACTGCTTTGAAATATACAAACGTTAATGATGGATTGTTGGTTCAGGAAATGGATACACATGTAGTTCGAGAAGAAGATTTACGTTGTGTTACAAACCGCAAACCTACAAAAGAAGAAATTGAACAGCTTTTATTTGGATGGAAAGTTGTTAAGCACGTTAAATCCAATGCCATCGTTCTTGTAAAAGACAATATGACAATTGGCGTCGGTGCTGGACAGATGAATCGTGTCGGAGCAGCTAAAATTGCGATTGAGCAGGCACAGGAAAAAGCTAAAGGTTCTGTTATGGCAAGTGATGCTTTCTTCCCAATGCCAGATACAGTTCAAGAAGCAATCAAAGCAGGTGTTACAGCAATCATTCAACCAGGTGGTTCTATTAAAGATCAGCTATCTATTGATGAATGTAACGAACATGGTATCGCAATGGTATTCACAGGAATCCGTCATTTCAAACACTAAATAAAGTAAAAGAACTTATCGTGATTTCGGTAAGTTCTTTTTTTTGATTTATCAAGACATTAGATAAATAATATGAATAAAGATAATTTCAAAGAAAATAATTGTAAAGGCTTACATTCGCATTGAAAGTAACGCTTAAAAGTGCTTTAATTATATCAGAAAGAATATTGGGGTGAATGTGAATGAAAGAATTACAGGCAATTGATAAAGTGATCGAAGCATACTATGATATTACAGGTTTACATAGTTACTTTATCCAAAGCAAAAATGATATTACAGATAGTGCAAAAGAAAGAAATTTTTTCTGTAAGTGTTTAAAAACAAGTGCATCTGCCTTAAAGCAGTGTGATGAATGTACAGTAGAAAACTACACTATGGCTTTGGAGTCAAAAAAAGTTCAGACATATTCTTGTCATGCTGGCTTAGTTAAATGGTCTGTTCCAGTAAGAATCAATGAAGTAACAGGTGTCATTATTTCTGAAGGTGTTATTTCAAAACGTCAGGTGGAAGAGAGTGAAGATTGGATAAATTATCTAGCAGAAAAGTATAATGTTTCTAAAACAATCTTGATGAAAAATTACTCGAATGTACGTGAAATGACAGAAGAACAGGTTGATCAAGCAATCGCATTGTTGGAAAGCCTTGTTGCGTATTACAAGACAGAAGTTAAGTAAAAGAAATATTGATGGTCATGATCTAATGATTATGATCATCTTTTTTTGTCGTTTTTTCAATTGAATTGTATTGAAAAAACAGGAGGTATTAAAGAATGATAAATAACAGGTTCAATGACAAAATGATTCTACAATGGTATTTAGAAGGTGGGATTGGTCATGAATGCAGAACTTAAAAAAGTTTGATCATGTGATCAATGAATTTTGGAGCGATCCAGAGCATTTTGTGAGTTTTATGAATGCGAATCTTTTTGGCGGAAGCAGGTTAATAAAGAAAGAAGATCTGGTTATCCAATCTAAAACATAGAAAGAGATGTGGTGATGCGTTGGGATAGTGCATATGGGACGTATTATTTAGGCATATAAAATCAATTGAACGAAGATTATTCTATACCGTTTAGAGTGTTAAGATATGATTTTCTTTGGTATCAAAAACAGATGGACGCACTTGCGAAAAAAACATGATAAAGAAAAAGATTTACGTAATGAAGCTTTCTTATCAAAGATACAGCTAGGCGAAAAGATTATCCCATGTATAATAATCGTGGTCTATTATGAAGAACATTTTTGGAAAGGTAATAAAGATTTGTATGATTTGTTTATCAACACAAATGAGCACGTTAATAATTATTCAATGCGACAAGTTGAACTATGTAAAGATTCAACAAATTATGATAATGATGAAGTAAATCTGGTTTTTGAAACCACAAGATTAATGATTCAAAAAGGCAAAGAAGCAGCGATGGTAGTTGCATCAATGGTCAGGAGTGAAAGATTGTTTGATATTGTAGTCAAAGAAACAGAGGGAATGATAAATATTTGTGAGTCACTGGATAAATAGGAAAAAGAGACTTTATTAAAAATGGTTAAGGAAATGTTGGAAAAAGGCTTAAGCGAAGAGTTTATTTTGAGCTTTGCGAACATTAACAAAAGGGTATTAAGCCAAGGAATTGATACAAAGCTAAATGAAAAGGCCAGGATTGAACCTGGTCTTATATATAGATAAATTATTGATTTAAATCGGAGGCTTGAATGTAGCCAACGCTATCTTTTGTATAAGTGCTGTTAATATCGATTTTACCATCTTTAACAGGGGCTTCACTCATGATTTGATACCATCCATTATCTGAGTCGGTGTATACAAAGCTGATGATATCACCCTTTTCATAAGAATATAGGACAGAACCATCTACTTCATCATATACATTTAGGTCGTTTTTAAGTTTTTGTGTGATGATTTGAATCTCATTTAGATCTTTGCCATTATCTAAGCTATAGTAGAAACTTGCCGCCTTTTCACCCCAGTAAGGATCAGAAGCGTATTGAACGTTGATACCACTGGCTTTATTACCAAACCAGGATCCATGATATCTTTCATCTTCAGGATTTGCGTATCCTTGTTGAAGAAAATTATAGGCATGTTGATATACACAGTCTTCTAAAGAGTCATAGCTGTTGGCGTTATCTGGATTTGAATCATATGCAGCATGACCGAACAAGTTGTGATTTTCAATCGCATACTGACTTTGACCATAACCACTTTCATTTAAGGTAACCGCAAACATCATGGTTGCATTGATATAGGTTTGATCTTGCACCTCGGTAAAAATAGATCCATTCTCATAGAGAACACTTTCTGTATCTGCACATGGATAGGCATTGGCTGTGGCACTGATTCCAACACTGCTAAGATATTCGTTATAGTCTGAATCGTCTAAATTCGTTAAAGAGCGATGTGGAACATATTGATAAAAATTAAAATAAGCTTCAGAATTTATGGCGTTATCGTGTACATCATTGAGCACATCGCTGGATAGTTGATCCATATCGGTATAAAACCAGTTTCCATCATAAGAGAAATACGTTGTATTCTCTTTTAAAAAATCAGGAGCCTCTCCAATAGCCAATGTTTGATATTGTGCACTGTCGGCATCAATTAATATCGCATGAATCAAAGATCCGTTATTTACATAATAGTAGGATTGAAGATAATCATCATAATAAAATAATTGAATATCTTCAATAGAAACCCAGGCTTTAACTCCACTCATCATAAAGAGGACTTTAGATCCATCGTTACTAGTTTCAATATATAATCCATCAGTTCCATAACTGCCATTTAAATATCCATCTTCGTTTGTTCCATCAACGACATAAGATGTGTTTTCGGTGACTTCTTTTGTGTTAAAATTAACGATGGCATTATGCAGGGCAACAATTTTTCCGTTTTGATTGGAAATGACGATATTCTCATTTTCTTCAAGTGAGTGCATTTTCCACTTAGCGAATATAAAATGATTGTAGGTCCCATATTGTTCCTGAGTTTTTATATCGTATACTGTATATGTTCCGTTTTCTGTGATTTTAAGACCGATAAAGCCGATGATAAAAAGCGCCAAAAGAGCGCTCAAAAAGACTATTATCGATCTTTTTAATTTTCTTTGGGTTTGCTTCCTTCTTTTTTTCATATGATTATTCTAACATAACAAGAATGAGGTGTCATTTATTTCATTTTCATGGTATATTAGACTAGCGAAAGGGTGATTATATGTCAAAAATGGAAGATAGACTGGATTCTCTTGTTGAAAGATATAACGAAATCAATGAACTGATGATGTCCAGCAGTGTTGTGTCAGATCGAAAACAAATGGCAAAATTAGGACGTGAACAGAATGAACTGACACCAATCGTTGAAACATATGCAGAATATAAACAGGCAAAAGAAGAATTTGAAGAAGCAAAAACACTTCAAAAAGAAGATGATAAGGAATTAAGAGAACTTGCGAATGCAGAAATCGAAAGATTAGAACCTGCCATCAAAGAGTATCTAGATAGACTTGAACTATTGCTGGTACCAAAAGATCCAAATGATTCGCATAATGCATTTATGGAAATTCGTGGTGCAGCTGGAGGTGATGAAGCCAATATCTTTGCGGGTGACTTGTTTAGAATGTATGCGAAATATGCCGAAAGCAAAGGATGGAAAGTGGAAGTTACTGATTCAGAAGATAGCGAAGCTGGTGGTTTCTCATTGATCACATTCAAGGTAACGGGGCAAAATGCGTATGGTACTTTAAAATTTGAATCTGGTTCTCATAGAGTTCAGCGTGTTCCTAAGACGGAAAGTCAGGGACGTATTCAGACTTCAACAGCAACTGTATTATGTTATCCAGAATTGGATGAGGAAGATTTTGATATCGATATGAATGATCTTGAAATTGAAACAATGCGTGCTTCAGGCGCTGGAGGACAGCATGTTAATAAGACCGATTCTGCAGTTCGTATCGTGCATAAACCAACAGGGATCGTGGTTAAATGTCAGGACGGACGCTCTCAACATGAAAATAGAGCGACAGCGCTAGCTACAATTGCAGCTCGTGTAAAAGAGGAACATCAACGTGAATTGGATGAAAAAGCAGGAGCTGAAAGACGTACTAAAATTGGTACAGGAGATCGTGCTGAAAAGATTCGTACATATAACTACCCACAAAACCGTGTAACTGATCATAGAATTGGGTATAGTGTTAATCAGTTGGATCGTATCATTGATGGGCGCTTGGAAGATTTGATGAACGCGTTACAATTGGCTGATCAGCAGGCTAAACTTGCAGGAGAACAACTGTGAAATACAGAGAATATGTAAAAGAAGGAAAAGAGCGTTTATATAAGGCCAATCAGGGCGAACAGGCAGCTTTGTTATTGATGAATGAGCTTTGTGAAAATAAAGGTATAAATCTTTATATTTCTATGGAAGAGGAAGCCGACGAAGTTATTGCCACGGATTATCTTGAAGGTATTCATCAGATGGAGCTGGGTAAACCATTAAGCTATGTTTTAGGATATGAATGTTTCTATGGCTATAATTTTAAAGTTAATGAGGATGTGTTGATTCCTCGACCGGAAACAGAAGAATTAGTTGGTCTTGTCCTAAGTATGTTTGATGATAAATTTTCTGATCGAGAACATGTGAGCGTATTTGATGTAGCAACTGGCTCAGGGGCAATTGGAATCACTTTAAATCTAGAAGAAAGAAAAATGGATGTAATTGCTTCAGATATCTCGATGGAAGCACTAAAAGTAGCCAAAGAGAATAATGATGCACTTCATGCTAATGTAAGCTTTATTTGTGGTAGCATGTTAGATCCATTTGTTGACCGGGATCTACATTGTGATATCTTGGTCTGCAATCCGCCTTATATACCAAGTGAAGAAAAGATGGAGCATAGTGTTGTGGATTATGAACCACATGTTGCCTTATTTGGTGGAGAAGACGGACTGAAGTTTTATCGCGATGTCTTTGAAAAAGCACATCTTGTTTTAAATGAAAAAGCATTTTTAGCGTTTGAAATGGGATATCAACAAGGTGAGGCATTAACTGATCTTGCAAAAGAGTATTTTAAAGATGCAACGATTACTGTGCATAAAGATATGGCAGAAAAAGATCGTATGCTGACAATCGAACTTTAACAGCACAAATAAAATGGTGCTGTTTTCTTTTTGTTGGTGTATAATTCGATTTATGAAGACTAGACAAATAGATTTTTCAAGTGGAAAGATTTTAGAGAATATCATCATGTCAGCTACACCAATGTTGGTGGCTCAACTTTTGAATTTGATGTATAACATCGTAGATCGTATTTATATTGGAAAGATTGAAGATATCGGTGTTGTTGCATTAGGAGGAGTGGGTTTGTGTTTCCCGGTGATTTCTTTGATTACAGCTTTTACAAATTTATTTGGAGCCGGAGGAGCTCCTCTTTGCTCGATTGAAAGAGGGAAGAGGAATTTAGAAAAAGCAGGACGAATCATGAATATTTCTTTTTATATGCTTGTGATTACCGCTGTAATATTAACGATGATTGGATTGGTGTTGAGTGAACCTTTATTATATTTATTTGGAGCCAGTGATATAACGATCCAATATGCATTACCGTATATGCGCATTTATTTTCTTGGTACGGTTTTCTCAATGATTGCCTTAGGTATGAATCCTTTTATTAATGCGCAGGGATTTGCCAGTACGGGAATGATGACAATATTTATTGGAGCAGTTACTAATATTATATTAGATCCAGTATTTATATTTGGCTTAAATCTTGGAGTAAAAGGAGCAGCTATTGCTACGGTTGTTTCTCAAATCATATCTGCGGTTTTTGTACTTTTATTTTTGACAGGAAAGAAACCGGAATTAAAATTGCAGCGCCTAAAGGATGTGGAATTTCGTTTTGATGAAGTTGGCGATGTATTAAGCCTGGGGTCTTCAAGTTTTGTGATGCAGTGTACAAACAGCTTAGTTCAAATTGCTTGTAACAGCATGCTATCGCAGTTTGGTTCAGATCTTTATGTTTCCTGTATGACGGTTATTAATTCAGTGCGTCAGATTTTGGAGGTTCCTGTTCTTGCGATTGGAGATGGATCCAGTCCAATATTAAGCTATAATTATGGGGCAAAGAATTATAAAGGGGTAAAGAAGGCGATACGCATCATTACATGTGCCGGTGTACTTTATACTTTGGTGGCGTGGTTATTTGTCTTTTTATTTCCAAGTTTTTTTATTCATATATTTAATGATGATTCCAAGCTTTTACAGATTGCGATTCCTGCCATACATATGTATTTCTTTGCCTTTGTGTTTCAAGCCTTTCAATACTGCGGACAGACCGTTTTTAAATCATTGAATAAGAAGAAACAAGCCATTTTCTTTTCATTATTAAGAAAAGTGGTTATTGTTGTTCCGCTGACTTTTTTTCTACCATATTTAGGTTTTGGTACGATGGGGGTATTTATGGCGGAGCCTATTTCGAATTTTATTGGAGGTTCGATTTGCTTTATAACGATGTTGGTAACTGTTTATTTTAGACTGGATTAAATAGTTTATTTTTGTGGTTGGAAAAGTGTATAATGGACAAGTAGAAAGAAGTGATAAGAATGATCAGTAAGAATATGCCATGCTGGTGTGGTTCTGGTAAAAAGTATAAACATTGTCATGAAGAATGGGATAACACGATCAATGTCTTGAAACTACAGGGACAACAGGTTCCAAGTCATAATTTGATCAAAAGTCCTGATGATATTAAATGGATCAAAAAAGCCGCCAAGATCAACAATGAAATTCTAGATTTGGTTGAAAAAGAGATTCATGCAGGAATGAGTACAGAAGATATTGATAAAATGGTTTATGATTATACTGTAAGTCATGGAGCTATTCCAGCTTGTTTAGGGTATGAGGGATTTCCTAAAAGTGTATGTACTTCAATCAATAGTGAAGTATGTCATGGGATCCCAAATAAAAATATCATTCTAAAAGAAGGCGATATCATTAATGTGGATTGCACAACAATCGTACATCAACATTATGCAGATGCATCAAGAACTTTCTGTATTGGGCAGGTAAGCGATGAGGCTAAAAAATTAGTTGAAGTCACTAAAGAATGTTTAAGAGTTGGTATTGAAGCGGTTCGGCCTTGGGGTCATTTTGGCGATATTGGAGCAGCTATTCAAGAAGTTGCCCATGCTAATGGATATAGTGTTGTTAGAGATTTCTGTGGTCATGGAGTTGGAAATGCTTTCCATGAAGATCCATATGTACATCATGTTGGAATCAAAAATACAGGTATGGTCATTGCCCCAGGAATGGTATTTACGATCGAACCAATGATCAATCAGGGAACAAGTGAATTATATATCGACAAAAATAATGGCTGGACAGCTTATACAAGAGATGGTAAGTTAAGTGCTCAATTTGAACATACGATCTTGGTTACGGATAAAGGTGTCGAAATTATTGCGTATTAAAAAAGAATTGGTTTTCTATCAATTCTTTTTTTGTGTCTACAGATTGTGCATGCTATACTAATCTAGCTTAGACAAGGAGATCATGAATGGATAAAGAAATTATCAAACGCATCGCTAATGAATTAAATATAGGGGTGGATCAAGTTTCAAATACTTTGAAACTTTTAGAAGAAGGAAGTACGGTTCCTTTTATTGCGCGATATCGTAAGGAAATGACCAAAGGATTGGATGAAGAACAAATTCGTGTCATCCAGGAAGAATATAATTATCAAGTCAATTTACAAAAACGCAAGGAAGAAGTAATCAATCGTATCGAAACTTTAGGTAAATTGACAGATACGATCAAAAAACAAGTGTTAGAGTGTACAAAATTGTCCCAGGTAGAAGATATTTATCGTCCTTATAAACAAAAAAAGAAAACGCGTGCCAGTGTTGCTATCGCAAATGGAATGAAGCCATTGGCAGATTTATTATTGAAATCACCTAGACATTTTGAAGAGAAAGATGTGGAGACTTATTTGAATGATAAGGTGACAAATATTCAGGAAGCTTTGCAGCAAGCTAAAGATATCATTGCGGAAATGGTCAGTGATGATCATGATATTCGAAATAAGATCTATGATTCCATGATGAATTATGGAAGAATCGTAACAAAAGAAAAGAAAGGGCATGACGATCAAGCTAAGGTATATCGTATGTATTATGATCGTGTTGAAAAGGTATCTCATCTAGCCAGTCACAGGATCATGGCGATAGATCGTGCTGAAAAAGAAAAAGTAATCAATGTGCAGATTGAATTTAATGAAGAATATATCGAAAATTTTGTCAAACGTCGATATGTTCGTTATCCAAATAGTCCATGTGCTGTTTATGTAAATGAAGCCATAGTTGATGGATTAAAACGCCTTGCATATCCATCGATTGAAAGAATGGTACGATCTGAATTAAGTGCTAAAGCACATGAAAGCAGCATAGATGTTTTTTCGATGAACCTTGAAAAATTGTTGTTGCAGGCACCAATCAAAAATAAACGCATTTTAGGTTTCGATCCAGCTTTTCGAACAGGCTGTAAACTTGCCGTTATCGATGAGTCAGGAAAAATGTTGTGTGTAGATGTGATCTATCCACACCAGCCAAATGCAAAGATCAAGGAAGCAAAAACAAAACTTGTAAAGTTGATCAAAGATTATGATGTATCAATCATTGCGATTGGCAATGGTACAGCAAGCAGAGAAAGTGAAACCTTTGTCAGTAATGTCATTTCAGAATATGGATTAAATGTGCAGTATACAATCGTATCTGAAGCAGGAGCAAGTGTATATAGTGCCAGTAAGTTAGCGATTGAAGAATTTCCAAATCTGCATGTCGAACAAAGAAGTGCTATTTCCATAGCAAGACGATTAATGGATCCATTATCTGAGTTGATCAAGATTGATCCACAATCCATTGGTGTTGGACAATATCAACATGATCTTCCTGCTGCACGCTTAAAAGAGAGATTGGATTTTGCAGTAGAAAAAGCTGTAAACCTGGTAGGAGTTAATATCAACACTGCAAGTCCAACGCTTTTAAAGCATGTTGCCGGTTTGACAAGTGCCATGGCCAACAGCATCGTTACCTATCGACAGGAAAATGGAAAGATACTATCTCGTCAGGAAATTAAAAAGATTCCTAAAATTGGGACAAAATCATTTGAACAGTCTGCCGGCTTCTTACGAATTGAAGATGGCAAGGAAATGCTGGATCGAACAAGTATTCACCCAGAATCTTATAAGTATGCTAAGATTGTTTTAGATATTCTTGGTCTGGATGAACATGCAATGGGAACCCAGATTGCTCAAAAAGCTGTGGATTCTTGTAATAAAGAGGAATTGTTAAAACAAATGGAATGTGATTCATATACTCTGAATGATATCTTAGATTCAATCAAACAACCTTTGCGAGATTATCGTGATAAAAATGATGGTCCGATTTTAAGAAGTGATATCTTGGAATTAGAAGATCTTCATATTCATGATAAATTACAGGGAACGGTACGCAATGTAGTAGATTTCGGGGTGTTTGTCGATATTGGGTTACATGAAGATGGACTGATTCATATTTCACAGATGGCAGATCATAAAATAGGACATCCAAGTGAAATGGTTTCTGTCGGTGATATTATTGATGTTTGGGTATATAAGATTGATGAGGAAAAACATAAAGTACAGCTAACGATGATACCATAAAGAAAAGACTGCGTTGCAGTCTTTTTATACTTTTGTAGAAAATTAATATTTTACAGAAGTGTGTCGATATGCCATTTTGAACTTTCACTTTGCAAATCAACCATATGATGATAAAGTCCGTTTTGTTTATATAATGATTCAGGTGCTCCCTCCTCTTTGACTCTACCATTTTCTAAAACAATGATCTTATCGGCAGATTGTACAGTTCGCATACGATGAGCGATAACCAATACTGTCTTATTAGCTAACAAGGTTGATAAAGCTTCTTGAACTTTTGTCTCGTTTTCAACGTCAAGACTGGCTGTTGCCTCATCTAATAAAATGATAGGAGCATCTTTTAAAAGTGCTCTAGCAATCGAAATTCTTTGTCGTTCCCCTCCAGAAAGTTTGGTTCCATTTTCTCCTATGAGTGTATCATAACCGTCTGGAAGCTTATGAGCAAATTCATCACAATTAGCCGCTTTTGCAGCTTTATATACTTCTAAGTCTGTTGCGTCTCTTTTACCTAACCGAATATTTTCTTTTATACTATCATCAAATAAAACGACATCTTGAAATACCATAGAATAATCACTTAATAAAACTTCAGGATCAATTGTATTAATATCAATACCACCTACTTTTATAGAACCTTTATTAGTATCCCAAAGACGTGCGGCTAATTTTGCACAAGTGCTTTTTCCAGAACCAGAAGGGCCAACCAAGGCCGTTACCTCACCTTCTTTAGCTATAAAACTAACATCTTTTAAAACATCATGATTGTCATAGGAAAATGAGACATGATGGAATTCAATGTCATACCCTTTTGGCTCAAAAGTTTCTTTACCTGATGCAATAGGAGTGTCGTAGATTTCCATCATGCGATTTGCTGATACTTGAGAGACAAACATCTCTGCAATTAATGCCAAACTCTGATCAAAAGGAGCGTAGATTCTTGTGATAACAAGTAAAAACATAAATAAAATCATGAAATCAATTTGGCCATGAACGATAAGGTTTGCACCAACTAAGATTGTAGTTGCAACACCTAAACGCATGATAACACTTGCAGCATTTACAAATATACCTGATATAAGTTCTCCGCGAATCATCACACTCTCGTGGGCATCAATTTTTTTATACAATCCTTTAAGATAAGTATCTTCTTGGTTTGTAGCTCGGATTTCTCTAATATTTTCTAATGTTTCCTGAATTTCATCTGAAACTCTTATAGCAGATTGTTTAAGCATTTCTGAGGCGTTCGAAGTCCATTTTCTTGAACCAAACAAAAGGCCAAATGCGACAGGCACACCCCAAAGACAGGCAATTGCCAAACGCCAATCATAAATGAACAGGAAAATAGCAATGATAGCAGTAGAGATATAAGAACCATATAAATAACCCAGTACATGTGACCAGACATGTTCCATTCGATTGACGTCGCCCATAATTGTTTCTGTCAAATCTGCAATATCTTTTTTGTTGAAATATCCCAAAGGTAATTTACGAAGTTTTTCAGCTAATGCTATTCGGGTAACCTTTACTTCTCCATAAACAAGACCATAAGTGGTTTTATATTGTTGTAGATGTGTAATAAAAGATAAAATGACAAATAAAGTCAATAGAACTAGTATTGTTATTGTGTTTACTTTGAACTGATTGCCTTTGATAAGATTTACAAAATTATTCATTAATAAATACAATATACTGATACCACTCATAACCACAAGATTAACTATAACTGTCCAAAATGTTCCCTTTTTAACATTTTGAACACCTTTGTCTGTTAAGGCATACTTGCGTTTAAATTCCCTTCCGAACATCTATAAAGCCCCCTTTTCTACACTTGTAATTTTCCATTTTGCGGCTTGATTATAATCAGTCCACATTTTTTGATATAAACCCTTTTTATTTAATAATTCATCGTGAGTTCCTTCTTCAATTACATATCCTTTATTTAAAACAATGATTTTATCCGCGTTTATAACAGTGGATAGACGATGAGCAATCATGATCACTGTCCGATTTTGACATAAGACGTTTAGAGCTTTTTGAATTAAAACTTCATTTTCAGGATCTGCAAAGGCTGTAGCTTCGTCCAATATCACAATTGGAGCGTTTTTTAAAATGGCACGAGCTAAAGCAATCCTTTGTTGTTCACCTCCAGATAAATAAGTGCCTTCACTACCGATGATGGTATGGATGCCATTTGGAAGTTTCTCAATGATATCTTCACATCTAGCTGCTTTTAATGCATACATAACATCTTTGTCTGAAGCATTGGGATTAGAGATTTTAATATTTTCTAAAATTGATGTTTTAAAAAGTTTTGTATTTTGGAAAACAAAAGCAACCTTATCCATTAGAACATGCTGATCAATGTCTTTAACATTGACGTGTCCAATTTCAATAACACCTTTTTTTACATCCCAGAAACGAGGAATCAAGCTAGCAACTGTTGTTTTACCACCTCCTGATGGACCAACGAGTGCAACAGTTTGACCCGGTTTAACTCTAAAAGATATAGATGATAAGGCAGGTGTACTAGATCCTTCATAAGTAAAGCTTACATTTTTGAAAACCACGCTATTATCTATTGGTGTTTTTGGATGAATACATTCTTTTAGCGTAGGGGCTTTCATAACTAGATCAATACGATTTAGAGCTGTGTTCGCTAACATAATACCTGATGAAGCAAACATAATCTTTGCGAGTGCAGTTGAAATGATTGCAGAAAAAATAGCATAAAATACGAAGTTTGTAACAAAATTATTAAAATTGCCATTATTAAGTGCGGATGGAGCTAAAAAAATAACAACAGGTACTAGAAAAATAAAAGCTCCTTCTGTAAATGTTAAGTTAATTGATTGAGGAACACGACAGATTTTTCCCTGATAATATTCAGCTTTATCACTGTATTCTTCAATAGATTTTTTAAACGTTTTAAACGAATAGACTGTCTGTTGAAAAATCTTAACCACAGGAATTCCTCTTACATATTCTGTGCCAGCTTTTGTCATTTTATCTTGTGCAGCTTGATATTCGGCCATAATTTGAGCGTTTTTGCCACCCATCATTGAAAACAATGCGATTATTGATATTATAGATGACAATAAACAAGAAGCTCCCATACGCCAATCAAAAATAAACATTAAGACCACCATTCCGGTAAACAATACAATGGTTCCAACGATATCTGCCAAATTGTGAGCTAATAGTGTTTCTGTGTCATTGGCTGCACTATCTAGTCTTCCTCGAATAAGTCCTGAAGCATTATTGTCAAAATATCCTAATGGTGCCTTCATTAGATGATTCATCCCTATTTTTCGGATGTTTTCAGCAGTTCTAAAAGCTGCCAAGTGTGTACATAATAATCCAATAAAATAAATGATTATTCCACATACAGAAAAACTAAAAGCAACCCAACCGTAAGTTTCTATATTTTGGATATTTGAAAAGTTAGGGATAGCCTCAATCAAATCTCTAACTACAAGCCAAATACAAATGTACGGTACTATACTACAAAGCATTGAAATCGCAGATAGAGTAAGACCGATATAAGTCAAAATTCTAAAGTTTCCTGCATAGTTCAGTAAAGTAGTAATTGCATTTTTTTTCTTTTCTTTCATCTTAACCCTCCATTTTACGAATGACGATATAGTTAGTAATAACTAACTTGAGAGGCAAAAAAATTGCAGTCAGCAGCATCAGTTTATTTTTCTTCAATTAATGCTAACCAACCAGCAGTATAAAATGCACGAAGCTGTCCTACATCACGCATAGCTTGTTTTTTAGGAATATCATGGATGACAACCTCAAAAATACCACCAAACATACCACTTGCAATAATGTGACACAGAGTCTTGTCTAATCTAGGCACAGTATATCCGAGTTCTCTAAGAACATCCATATACTTTAGAGTGTATTCTACTTCGACCTCAACAATATTGTGGACAAAATTTTCGTAGCTTGTCCCTTCAGCCTTCGACAATAATAGTTTTATTGGATCACGGTGCTCACAAATATAGTCAACCATCCAATCTATACAAGAACTCGATTCAATCCCCATATGAGAAGGTTGTTCATTTTTTGGCAAATCGGCAAACCTTAATTGCGCTTCCATAAAATTAGCCATTATAGCCTGTGCATGCGGTTCTACAATTGAAGCAAATAAGGCTTCTTTGCTGGAAAAATATCCATAAAAAGCTCCAGTTGTTACACCGGCGTGTTTTACGATTTGGCGAAGTGATGCCCCACGAAAACCTTTTTCTAAAAATTCATCAATAGCAGCTTGTTGAATTTTATTGAGTGTTAAATTAGAAGTATCTTGCATTTTTTATCCTCTCATAACGGTGTTATATAACACTGTTATAATATACTTAATTTATTATCGTTGTCAATGGATTCTTATAATTAATGTGTTTTTTATGGATTAACATTATAAAATATCATTATTAAAAAAGGCTACATAATGATATAGCCTTTTTATACAGGTATCCAATCGGTTTCCCAACGTCTTTGAGTTGAATTCCAAAGTCTTTTGTATAATTTACCATTAATAAATTTATACTTCCATTCTTTGATGTCGGCACGAACTATGATGTTAGTGGTTTCCGTAGAGGAAATTTCACTAGCGGCAATAGGGGTAGGACATAAAAATGTCAACATACATAATAATAAAATAGTCTTTTTCATAATTAATCACTCCTTTATAATTGGGATTTCAGAAAAAGGTGAAACAGTAGGATCTTCAATGCTGCCTTGTTCTCCATCTATAAATAAGGTATATGTTCCATCTTTGTGTTGGATGATGTATGCGTTGTCGAGCGTATCTTCAGAAACTGTAACATAGGGTGTTTCTGCGGATGGTGCAGGAAAAGATGCTTCGAATATGATGCTGTTGGAAAAGAATACCAAACTACAGATTACCACTAATAGCAAGTAATTGGTTTTTTTCATGAAGGATTCTTCTAAAATATATCTAATTCTATATTCTAGTACATTGGAACTATCGTCAATTAAGAAACTGTAATATTCTTTTGCAAACGGATCTGTTTTATTCACAAGTGATTTCTGTACATGAATCAAAAGTTGTGCATAGTTTAATCGTTCTCTTTCGCTCATTTTCTTTACCACTTTTTCATCGACTCGAATTTCTAAAAATAAATCAATGTTTTTGCGAAGTATATATACTGGAGGAAACCACCAATATGTTATTGTTAGAAAATTTACAAATTGTTTGATGTAGTAATCATGGTTTTCAATATGTTTGATTTCATGCATTAAAATGATTTGAAGCTTATCCTCTTCGAAATGTATGTTTAGAAGAATGATTACTTTTTTTGAACCAAGAACTTTTGGTGAATCACAATAGGAGGTTATAAGCACATCATAATTATTGCCGTTATAGTCAGGTAATAAGTTTTTTATCTTACATATTTCAGATTGTTCTTCCAATTTCTTAAACATTCTGTTTAGATACAATAATTCACGAATATATCGCACTAGATTAAAAAGTATACCTAAGATCCATAATGAGATCAGTATGACATAAATAGGAATATCTAAGATCAATGGATATGTTAGAAATGTCATTAAAGGATTCATTAAAAAGGGAATAGGAATAGTTTTTGTAAATCGATATTCAATAGGAAGACAAAGACGGGCAATAATAATGAATGATAAAGCGATAATGACATTGGATCGCACGAATCGATAATTCTTTTTTGTCGTAAGCAGAAAATTTAATAAAACGATCAATAGTGTTGAGACAATACAAGTAATAAGCAGAGAGGACATTGAAAAATTCATAAATTAATATCTTACTAATTCTTTTTGCTTTGTCTCTAATATATTGATTATATATAGATTAGTGCCTTTGTTGTATTGTCTTTCAAAGGTTTTTTTATTCTGCTTGGATTGGATGTTTTGAGATAATAAACGTAATAAGATTTGCTTAGTAGAATGTGTTCTTGAATCAGGGCTTGTCAAAAATTGGTCTATATGTTTAAGAACATTTATTTTATCATCTTGTTTTTTGTATAGTTTGATCATATTGTTCCCCTTTCTTGAAGATTATATCAAAAATAAAGAAAAAGATTAAATGATAGAAAATAAAAAAATACAGAAAGACATAAAAAAAACTTACCGATCATTAATCGATAAGTTCTATGTTATGTATAACTATAAATTATTGCGATTACGATTTTTACGTTCTTTAACAGCTTTGGTCAAGATATATTCAATTTGCGAGTTAATGCTTCGAAAGTCATCGTTTGCCCAGGTGGCAATATCTTGCCAAAGGCTTGGGGCTAATCGTAAGATAATTTGTTTCTTTTGTTTTTCTTTTTGTTTGAGTGCTTTTTCTTTTTCCTGGATCTCTTTTTCTAGTTCTTCAAGTCGTTTTGCACGTTCTTGTAAAGCTTTTTCTTTGATATCTAAATCATTCATTAGTAGATAGATCCACTATTTACAACTGGTTGTGTATCCTTATTGGAACATAAAACAACTAAAAGATTAGAGACCATAGTAGCTTTTCTTTCCTCATCTAATACCACTACTTCTTCTTCACCTAATTTATCGATAGCCATTTTAACCATGCCCACGGCCCCATCAACGATTTTTTGTCTAGCGGCAATAATGGCAGAAGCCTGCTGTCTTTGTAACATGGCAGCGGCAATTTCTTCAGCATAGGCTAGATGAGTGATTCGAACTTCTTCAATATCTAATCCAGCAATCTGCACACGTTTGATCAATTCATCTTTCATGTCGTTGGCAATTTCTAAAGAACTTGAACGCAGTGTTTTTTCGTTCATGTTTTCATCTTCACAGTCTAAATCGTCATATGGATATTTTCTGGCGATGTTGCGAATAGTAGAATCAGTTTGGATTGATAAAAACTCAGCATAGTTATCAACATTAAAAACAGCTTTTGTTGGATCGGTAACTTTCCAAATCACAACTGCACCAATGATGATGGGATTTCCTAATACATCATTAACTTTTTGTGTTCCATTGTTTAAGGTAATACTTTTTAATGAGACAGTTTTTTTGGGCGTAATATCTGGAATTACGGTTGTTTTGTCATTGTTTTCGATCTTATTTCGATTGATATAAGCTTTATTAAAGATAGGGTTATTATAAGATACAAAAGGATTTACGTAGTAATAACCTGGTTTTAAAATAGTTCCATAATAGTTTCCAAATAAAGTTAAGACCAGGGCTTCATTTGGTCCTACGATTTTTAATCCACCATACATGATTGGGAAAATGACAACTAAAATGATACCTATTGCAAGAATGATTCCTCCTAAGACCGAATTGTTTTGTTCTAATAAAATAGAACCGAGTATAATCAAACCTACAGATAGAATCAATCCAATGGTAATTACGACTAGCATGATCATTCCATTTATTGGATGAATCTCTTTTTGTTCAATGTTTTGTAACATAAGCAATCCTCCTTTGATATTTAAATGATATCAAAACGATATCATTACGTCAAAAATAAATTTAAAAAATTAAAAAAATAATAGTTAATGATGTAAACTATACTTGTTTTATGAAAATATAAGGTATATAGTAAAATTATAAGAAAGGAAGTATTCAAAATGGAAAAGTGGACACAAGAACAGTATGCAGCTCGTTTACAGGAAATGAAACAAGAAGCACACGATAAGATGTGGTTATACATTGAGCTTAATGCAAAAGAGTTTATGGAAGAATGTGAACCTGGCGTTAAGAATTTAACAGCTTGCTGCAAAGCAATGTTGGATGCAATGCTTGAAGGTGATGGATTCATTGTTGAACCTAAATCTCGTTCAAAAGTTGCAGGCGCATTGACTGTTAGATATTATGTAGATAATCTACATCCAGGACGTAGAAAATATTCAGAAGTAAATCAGTAAACGAAAAAGAGGTATTCCTTATTTTGTCGGAATACCTTTTTAGTCGATAAGACCAAAATGTTTAAATGCATTTTTTAATCCATCTTCGTCTATATTTGTTGTTATATAATTTGAAATCTTTTTTACATGATCATTTCCGTTGCCCATCGCAATACTAATGTCTGCTTCTTTTAACATTGTAATATCATTTTCGGAGTCGCCAACAGCCATTGTCTTTTCATCGCTTTGATAATATGATTTTACAAATTGAATGGCTGTAGCTTTATTATAAGTGCAGTTTGTAATTTCTCCGCCAGTGTTTTTAAATGGGGTAAACACCAAGCCTTCTGGTAAGTTATCAATTAAGTTGGAAATATCAGATCCTTCTGGATAATGAATTGAAACTTTCATGATTTGACGGTAATCATCTTCGGTGATTTCACTTAAACGATGATGCATCATCATACCAGCACCGGTTCTATCATCTTTGGCGAATTTTTTGAATATTTCATAATTTACTTCGTTTTGAAAGGTTTTTTGGGATCCTTCTAAAGACATTCCAAGATTCATAGGTTCGATTCGTTCAATTAGTGCTTTTACAATTTGCGGGCGTAAAGGTTTATATAAAACCTGTTTATTTTCAATCAATATTTCACTTCCAGCTGAAAAACAATATCCATCAATAGGGAGACCTTCTAAAGGTTTTAAAGGAACTTCACATTTTGTCCTGCCTGTATTGATAAATATTTTGTGACCGTTTCTGTGTGCTTGAATAATGGACTCTTTGGCGCTGGAACATACTTGGTGCCATCTCCAAAGGGTGTCATCTAAATCTAAAAATACTATCATATCAAAAATCTTCCTTTCGCAAAAATGAGTTTATCATTTATTTTATTGGATTTCCATTGTAGAATATAAATAGAGGAAAAAGATTATGAAGAAAACAATCACGATAACAATTTCTCGTCAATTTGGCTCAAATGGACGAGAAATTGGCAGAAAATTGGCAGAATACTTGGATATTGGTTACTATAATAAAGAAATTATGGAAAAGATTGCCAAGGATATGGGTGTTAGCTCAGATTTTTTTAATGAGGACAATCAAAATGAAGATGGTCTATATTCTATATCCAACCGTAAGCTTAGAAGTTTTGGCAGCATTGCAGAATTAAGTGTGAATTCACAAGTTTTTGAAAGAGCAACAGATTTAATTTGTGGTATAGCTCAAAGAGAGAGCTCTGTCATTGTAGGAAGATGTGCAGATTATATTTTAAAAGATAATCCAGATACGATATCTGTGTTCTGTTTTAGCGATCTCGAGGAGAGAATTCGATTTTCAATTAATGAATATGATGTTCCTGCTAAACAAGCGAAGAAAATCGTTCAGGAAAAAGATATGAAACGTGCTCGCTTTTATGAGTTTCATACGAATCAAAAATGGGGCGATGCGAAAAACTATAGCTTATTGATCAATACTTCAAAAATGAGTACGGATGAAGTTGTAGAAACAATTGCTGCTCTCTATGATAAAAAAGCAGGACTTACTACATTTAAAGGAGCTTTTCAGGATCAATATATTGAACACAAAAGCTTTAAAATATAAGAAAACCGGGTCAATCAATTTGATACCCGGCTTTTTATTGATTTTATATCATGTAAGGAGTCGCGAAATATACCACAAATATGATCATTAATACCCAGACAGTAGGATGGATTGCTTTAGCTTTACCTGCTGCGATCATTGCGACTGTATAAACAATAAAACCACAAGCAATACCATTAGAGATAGAATACATCAAGATCATCATAACAATCGTAACAAATCCACTTGCCGCAAAAATCATATTGTCCCAATCAATGCCTTTAAGCTGCTGAGCCATCATAATGCCCACAACGATCAAAGCAGGGGCGGTCACGGCATTTGTAACAGCGCTTAAGATAATTGGAGAAATGAAGATCGATAACAAGAAACAAATACCTGTAGTAATAGCTGTAAGACCTGTACGACCGCCAACTCCTACACCGGAGCTGGATTCGACAAAGCTGGTAACTGTACTTGTACCAATAGCGGCACCAAATACTGTCCCAATCGCATCAGCTAGAAGAGCTCTTTCAGCATTTTCTAATTCCCCATCTTTGTTTACCAAACCGATACGATTGCCAATTGCAACTAACGTACCAGCTGTATCAAAGAAATCAACAAACAAGAAAGAAAAAATCGCAACGAATGCATTGAAAGGATTCGAAAATAATTCACCAAAACCATTCATGAATGCACCGACAGCCTCCATTTCAAAGCTGGTTGTGAAAAAAGTTTCGGGCAATGTAGGCATGCCTTCAATATGGCCCAAGCTTCCAGCAATGATGCCAATTATAGCAGTGATGACCATTCCAACAAATACGGCAGCAGGAATTTTTTTGATAACTAATGCAATTGTGATCAATAGTCCAAAAACCGCTAATAATACAGTAGGATCTGCAAGATTACCGATTCCTACAAATGTAGATTCATTGGCAACGATGATTCCAGCGTTTTTAAGTCCTACAAAAGCGATGAAGAATCCAATGCCGGAACCAATTGCAAGTTTGAGCTGAACAGGAATTGCGTTGATGATAGCTTTACGAATTCCTGTAACCGAAATGATCACAAAGATAACACCTGAAATAAATACAGCACATAATGCAGCGGCCCAGCTGAATCCCATAGCTCCGCAAATCGTATATGAAAATAAAGCATTGACTCCCATACCGGCTGCCAGGGCAACAGGATAGTTTGCGATAAGTCCCATTACGATAGAAGCGAAAGCAGCTGAAATTGCTGTAGCCATGAAGACAGAAGGTATATCCATTCCGGCATCTGCCAGGATAATTGGATTTACACCTAAGATATAGGCCATCGCAAGGAAAGTTGTGATTCCGGCAATGATTTCTGTCTTGACGGTTGTATGTTTTTCTTTTAGTTTAAATAATTTTTCCATATATTCTCTCCTCTTGTCTATAAAAAAGACCATCTCATTGTACACAATGAAACGGTCGGTTTCAAATGATTTACTGATTTAGATAAATGATTTTTCTTAAATGAAAAGAATAAATATATGTTTTAATTTTCTTGTCGGGCTCAATTGTATGAATAGCTTTTTTATATGCATCAAGTTGAGCATGGTATTTGTCAATCAGTTCTGTTTCGTTTTGAACAGTATCTGTTTTAAAATCTAATATACTGATATGCTCAGGATGCCATGCGATCAAGTCAATAAAACCATGATAGATCTTTTCGTTTTCTCTTATGATGTAGCTGCATTCAAATTCATGTTTATTTTGCATCATTTCTTTATATATGTGACACTCATTTAAACTTAACAGTTGTTTAATGTCTGTAGCTTGTAAAGTGAAGTTATGTTTATGTGCATAATTGATGCAATCTTCTTTCTGGTATGGAAATGCACAGTTGGCGACAATTTCGTGGAATAAAGTACCACGAGTTGTTGAAATTTTTTTGTTTAGATCCATGATAGGCCATTCTAAAGATTGCTTGGCAGCTGAAGCAGTTTGTCCACTTATACTTGAAATACTACCTTGATAGAATTGATTTGTTTCTATGTCATCATCTTTTTTTAGTGGCAATGGACGCTTATATAACTGATTTTTTTTATCTAGCTTGAATAAGGATGAAGGTTTATTTAAATACGTGTGCAAAAGCCATCCTGTATAACTTGATTTTTCTAAAAGCGATGAAGTATTTAACCTTGAGGAATAACTGTTGATATCATCGACGTAATCAACAATAACCAGTTCTTTTTCAGCACGGGTCGTTGCAACATAGAAGACGCGCATTTCTTCTTTTAGATCATCGTGATTTTTCTTGGTGACAAAGGCAAGATGACTTAAAGAAGTTCTTTTGAATTTTAAACTTGGGTCTAATGCGTTTAAAGATATTCCTAAAACAGGATCAACCAAAACAGGATTGTTTGAATATTTATCTTTGGTTGTATGAGAAGAAAGAATATATACGATAGGAAATTGAAGGCCTTTAGAATGATGCATAGTTTTTATTTTTACGACATCAGCATCTTTTCCATAAGGATATGCTTCTCCTACAGCATCCTGATTAGAGTCGTTTATGATTTGTTCAAGAAATAAATCTAAATCATTTTGAGCTTCAAATTGGCTGGCCATTTCTAAGAATTGATCAAGATTGGTCTTATCTTGATTGGTCGTATAATTAAAATAAAAATCATTATGATTATAAATATGACGTATTAAATCACTGATGGGTTCGTTTTTATATTGTCTAAGTTGTTGCCATGATTGCATAAATGGTTTGTCTTTAACTAAAGAATAAAGGGATGTATTTTTTTCTTTATCTATACAACAGCCGGCAATATCATTGTACAAAACATTACCTATTGGAGAACAAAGGCTTGCCATAAGAGCGATATCATCGTTTGGATCATTTAATGAAATAAGAGTAGATAATACAATCTGGATAGCATGATTTGTATAGAATCCATGATCAATTTCAGCAAGTACAGGTATTTCATATGCTTCAAGGACTTTTTTAAGCTCTTCTTGAGGGGAGTGTGTTCTAGTTAAGATGCATATGGAACTATACGGAATTCCCTGTTCATGTTTTGTCAGGATGTCATTGGCAATAAGGTCATAGACATTATTTTTATGAAGACTTTTTGCCTGAATCTTATTGAAACTTTCTTCCTGAGTTTCCATCCAGCTTAGATACTCGGTATAAAGAAAACGGACAGGATGCTGCTCTGCATCTTTTTGCCTGGCTGTTCCAACTTTGGCAATATCGTCTTGGCGAAAGTTTTTCCCTAGTAAAGTTGTGTTCATTATATGATCGTAAAATTCATTATTAAATTCAACAATACTTTGGTTTGAGCGATAATTTTCATCTAGGACGATCAAACAAGAGTTTTCATCTTCTTTGTCCATGTGTCCTTGCATGATTTCTGGTCTAGCTTGGCGGAATCCATAAATAGATTGCTTGATGTCGCCAACACGGAAAACATTGTCTTTTCGTGCAAAACACTGAATGATGTTTTCCTGCAGTTCATTTGTGTCCTGAAATTCATCAACAAGGATCATCTGATATTTATTGCGAACTTCTTCCTGGATCATAGGCTGTTTTAATAGTTTGTAGGCAAAATGCTCCATGTCGGTAAAGTCAATGATTTCCATTTCTTTTTTCTTTTTCGCAAAGATATCCATTGTTAATAAGGATAGAGTACAGAAAGTGTTGATTCTTTCTATATTATTGTTTAAATCTTGATCATATTCTTCTTTTTCATATAAGACGTTAAGAATATTTCCTTCAATCTTTTTAAATTCACCTTGTTCTTTTTCATAGCTCACTTTATTGATCGTTTTCTTAAAACCTGGGGTATTGTTGAAATAAATTTCGAATTGTTTTTTAAAAAAGGCATAGTCCTTTTTATACAAAAAATCTAAACATGTGTTTAAACTTTCTTCTTTTAAAGAAAACAGCTGTTCATCGGCTTCTTTCATATTTTTACATATTTCGATCATCGATTCGATTTGTTCAATAAAATATTGAAAGAACCAGTTAAATGTATCTTCGCTGCAAGGTCTGTTCATCAGTGAACGGATCCATTCATTAGAGTCTGGTTTTGACATTGCAACATTAATTAAATCTCGAATATTTGAAAGGATGTCATCTTCTGTTTTTCCCAATGAACTAAAGAAAAGTTTTAATTTGACAAAGTCATTTGTGTCTATGCTGTTACAAGCTTCATTATAGGCATTTAAAAAAGCTTTATTGGCTTGAGCGCTGCTTGCTACAGATTTAGACATTTTATAAGAAATAGGAATCTTATAATAGTAGTTTTTAACGATGGATAGACAGAATCCATCAATCGTGCATATGCTCGCCGTCTCTAGTAAAGCTAATTGCGATTGGATATAGTCTGTTTGTGTTTCAGCTTGTAGACGCTTTTTTAAGCGATCTTTCATTTCGTTAGCAGCATCTTCGGTAAATGTCATAGCTAAGATACGATCAATAGAGATCTTATCTACCAAAACAAGTTTACAGAGTCTTTCGACAAGTACGCTGGTTTTTCCGCTGCCGGCACTGGCACTGACAAGGATGTTCTTGTTGCGCAGATCAATGGCTTGTTGTTGAGCTTTAGAAAATGGCATTATTGATCCTCCTTGTTCGTTCTATTTGGCTTGATAACTTCATTGCGAGCGTTGCGGCAAATCATGCGGTATGCGCAATAATCACAGGCATTAGCATCATGATCCGGACGGATATTTCCGGAAAGAATATCTTCAGTAAGGTTGGTTACGATTTCAGTGTGCTTATGCTTCAGTTCTTCAAAAGAAGGGCTCTCTTTTTTTGTGGTGAAAAGATTATCCTTGTCACAATATGTCGTCATATCCTGATAGGCCCATCCTTTAAGTTTCTTTTGTTGGGTGAAAGTATCCAATGTTTCCTTGATTTCAATTCTAGTGCTTTCAGGTATCTTTTTCCGATAATTTAAAGATAATGGTTTATGTGAGACAGGGGAGCTTTTTAAAGAGATATAAAAACTACCTGTTGGAATCAAGTTGCTTTGTGCTTGCGTAGCAATTGTATAGGTTGCCAGTTGAAGCGATGTTCCGTTTTCAAAGTCAGCAACTCTAAGGTCTTTATCACTGGATTTATAGTCAAAGATACAAAATGAGGTCTTAGAAGTATCAATACGATCAATATAACCATATAATTCAATGCTCATATCATGCCATGGAATGGAATACGAAAATTTTTGTTCTTGTTTGAAAATATTCATATGCCAATTTTTTTCGAAATAAGCTAATTGTTCTAAAATAAGTTCTGTTTTAGCTTGAAGTTCCTGGATTTGAGCATCGATCCATTTTTCTTTATTTGGGAAAATCATTTTGGCGAATTGAAATTCGTTTTCGATAACTTCGTGTATTTGTTCAACATTTACTTTAACGTAATCTTTTTTATATTTTAATGTCAATGTTTCTAAAATGTGATGAAGGATCGTGCCTCTAATGCGAATATCCTGCCAATCTTGATTTTCTTTAAGATAGAGGCCATAACGAACGAAGTGCTTTAAAGGACATTTCGCAAAGGTTTCGAGTCGAGAAATTGAGCCGACAAATGTTTTATGTTTTAAATAGAGTTTGTCGGCAAACTCTTGGCTTAATTCAAATTGAGGTGTTTTAAATCGTGAATGTTCATGGACGGCTATAAATTCACAAGGCATGTTCATATAGGTTTCAATCTGCATGTTTTTTTCAAGTGTTTTAGATTGATATGTGGATTGAGGAGAGATGACATACAGTTCTGTTATCTGATCAAGCGTTTTGTAAAGCTGTTCAATTTGAAAATCGATACGCTCTCTAAGACTAGGAAGTTTTGTGTCTTGAATGTATGCTTCATCAAAAATGCCTGTTTTTAAAGATAATACGTTTAGATCTTTAGCTTCTGCGCTCAAAATAAATATAGTCTTTTTTAAAGGTGTAATATCCTTTAGTGTGCCGATTAAAACACCTTGATAAGTTTCGGGGGATTCACATTCTTGGATTTTGTTTAGAGAATCAATTAATATATCAAGATCTTTGTCTTGTCTTAAAAAAGGTTTTGCCTGTGTGATCAAATCAATGCTTTGCCTTATCGTGGTAAGGTCTTTAGAAGATAGCTGCGGATACTGCTCTTTAAGCTCGTTGATCATGTCTAGAATGTTTTTGTGATTCCAGGCGAAGATTTGATTATGTTCATTCAGCCATTTTTTAGTATATACTTCTAGATTTTGATAGGTTTGATAAGTAAATTCATCAATCAAAGAGTTTTTGTGGTATTCAATTTGATTGATTGGATATGTTTCTGGATAGGCAAAAGGAAAAAGATCAAAATATTTTTTTACTAGTTCTTCTTGATAGAATTTAAGGACAAAATCTTTAAAATTATCTAACGATTTGTCTTTTAACCAAGTCAAACCAAGAATTAGTTTTTGACTTAGGTTGGAAGGAGTTTTTTTGTTTAGTATGGTGTAAGGTATTTTGTGATGATCAAACATTTGGCACAATACCTGGGTGTCGCTCAAAGAAGTAACAGCTATTTGAATATCATCGGCATTCATCTTGTTTTCAAGGATGACTTTTGCGACAATGGATGCCTGCGTTCTTGCGTTAGAACATGTGAAGTAGTGTTTGTTTGGTAATGAATCGTTTTCCAGCATATGGGCGTTATTTTCCAAAAGAAAACGAATCCAGATGTATTCGGTATCCGTGAACATTCTTCTTAAAATATATACATTAGAGAAATTCTGCTTTTTTAGTTCATTGATCGTTTTGGAGGTGTATGACTCTTTTAATGGAATATCTTTGATTAAATTAATAACCTCTTTTAGGTCTTTTTCTTTTTGGGTCTCATCTTTCAGTGTTGAAAAATCAAAATTGAACGAATAAGCCCATGCGATAAAACTTAAACACGCATTTAAAAAATCAGGCGCCTCTTTGCTAGAGAAAAAAGCATTTTTTTTAGATAGAGATTGCAACCTTTCTTTATACTGGTATAAGATTTCTATATGTGAAGGTAAATTATCTGGGTAATAGTTAGCTGTAAAAGCGTTCAAGCTCATAACTTTTATAGAAAGGGTATTACCTTTCATTTTAAGGATTTTATCGTATAAAGGAAGATGCAGGTTAGCATCGGCTAGAATAATAGAATTATCGACAATATCAAACATAGTAATCACCTTCACTCATTATAACAGAAATAAGCTGCAATAACCTCAGTTAGTCAACAGTTTAAACTCCATAAAGATCAACAACGTATCAATCATTAAAATCGTGATAAATAATATTATTAATATGAAGAGCGATATCCATTTTTTTAACGGTCTATAATCTGAATTTTGGAGCTTGTTTATTGTTTTTAAATAAAATTTTTGATTTTGCTTCATAGTGTTCCCCTTATTTATGGTTAGTAACCAGATTAAAATAAAAAAGTCAAGATAAGTTGATTAAATGGTATGAATTTATAAATTATAGGTAATTATCTTTCAAAAATGTTCGAAATTGTTTGTTAATTTTATTGATTTTGACTGAAATTTTTCTAAAAAAAAACAATTTTTTGACAATTATAGTTCTAAAATTCTTGTTTATGTTATAAATTTTTGTTAAATTAATAGTATGTATTAGATTATAACGTTTTATATACCTAATATGGAAATCGGATTGGAGGTCCTAGATCATGGCAACAAAACATTTAACGGTTCGAGAAAACGAAATTATGGAGATTTTCTGGCATTCTGATAAGCCTTTAAGTGCTAATGACGTATATAATGTTCAACCCGAATTAAGTAAAAATACGATTCAGGCTGTGTTAAGAAAACTTCTTAAAATGAATTATCTAGAAGTAGCAGGCATTGGCTATAATAAAAATTCTTTAACCAGAGAATTTAAGGCTTCTATTTCTCAGAGTCAGTATTTCAGTAATTTCTTAGTAGAAAGTGAGTCTTTTCAATTGGCTTGTCAGTTTGTCAAGAAAACAAAAGACACAAAATCACTTGAAGAACTTGAGAACTTGATTCAGGAAAGAATTAAAAAATTATCTTAATTTATTAGGGTTTGATCTTAGTATCAGATCTTTTTTTGTCAAAAAAAAGCCATAGATTTCTATGACTTTTCGATTTTATAGGTTTTCGGCAATTGTTCTTGCGACATACACCCCAGAAGCACTTGCGTGACTTAATGAGTGTGTAACTCCTGAGCAGTCTCCAATAACATACAAACCTTTATGTTTTGTTTCAAGATGTTTATCTACTTTTACCTGCATGTTATAAAACTTAACTTCAACACCATACAATAAAGTATCATCGCTTGCCGTTGAAGGACACACTTTATCTAAAGCATAGATCATTTCGATGATGTCATCTAATTGACGTTTAGGGATAACTAAAGATAGATCTCCTGGTGTCGCTTTTAAAGTAGGAGTTACAAATCCTGATTCAATACGACTAGGTGTTGATCTTTGGCCTCGAATCAAATCGCCAAAACGTTGTACGATAACTCCGCCTCCTAACATATTAGAAAGACGAGCGATGCTTTCTCCATACTGGTTACTGCTGGAGAAAGGCTCTGTGAAATGATTTGATACCAATAAGGCAAAGTTTGTGTTATTTGTAAAACGCGCAGGATCTTCATAGCTGTGTCCATTTACTGTAACGATACCATTTGTATTTTCGTTAACGACAACACCTTTAGGGTTCATACAGAAAGTACGAACACGGTCTTGATATTTTTTAGAACGATATACGATCTTTGATTCATATAAAGAATCTGTTAATTCACTGAATGTATCAGCTGAGAGTTCAACGCGAACACCAATGTCAACACGATCGCTTTTTGTCTCAATTCCTAGATTAGAGCAGATAGATTCCATCCACTTGCTGCCAGAACGACCGGTAGAGATGATACATTGTTTTGAGGTAAAGGATTTATTTTCACTTTTTACCTGATAGCCATCATCTAGTTTATCAACACTTTGGATTGCTGTATAGAAATGGAAATCAACACAATCTTTTAACTGGTTATAAAGATTTTCTAAAACAATGTAGTTGATATCCGTTCCTAAGTGACGGACTTTTGCTTTTAAAAGATGAAGATCATTTTGCAGACACTTTTTGGCAATGGTTGGATCCTGGTTGGCATAAAGTCGAGTTTTGGATCCTCCGTATTTGCAGTTGATCTCATCAACATATTCCATTAGATCAATGGCTTCTTGTTTTCCAACATAGGCATATAAATCACCACCGAATTCATTTGTGATGTTGTATTTTCCATCACTAAATGCTCCGGCTCCACCAAAACCATTCATGATGGCACAAGTCTTACAATTGATGCAGGACTTAATTTTCTTTCCATCAATTGGACATTTTCTTTTTTCTAATGGTCCTCCGGTTTCGAAGATACCAATTTTCAATTCTGGTTTTAGTTTGATAAGTTCATAAGCGGAAAAGATTCCACCGGGACCAGCCCCGATGATAATGATGTCATAATCGTGCATGTTTTTTCCTCCAAAAGGCCATGTTTTTAATTTTGATCAGTTAGCCGGAATAATTATACGGATGGTCAAACTATTTTACAAGTGAAAAACTATATTCTTAATGTTGTTTCTAATGCCAGTTTGATCATAGTATCAAAACTGTTTTCTCTTTGTTTGCTGGTGAGGTTTTCATCGTGGACAAAGGAATCAGAAACAGTACAGATGCAGGCTGCTTTTTTATTTAAGACATGGGCATTATGAAATAAGGCAAAGCTTTCCATTTCCACGGCTGCACATCCATTTTTAATGGCGATGTCTTGTGCTTGATTTGTTTCATGATAGAATACGTCACTAGAATGAAGGCGATATTCTTTTAGATCGATGTTCATGATTTTAGCAGTATCTTTGATTGCTTGGTTGATTGAAGGGGATGGATATTGAACATCACTTCCTTCACCGGATTGAACTTTGGCAAATGTGGATTCAGACCAGCAGGATTTAGCTAATAATACATCCATGGCATGAAGTTCTGGTATATATCCGCCACATGAACCAACGCGTATGATGGTATCTACATCATAGAATTTATACAGTTCATAGGAATAGATACCAATGCTTGGCATACCCATCCCAGATGCCATAACAGAAATTCTTTTGTTTTTGTATGCTCCCGTATAGCCTAAAACATTGCGTACAGTGTTAAAACAAATTGAATCATCTAAATAGTTTTCAGCAATGAATTTTGCACGTAAAGGATCGCCGGGCATTAATACGATTTTGGCAATTTCATCATTTTGTGCAGTATTGTGTGGTGTACTCATAAAGAACCTCCTCTTAATATAAGAATATCATATTCATTGGTTTTATTGACAGAAAAAGAAACAAAGGATATTATTCGTAATATAAAAGAGGATACCAATCATGGAGCGAAAACAAAACTATCTAAAAGATTTGATTTATATATTAATAGGAAACCTCATTGTCGCATGTGGCGTTTCATTTTTTGTATTACCTAATAATATATTAACAGGTGGGGTATCTGGTGTTGCGGTAGCTTTGGAACCTTTGATTCATATTGATCCAGTATGGATGATCAATGGGTTGACAATCGGTTTATATTTATTGGGGGCTTTGCTGCTGGGTAAGACTTTTGCACTTAAATCACTGGTCTCTGCTATTTGTTATCCTGTGTTCATTACTTTAACTTCATATATCTCTAGTTTGTTGGAACCAGGAACCTTTATTATGGAAGAATACTTAGCTGCTATATATTCTGGATTAATCATGGGTGTAGGCGTTGGACTTGTTTTTCGTGTAAATGCATCTACAGGTGGGATGGATATTCCAGCACTGATTCTGCATAAGTATGCCAAGATTCCAAGTGGAGATGCAGTTATGATCATTGATTGTTTAACAGTCTTGCTGGGAGTTTATACATATGGCTTGAGTGCAGCTCTTGTTGGTGTGATTTCTGTTTTTGTTTCAGGTCAAGCCATAAATAAAACAGTAATGCTGGGGTCTCAATCGGCTAAGAATGTTTTGATTGTTTCAGAAAAATGGGAAGAGATTCGAGACTATCTATTGAATAAGATGGAAAGAGGCGTTACGGTCTTGAATGCAACCGGTGCTTATACTAAAAGTAATCGACCGGTATTGATGTGCGTTATTTCAACAAAACAATATCCTTTATTTGAAAAGGATGTAATGTGTTTTGATCCTAAAGCCTTTATTATCGTGCAGGATGTACATGAAGTAAGAGGTTATGGATTTACTTTTGAGGATGAGGATCTACAATGAAAGAACATATAAAAGAAGTAATTGTCGTGGAAGGTAAAAATGATACCAATGTTTTACAGAGTTATTTTGATTGTGATACGATCGAAACAAGCGGAGACAGTACAAACCCTTTGGTATTAGAAAGAATCAAAGAAGCTCAAAGAGTAAGAGGTGTAATCGTTTTTACAGATCCAGATAGGCCGGGAGAACATATTCGTCGCTGGATCCAGGACAATGTGCCGGGCATCAAGCATGCCTTTATTGCTAAAGATAAGGCAAAAACAGAGAAAAAAGTTGGTGTAGAGCATGCAAATAAAGAAGATTTATGGCAGGCACTAAATCAAATAGTGAGTTTTGAAAACAATGAAGAAAGCCTGTCTTGGCAGGATTATATAGATCTGGGTTTTGTGGGGAATGCAATATTTCGCAATCGCGTGTGTGAAATGGTTCATATCGGTCCGTGCAATGCCAAAACATGCTTTAAAAGATTAAATCAAATGCATATAACACGAGATGAAATTGAAAAATTATTAGAGGATGAAAAGAATGGATAGACCGATTGCGACGATCAAACGAACGAAAGAAATTCAGGAAAAATATAATGTTTTCACAAAAAAAAGCTATGGGCAAAACTTTATCATTGAACCACGGGTGGTTGAGAAAATTGCGGATGCGGCTATAAAATCTAAAGATGAACTGGTGTTCGAAATAGGGCCGGGTATTGGTGCTTTAACGCAATATCTAACGATGAAATCGGATCAGGTCATCGCTTTTGAAATTGATGATCGCTTGCCTGAAGTGTTGGAAAATGAAATAGGGTATGATCACTTAAAAATCGTTTTAAAAGATATTTTAAAAGTAGATATCAACGAAGAGATAAAAAAATATAGAAAACCGGATCAGAAGGTTGTATTTGCTTCAAATCTTCCTTATTATATTACGACGCCAATCTTGTTTAAGCTTTTTGAAGCAACCGAGCCTATTGAAAGAATTACGGTGATGATGCAAAAGGAAGTGGCGGATCGTTTTTTGGCAAGTCAAAACGATAAGGAATATAATGCGCTGAGCGTTATTACTCAATATCGATGCGATATCAAAAAAGTTATGGATGTATCTAGACATGTTTTCTGGCCAAGTCCTAATGTGGATTCGGCTGTCTTACAGTTTACATTTCATCACAAGTACAATTTAAAAGATGAAGAGCTTTTCTTTAAGATGGTAAAAGCTTGTTTTGTGCAACGTAGAAAGACGATCTACAATAATTTCCAGACTTTATTCAAAGATAAAGAAGAAGCTTTGCAGCTACTTGAGAAGGCACAATTAAAAAGTTCAATCAGAGCACAACAATGCACTCTAGAGGATTTTATTAGATTATATGAGGTAAGTTATGAAAGTTTATGCACCGGCAAAAGTTAATTTGGGCCTGGATGTAGTCAGGACCATGGAAAATGGATATCATGAGTTGGATATGATCATGGCTCCAATTTCTTTATATGATGAATTAGATATCGAATATGCAGATCAAGATAAGATCGAAATTGAAAATATGGAACTTAGTGAAGATAATACGATTTCTAAAACACTTGGCTTATTAAGAGATTGTTATGATATTAAACATCACTATTTGATTCGTGTTAAAAAAAATATTCCTAGTCAAGCTGGACTTGCCGGAGGAAGTGCGGATGCGGCAGCGGTATTGAAAACTGTTTTAGAACTTGAAGGGATAGAGGTTGAAATGGAAGAAAAATTGAATTTGGCTAAGCAAATTGGTGCTGATGTCCCATTTTGTCTAGTTAATCAGTTTTCTAGAGTAAAAGGAATTGGTGAGAAGATTGAAATTTTGGATACCAATTGGAAATTCAACATCTTACTTGTAAAACCTGATTTTGGGGTTTCCACACCAGAAGCATTTCGGTTGTGGGAAAATCAGGAGAAATTCCATCCGGATATTGACTATGTTCAAATGGCTTGTGAGAATCAGATATTGGATTTATTGGTGCAGGCTATGGGGAATGCCTTAGAACCCGTAGCATTTGAATTAAGGTCGGAACTTGCCAAAATTAAAGAAGAAATGTTGGATTTAGGTATGGTTCGCGTCATGATGTCTGGATCTGGTTCCAGCATGATGGGCTTTTGTATTGATGAAGATGTCTTACAAAAGGCAAAGAGTGTATTAGAAAAACGATATGGTTTTGTTGAGGTCGTAAGTGTGGGGGCGAAATTATGATAGCTTCTTTGATAAATTATATTGTTTTTTTTGCGTGTTTTGGTTTGAGTTTTTATGCGCTCAGTGTTATTAAGTTTGAAGATTTCTGTAAAGTCAAACAGCCCGGAAAAGTTACCTTGTTGATGTTCTTATTGTCATTGGCTTTGGCATATCTTAGCTCACAGGCTATATTGAGCTTGACGATTTATAATGGGTTAGGGGTGTAGAGATGTTTGCTCACTGGATTGCGCTGGATCCTGGTTCGAATTCCTTACGTCTTTATGATTACTTCAATGATAGAGAAGTTTGTTTAAAGACTTGTATTGCGTATGATAAGCAAAAAATGATTGCCCTGGCTGAACAGGCGCTTGCTTATGTTTACCAGAATAAAAAAGATATAAAAGTAAGATACCCGATCAAACAAGGTGATATATTAAATGATGTTACTCCTTTGATTCGTCAAGCACTCAAAGAGCTAAAGGTCTCTCAAAATGTATTTAAACCGTGTTTTTTGGTGTGCTTGAATGAAGATGTTAGTGATGAACAAAAGTTAAAGTGGCAGCAGCAACTTGCAGCTTGTAAGGTCCGTAAAGTTGAATTCATTACGCCAATGGAGGTTTTACAGACAGAGCAAGCTTGTTTTATCATCCATGCCGGTCATTCTTATACTGAGATGGGGATTTATGCTCATGGACATGAATTTGCCCATAAGATCATTTATTTTGGTGGTATGGGAATGGATGAAAAAATCAAGATGACCATTGCACAAAAACAGAATTGTCTTATTTCCAATGAAGATGCCAGCGCTTTAAAAGAAGCTGTTTCACAAGCTTTTAAGATGAATAAGAATCCTATGCTGCAGTGTATGGCAATGGATCGATATGGAAAACTTGTCAATATACAAATAAGGGCATCTGATTTATGGCCAGCCATGGAAGAGCAGATACTTCAAGTTGTTTTGTGGGCAAAACATTGCTACATGAATATGGGAAGCGAGATGAAGCAACGCTTGATGAATAATGGAATCATGTTAAGTGGTGGATTAGCAAACTGTTTTGGACTCAAGGAAGCTTTAAAACATGAGTTTGACTGCCCAATTATTTGCACAACTAAGCCTGAATGCGATATTATAGAACAAATGAAAGGATTGAAGTAATTTGTTTGATATCACAATGCTGATCGTGCCTTTTTTCATTTCTCTTGGATTGACACCACTCATAAAAAAATACTCAGTGATTGCCAAAACATATGCTAAGGAAAATGAAAGAACGATCCATCATGGAAAAATATCACGTATCGGAGGGGTTGCCATCTATGTCTCTTTTATCATCTCAATGGCTTTGTTTGTGAAGGCGGATATGGCTGTTAATGGAATGATCTTAGGTGGAAGCTTGATGTTTTTTGCAGGCTTGATCGACGATCTGATCGATATGAAACCTTTGGTAAAACTGGCATTTGAAGTATGTGCAGCTTTCATTTTGGTAGCTTTTGGCGTTGGTGTCGATGTTTTACGTTTGCCTTTTGGTATCACAATAGATTCTATTGCTCTTTCTATTGTGTTTACGATCATATGGATTGTGGGTATTACCAATGCGGTCAATTTGATTGATGGATTAGATGGTTTATGTGGCGGTATGAGCGTTGTGATCTTTGTGGTTATTGGTTGTATTGCTATTGTTGAAAGAAGAATGGATATTACGATCATTACTTTTCTTTTGGCAGCCAGTATATTTGGCTTTTTGGTTTATAATGCACATCCTGCCAGCATTTTCATGGGGGATTGCGGATCTTTGTTTTTAGGATTTATGATTTCGGCAATTAGCTTGTTAGGGTTCAAAAGTTCAACAATCGTAACTTTGGCTTTGCCAATGCTTTTATTGATGCTGCCAATCATAGATACTTTATCAGCTATCTTACGAAGGACCTTAAAAGGAAGAAAGTTTTTAGAGGCAGATAAAAGTCATATTCACCATTTATTGATGAAGCAGTTCGGCCATAGAAACACGGTCATTATCATGTGTGGTATTACGACTCTATTTGGCTTTAGTGCTTTTGTCTATATGTTGAATGAGATGTTTGGCTTGTTGGCAATCATGATCATTTTGTTAGCCGTAGAAATATTTATTGAAAAATCAGCGATGATTTCAGAACATTTTCATCCTATCCTGGGGATTTGTCGAAGGGGTCTGAATAGGATAAAGTTGATCACAAAAATAATAAAAGAACATAAAGAGAAGAAATCTGCAAAATAGCAGATTTTTCTTTATTTTGTCAGGATTTTGTCACTTTTTTTTGTTTCAATAAAATTATGGAACCAAAAAAATGGATGAGTGAAAAGGAAATCATATTGAAATCCAAACATCTTGGGCCGATGGTTGAAGATGCTTTCTATCAAGAAAGAATGATGATCCTAAAACTAACTGATAAAGAAAAATTTGATTATATGGTATCTAAGATGAATTACTGTAAACGTAAAGAGTATTCATCAGGGAAGGCTTTGGATCTTAATGTGAATAAGGGCGACCTTGCCTATATAGATTTCGGTCAAGCCTACCAGCATGAAATAGGATATTTGCATTTTGGCTTGGTCATGACAGTAAAAAGAGGGAAAGCCTTTGTAGTGCCGTTAAGTGGAAAATACAAAGCGTATTTAGAAGCTTATGATAATAAGGGAAATCCTACTGGAAAAAGACATTTGATGCGTTTAGGGTATATAGAAGGGTTGACTAAAGTATCTGTGTTGTTTATCAATGATTCAAAATGGATCAATACATCTCGTATTATAGAAATTAAGGCACATATTGATGTGAATGGAGAGATATTTAAAGAAGTTCAAAAACGTATTATAGAGATGATCATTGAATAAAAGATTTATAAGTTTCCTTTGATTTTTTGTTGGGGATGTGGTAAACACTTATCTGTACAACGAGCAGATCAAAACGCAAGTCCAGTTGTTTTGAATCGGCTCGTTTTTTGTTTGATAGGAGGAGAAATATGCCAAAAACAAAATTTCAAGATTTGACTTTTACGGTAATCATGGTATTGATCTTTGTTTATGTCATGACTTTTTACAATGCTGGAATGGAAAATGGAGTTACTTTTTCTACATTTGGGTATGCGCTAAAGAATATGTGGGTGGAAGTAATAGGGGCCTTTATTGCCCAGAGGTACATTGCTTCTAAAATTGTGAAAAAATTAGTTGCAAGAATCTTTGATGAAAATGATAAACCTGTTTTTAAGCTCCTGGCGACAGCGGGATTTACTGTATCTTTAATGGCTCCAATTATGACTTTTTATGTATCGTTTTATCATTTTGGATTTTCGTCTGAATTTCTAGGCCATTGGTTAAGTAAGCTGGTACTTAATTTTCCTTTTGCCCTATGTGCTCAAGTATTTTATGTTGGACCTTTGGTGCGCTGGATATTTAGATCGTTGTTTAAAAAGCAGTTGGCAACCAATTAGAAGATTTATTCAAAGGAGGTGGATCATCCTAATATAAATGCTTCATCTTTTTTTCAAAAAGACTTGACTTAAAGTTAACTTTAGGGATTAGTATAAGGCCTGCGTTATGTAGGAGGTCAAATATGTATATAGAAAATCAAACATTTGATGAAGAAAGAGCTCTATATGGGATAAAAATGCAACTGTTCGAAATTGTCTTTTCGATGGTCCTAAGGATGGGGAGAGTGCATTTAAGGAATGTGAAAATATAACAGTAGAACACACAAAATTTAAGCTGCGTTATCCATTTTGGCATGATCATGGTTTAAAAATCAAAGAATGTGAATTAACAGAAAACTGTCGAGCTGCTTTATGGTATGGAGATCATATTGAAATTGAAAAGACAAAAATGCATGGAATCAAGGCATTAAGAGAATGTAATGATATAGTCATCAAAGATTGTCAAATTAATTCCAGTGAATTTGGCTGGATGTCAAGAAATATCCAGGTAAAAGATGCAAAAGCAATAAGTGAATATTTTATGATGCGAGCAGAAAATGTTCGGTTTGAAAATGTAGAGTTTACAGGGAAATATTCATTTCAATATTTGAAAGATGCATATTTTGAAAACTGTGTACTAGATACAAAAGATGCTTTTTGGCATAGCGAAAATGTATGGGTCAGAAACAGTGTGGTCAAAGGAGAGTATTTGGCATGGTATTCTCATGGTCTGGT
>NZ_KI271030.1 GCF_000469305.1 Faecalitalea cylindroides ATCC 27803
CAATAATTACCCCCTATCGCAGTACGCCCAATCGCAACAGAAAAACTACCCCTAGGGTGCAACAGACATATAGGGGCATTAAACGAGCATATAGAGAGCGATTGTAAGCGAAGATAGGCAAATACATTCAGGCAGACAAAACGAGCCTGTATCAAGCCTTACGACAAGCGAATAGCAATGTGCCATATCTAACGTCCGTACACAGACACATAGAACAACAATTCAGTCATCACCAATTAAGTCGCAAAAACAGACTGGCATATTGAATAAATCCTCCATTTTTTACGTTTTTGAATACAGAAAGAAGCTCCTTTTTACAGAAGAATAGATATGGCAGGGAATGTGTACGGTTTAAAATAACCATATACGGAGGATATTTTAGAATTTCGAGGTTCGCCAAGAAATTCTTTTTTTATATTTAGTACTATTATTAGATCATATTCTATATGTATTACTTAATATTATTTCTTAGCAGAAATAATATACGTAATACTATGTAATAAACTTAAGTAGTTAATATTTACTACTTGTAGAATATATATTCTAAGTATATATATTTATCTCTTATCTTCTTGTAATAGTAATATATCTAATATTATCTAATTAGTATTTATATATATTATATATATCTATATATAGGGATTTTTTCTTCTTTATAAAAAAATTATTTTCTAGATTTTGTATTTTATAAAATTTGTATTTTGTAATTTCTAGGTTTTGCATTTTGTAAAAACTAGATTTTGTATTTTGTACTTTACTGTATATGTACATAATGATATATTTAAGTTGTAAAAAGAAGATTGTTATGTAAACTAATTTGATTATCAAAACATTTGATTGTCAAAAGAAATTTAAGAAACTTTGTATTTGGAGGGGTTAAAAATGTTATCAGAAGCACAAAAAAGAGCTAATAAAAAATATGATTTAAAAACGTATAAACAGATAACGCTAAAGATTAGAAAAGATAGCGATGTTTTAAAGTGGTTAGAAAAACAAAATAATAAAAATGGATACATTATAGAACTAATAAGAAAAGACATAAAAAAGCAGGACTAAAAAAGTCCTTTTTTCATGATTGATTTTACACGTATGTACGTGTATTATAATGGTGTAAAAGTTAATTGCTGATCATGCACGGCTTATAGAATAATGCATGATGTGAGTGATAGCACATAGAACTACCACCAATCAAAAACAATTGCAGGTTGCAACCCGTTAAGAAAAAAGGCATAAAAAAGGAGGCTTACAAAATGAAAAGAAGAAAAATCAAAATTGGTGGTATGTGGTTAACTGTTGAAAATTTAAAAGAGTTAACAGAACTACTAGAAACGCAAGAGACAACGGACAAAGAAGCCCCTGGCGGTTATTGTATCTTTGGTGAAAATTACGATTATGAAATTCGAGTTAACAAAGATTACGATCTTATTCTTGAGGAGGTGACAAGGTATTAAAAAACGAAATTAAAAAAAGGTAGTTCTTAGAGCCTGAAAAACTTAAAGGACTACCACCAAAAAATAGCACATACATATTAAATAGAATAGATAGGAGAAAAGCCCCCTTGTATGTGCTTTAAAATTGTATCACGGGGCTTAAAAAAAGAAAATGACAAAAACTGAACTGATCGAAATTAAAATGCAACACATAGACAACGCACTGCACGAAATGGGCGTACTGGAAGAAAATAAAACTTTAAGGACGCACTTTAGTTATAACATTAAAGGCATAGATATTTACACAATAGGAGCGGGCGCTGATGAGCTTGTATATTGTGACACTTACAATAATTTAATTGACGCATTGTCAGGAATGCAAAACTTAATATTTATGATTCAGGCAACACGCAGATAAAGAGAGGATATTAAAATTATGAGTAAAAAAGACATATTAAAAATGGAAACAATCGCATACTATAGCGGTTTTAATGGGTTAGAGATAAAAGGCATAGAGTACGGCATAGACGATTATGTATTGTGTGTTAGTGGGGCGTGGAACGGGAAACCAAAGCCCCACCGATTGAAAATATATTACACAAGCGAAAATGCTTACATAAAATTACACTGGTATAAAATCCCGCTAGATGAGTGTATTAGAACGGGGGCATAAATATGTACATAGGAAACATATATATTAGACGTAACAATGGGGCGTATGTTATAAGTTCTTCTTTCGATTATAGTGAGAGGTTTATAACTTATGAGTTATATTAAACCTAAAACATGGCAGGATCAAAAAGAAGAATACACCAAAACAAAAGAGGTTTTAAACCTCTTTAATCGCTTTTGTGAAGATCAAAAAATGCCTGGATATAAAATCTATAGAAACCTAATTGAAGAAGAAACAAGCAAGCTTATAAACCAATTTAATAAAAGTGAATTGTTTGAGGTTGTTTACTTCTCAACCCTTGAGGGTTTATACAATACCGAGAATTACTACGTTTGCTATAATGCAGAAGAAAGAAGGCTTGAAAGTTTTGATAACTTGGAATGTCTAAAGCAGGTGGAAGAGTTTAAACCACTTCTAAACCTTGTTAAAAGAGGTGTAAAGCATGAATAATAAAATATATGTTTATGCCTTTATAGGTAAAATCTTCTTAAATATTATCGGTTATGCTTCTCTTATTCTTCTTGTTCTTAGTGTTGCAGAGTATTGCTTAAGGGGTTAAAATGTAACCATGATTAGAATATTATTGTTTATAATTGGTTTAGGTTTCTTCTTAAAAGTTGGAATATGGATATTATTATTAATTATTATATATATAATTTACTTAGCTAACAGAGCTAGACATTAATAAACTAGCTCTTTTTTTATCGGTGTTAACATAGCACATCTAAACCACTTATAAATTATGCTCGAAAAGCCTTTACTTAAAGGCTCTTTTTTTATGTCTTGAATGAATGGCATAAAATAGAACTGTTTTATATAAGCCTTTTAAATGCGTTCTAAAGCTCTTTAGTTTCTTCTTAGTCCTTTTATATCCTTTTAGTTGTTTGCTCTTAGCGTGCGTTTATAAGCGTTTTAGCGATATGGATTAATCATATGATATTCCTATATTATTTGAAAAACGCAACAGAAATAAAGGCAACCCTAAAAATCTAAATACCCCTTTTGGGAACTATGAATATTTTCAAACGTTCATATACTACATCCACCCCATTTGTTAGTTTTTTCAATTGTCTTATTAAAAAACAAACTCAAAAATATATACACACTATTTTTATAGAAAAGGAATATAAAAATTAGATTGTATTATGTTGTATAGAATGGCATGCGATTGCATGCAAAACATGCAAATTAGTTATAGTTTTAGTTATATCTCTAGGGATAGTAATAGTTATATATATAATTATTTCTATTCATATATAATTAGTACTAATTATGTAATTATATATTATTAGATAAAACTAAATATATTATATTAGTATATTTAATATGATTCTAAATATAAAAAAAGTATCTCTGTTATAAAGATACTTTTACTAAAATATTAAAAAGTGCTTTCTTGAAATTCCTTAATCGCTTGATTCCAATTTCCTTGACGTTTAATAGCAATCTGTAAAATAGTTTCTTGTTCTTCTTCATTGAAATTTTTTATTGCGTTTTCTATTTGAGATACTGTAGCAATCTTGTTAAAGCTATCTTCCCCTTTCCATTGGCTTTTTTTTATTTCTACCAATTTATCCATTAAATCATTATAATTTTTATCAATTTCTAAATTTGTATCCTTTTCTTTCCATCTACATTTAGCGTTTGCGGAAGCTGTTTCACTTCTTTTTTTTGTATCTTCTAAATCGTGATTTACTTTTTCAATTTGATAATAATAAATACTTGCGATATTAGGAGATACAGAGTTATTTATATCTCCACTTTCAACATAATTTAATACTTCTTTAAAGAATAAACCTACGGTTTCATTATTTAAATGCTTTACCATAGGCACCATATCTTTAACCCATATTCTTATATAAACTAAATCTTGTACGCCATTTACAATACGCTTTGCCACAATTCATTACCTCTTATTCATGTTAATAAACGCTTCTTTGGCGTGAACTGGATTAGAAATATCTTGCCCTTTATAGGCTTCTTGGAAGCGTTCAAGCTCTTTTTGTGATATTGCATAACCTCTACTTGTTTTTGTCGCTTGTAACATACCTAAACCAATCCACATAGAAACCATATCTTTATGACATAAACAAAGTTTTGCTACTTCTTCCCTAGATAGCATAGCTAAAGAATTATAGTTACATGTTCTTACATCATTAACATTCTCGACTTCTTTTTCAATATCCATATTAATCACGCTCCTTTACAATCTCATCAATAATATTAAAAATCTTATCTTTTTCTTCTTGTGGTAATTCATGTCTCAACTTACGAATAAAATAACATTCACTTGTTTCTAGCTTTTCCGCTATCTCCCATAAATAAACCGCTTTGCTTTTTGCTTTTTTTCTGATTTCTAAGTTACATTTCTTTTTCATTATTTCATACCTCCTCTTGTGTAACTTTTTTAGATTGTTGTTGACAATCCATTCATTCGGAATTATTCTTTAGTTGTCTTTAATACAACTACAACAACTATATCACTATTTATTCAAAGAAAATGAAAATCGATATAAAGTAAATCTTATAGTTGTTGCATTATACCAATAACAACTTTAGGAGGTTTAAAATGAAATTAACTTTTGGAGAAAGATTAAAAGACATTATGGAAGAAAAAAAAATAACGCAAAAAGAATTATGTAAACTTACAGGCATAAGTACCACTACTTTAAGTAATGCAATGAATGATATAAGCAGAAGTGAATACGACAAAGAGCAAGGTGTAGTTATGAAATGTAACAACCTTATAAAAATTTGTAATGTTTTAAATGTTTCTGCGGATTACTTACTTGGACTTACGAATGTTCAAGATATAGGAAATATAGAAAAAAACGAAATTTCTAAAATAACAGGATTAAGCGGAAAAAGTATCAATAAATTACAATACTTTAATTCAAAAGAACAAAAACAAATTAAAGCATTAAATCTCATTCTTGAAAATAGTGATTATCTTTTATCAAATTTATATGACTATTTCGAAATATATCCTTTTGGAGAAAGTTGGGGAGATATTAACGAAATAGGTAGAATGATGAGTGATTACGACCAAGAAAAATTAGCTTTGTTAGAACTCATGGAAACTATAGAATTATTTAAATCTCATTTAAAACATGAGTTTGATGAACAATACAGAAAAAAGAAAATCAACGATTTAGAAAGGAGAATTTCAACAGAAAATCTAACAGAGGAACAATTTAAAGAATTAGAAAGTTTAATCAATAAGTTAAAGAAATACGATAAAGACTCTTTAATTTAAAAATAATAATTTATAACAAAATTAAAGGAGGTGATGTAAATAAATAAGCGAATAGCAAAATAAAAACCCCATGCTACGAACATGAGGCTAGAAGCGTAAACAGTATTGGCGTACACGTTTACGCTCCTATTATAGCAAATTAAACGACATGTACAAAAAGAAAATTAATTAATAGGAGGTTAAAACATGTCAATAAGATTTAGAAAATTTAAACATGGAGGTAGTTATCAAGTTTACTTTAATTATGAAGATTGCGGATTGAAAAAAAGATATTCAAAAGGAGGCTTTAAAACTAAAAGAGAAGCACAGGCACATGAAACAGAAATGAAAAACGAAATACTAAAAAATGGAAAGCCTAAACCTAAAGAAAAGAAAACACTTAATGAAGTTTATAAAGAATTTATGGAAGTTGCACACATGGAATATCAATATAACAGTATTAGAACTTTCAAATATTCGCATAAACATTTTAAAGACAATATTGGAAAAATGTATATAGATGAGATTAGATACTCACATTTACAAAGCTTCTTTGAATCAAGAAAAAATTATGGTATTGAACAAAACAAAAATATCAGAAAAACATTAAACGCAACATTTAAACATGCTAGAAGAAGCGAATACATTACAACCGACCCTCTAAGAGACATTAAAATTAAAGGCATTGAAAAACATCAAGAAAAACATGTTATTTCTGAAGCCGATTATCACAGGATTAAAGACGAATTAAAAAACTATAATGATTTTAAACACGACTCTTTCTCAATCGCGGTTAGTCTAGCATATTTACAAGGACTAAGATTAAGTGAGATATGTGCTTTAGAAAAAAAAGATATTGATTTAGATAAAATGACAATCAATATCAATAAAAAAATGAATTATAAAAGCTTAAGAAAAAAAGATGTATCAGTTAGTCATGAAATGAAATCAAAAAATTCTAAAGCGGTTCTACCTATTTCAAACGAATTAGCGAACATTTTAAAGGAATGGTATCAAATCAATCCTTATGAAAAAATTATCTGTTATGAAGATGGTAATTATATGCAACCCGAAATTATGACAAACACAATTCGACAAGTATTTAAAAAATTAGGAATTAAAGGTCGTTTCCATGATTTAAGACATTCATTTATATCCAATGGAGAAGCCAAGGGAATAACAATGATGGTTATGAAAGATTTAGCTAGACATTCAAGCATTAACACAACCGCTAATATTTATACGCATATAGAAGAATCTAGAAAAAGAGAAGCTATTGAAATCATTTCTAATGAAAAATGTGTCGCAAAAGTGTCGCAAGAGGATAAAAAAATAAAAACTCTTGCATAATCCCCTTTATATAAAGGACTTACAAGAGTTTTCATAAGCATAAATGGTGGACTCTTAGGGATTCGAACCCTAGACCCACTGATTAAGAGTCAGTTGCTCTGCCAACTGAGCTAAGAGTCCATCAATCAGTGCTTAATAATATTAGCATATTTTCAAGACGGAAACAAGAGTTTTTATACCATTCAATTAAAATTTCATAGGAATATCCTATGAGATCTTACATTTAAATAAACTTTTTTATATCCTCTATCAATTTATATCCTTGATCATATAAGGACTCTAATTGTTCTTTATCTTTATTTAAAGTTTTCATATTCTCAATATGTTCTGGTGATACAATACAAACTTTTCCACTTCTTTCAAGTTCTAAAGCTGTTGCCAACTGTTCGTTATAAAGATAAGCTCGGTTCATCAGTTTCTTTGATGATTCTGGATAAGAATGTTCCAGTAATTTTGCCGGGACTAGATCTTTTTTAGGATCACGCATCCATGTCTTAGGTCGAGTTAAGATCAAAACGATCTTGTCGCATCCCTTATCTAAAGCTCTTTGTAAAGGAATAGGATCCGACATACCACCATCGAAATAAACTTCTCCATCGATTGGATATGGCCTACAAAGAACAGGTAGACAGCTGCTAGCCTTTAATATGTCGTAACAGTTAATAGGCATATCTTTTTTAGAAAAATACACAGCATTTCCAGTCTCTGCTTCTGTACTAACAACTTCTAATTGCATCGGGTTTGAAGAAAAAGTACTATAATCAATTGGATCTTCCCCATTCGCATTGCTTAAACCTGAGTATATATAATCAAGGTCTACATAATTTCCTTTTTTAACTAGGTTTTTAAATGACATATATTCTTTTCTGAATGCATACTCTGTATAAAATCGCTTGCTCCTTCCTTTCTGTTTTGCCATAAAACCTGCTAAATTTGCACTTCCAGCCGAAACACCGATTCCTAAATCAAATGTAATGTTGTTTTCTAGGCATGCATCAAATACACCGGCTCCAAATATATCGCGCATTCCACCGCCTACATCAATAATTCCAATTTTCATACAAAGTATTATAACGCTTTTTTCATAAATGTTAAGTTTTACAAAAAAAATTAAGGAAAGCTTTCTTTCCTTAATTTATACGTTCATATACTACATGTTGATAATGTATATCATTTTCAAAGATATCATTAATAACGCTTCGATGATATTCTGATTTATCAAACTCTGGGAAATAAACATCTGCATCATAAGATTGATCGATTTCTGTCAAGATCAACTTTGACGCAAAAGGTAACATTTGACTATAAATCTGAGCCCCGCCAATCACAAATATTTCCTCATCCTTATCTTGATAAGCTTCCATAAAAGCATTGATATCACTGAATATTTCTACTTGCTGATCCAAATCTGGATTACTTCTAGAAATAACAATATGATGTCTTTTAGGCAACATACCGGGCAAAGATTCAAAAGTTTTTCTACCCATTATGATCGTATGTCCTTTTGTTTGTTCTCTAAAAAATTTAAGATCTGTAGGTAAATGCCAGATTAAATCATTATTTTTCCCTAATTCACGATTTTTTCCAATTGCAGCGATCATTGTTAGTTTCATAAAATCTCCTATTGAGCTAATGGAAATTTAATTTTTCCCATATGTTCATACCCTATTAATTTAATATCTTTAATATCTTTAGAAGAATCAAAATCATAGAAATCTTTAATTTCAGGGTTTAACCATAATTCCGGTGCTTTTAGATCACCTTTTGTATGAAAACGTTCCAACTGTTCTTTGATTCCATCAACCTGATTCACATAAATATGAGCATCTTTGATGGACCAGTCAATCGTACCTGCTTTTAATCCTGTGACTTGTGCCAACATTTTCAATAATACTGCATACTGTGTTACATTGAATGGCAATCCTAAAGGAACATCACAACTTCTTTGATGCACCCATGCATTTAATGTACCATTTGTCACATCCCATTCACTCGACCAAACACAACTAGGTAAAACAGCTGTATCCAAATATTCATCCTGCCATAAGGAAATCACTCTTCTTCGATCGTTTACATTATTTTTTAATGAATCAATCAAACGATCCATCAATTTAAATCTCTTAACGATATATCCATAAGCAGTTCCAATCGTATTGGCAAATTTAGGATCAAAATGTTTAAGTACTTCTCCTGTTTTTTCATCACGCCAATCTCCGTTTTCATCAATTTGCCAAAGATCCCATATATGCACATTGCGTTCCTGAAGCCATCGAACATCATTTGACTGTGCTTGATAGATCCATAACATCTCAAGGACCGCTTGACGAATAAACAGTTGTTTTGTGGTCAAGATTGGAAATTCTTCTCCAACATTTAATTGAAAATGAGCACTTGGTAATTTAATCGTATCAATACCTGTACGATTGGCTACCTGTACACCATTGGTCAAAATATTTTCGCAAAGTTCACAATAAATCTTATCCCAAGCAGACATTATTTGTCCTCCTTAAGTACATGATCAAATAAGAAATGCCCTAATGCATCTTCATCATTGGTGTATTCACTGACATAATTTGCGACATCTTTTGCTCCCTGACATCCATTTTTCATACATACGCCCATTCCAACATAATCAAGCATCTGAATGTCGTTAGCCTCATCACCAAAGGCAACGCAGTTTTCAAGATTCACTCCAAAGTGCTTACAAAGTTTTTTAATTCCATATCCTTTATTGATGGCCGGATCACAATACTCAAATAAATTATTTGCAGTATTAAATCCAACACAATCATCTCTTTTGAATAATTTAGAACGTTCTACAACTTTTGGCATATATGCTGGATCACAATAAATGATTAGTTTGTTGACAGTACGATCTTTTAAGAAAGACTCCATATCGACTTCTATTTCTGTTTCTCCAAACAGTTTAGCATGTGCTCTTGTTTCTTCAGTTGATTTACTAGTATAGCGAATATCACCTACTAAGACATGGAAAATAACATCCATATCTTTATAAAAGTTGATGATATCCAAGATGATCTTACCATCTAATAAGTGAAACTCTTCCTTTGTACGACGACGAATATCGTATATGACACCGCCGTTCATACCCATAATGAAGCTGACACTATCTTCGATTTTCCAATCTTCCAACATTGCGTGTACTGTTTCTACAGGCCTTCCAGAGGCAATGCCAAATAAGATTCCTTTATGTTTTAAAGCAGAAATCGCTTCGCGATTTAGTTTAGATACTTCCTTTTTACTGTTTAAGAAAGTTCCATCTAAGTCAGTCGCAACGAGAGTTACAGTATTCATAAAATTTCTCCTTATTGTTTATTGTATTTTAAGAAAGCGGCATACCCTTTCTTTGCTTCATAAATATCGGCTTTTGAAGCCAATTCAAATGGGGCATGCATATTGTGTAAGGCAATACCACAGTCAATGACCTGCATACCATAATTAGCTAAGATGAAGGCAATTGTTCCCCCTCCACCTTGATCGACCTTACCAAGTTCACTCGTTTGATAAATAACATTGTCTTTGTCCATTACAGCTCTTAACTGTGCTAGATATTCAGCATTGGCATCATTACATCCGCTCTTTCCTCTAGAACCTGTGTATTTATTGAACACCAATCCTTTTCCAAATTCAGCCTGATTTCTTGGACTGCTGACAGATGCATAAATTGGATCGTGTGCCGCAGAAACATCGCTTGATAACATATCTGAATTAATAAATGCACGCTTTAGTGCAAGTTCGTTGTAACAATTCATCGCATTCATAACTTCGGCAACAAAGTTTTCAAAGAATTTTGATTTCATACCAGTAGCTCCATTAGAGCCTACTTCCTCTTTATCTACAAGAAGACATACTCCTGTTCTTTCAAGGTCTATAGCTTCTAATTGAGCTCTTAATGATGTATAAGCACAGATGCGATCATCATGCCCATAACCTAAGATCATGGATTCATCAAAACCACATGAACGAGCTTTACCACTCGGTACAACTTCAAGTTCAGCACTGATGAAGTCTTCTTCTTCAAAGCCATATTTATTCTTTAATAATTTAAGAATGTTTGCTTTTACTGGTTCTTTTTCTTCTTCATTTAAAGGAATGGAACCAACCGTAACATTTAAGTTCTCTCCTTCGATCACCTCAGAAGCTTTTTTCTGCATTTGATCTGCACTTAGATGAACCAAAAGATCACTAATCACAAAAACTGGATCATCTTCCTTATCACCGACTTCAATTTCAATAGTCGATCCATCTTTTAAACAAACTACTCCATAAATAGCCAAAGGAATCGTTACCCATTGATATTTCTTTACACCACCATAATAGTGTGTATCAAAATATGCAATTTCTCCATCTTCATATAAAGGATTTTGTTTAAGATCCAACCTCGGTGAGTCAATATGTGCACCTAAAATGTTCATTCCCTCTTCTATGGGTCTATTACCAATATGCATCAAGGCAACCGATTTATTCATCATATTCATGTATACTTTATCTTGAGGTTTTAAAGATTCTTTATTTTTAATGATCTCGTTAATATCTTTATATCCATGTTTTTTAGCTTCTTCCAAGATCAAAGAAACACATTTTCGTTCCGTTTTTCCTTTGCTTAAAAATGTCATATAGTCATCTGATAAGCTCATAACTTCTTTCAACTGAGTTTCATCATATGTAGTCCATGCATTTTTCATAATGTACCCTCCAATTGCTTTAATAATCTTTTAGATAGATTGATCTTATCGGCATCTGTATTATGCCACTCGATCGTACCCGTCGAATCATTCAAAAGATTTTTATGAGTCAATATATCTTTTAGATGATGTGCTGTGCCATAGTTTCCGTCAATCAGCTGAATAGATGAAGGCAGCATATCCTGTAGGCGCTCTTTATAAAAGACAAAATGTGTACATCCTAAAACAATACTGTCAATTTCTTCTCCTTGTGTCTGATGTAAATACTCATGCAATGCTGCATATACTAAATCAGCATTCTGCAGTTTTTCAGTTTCAACTAGTTCAACCAATTTTGGACAAGGAATCTTGTAAATCGTATGTTCATCTTCAAAGCGTTCCATTAGACGGGCAAACTTTTTTTCTTTTAATGTAAGGTTTGTTGCCCAAACGGCTATTTTTTGATGTTCACCTTTTTCACAAGCGACTTTTAAAGCCGGCTCCATACCGATAATATCAATTGGATATTTATCCCTTAATAAGTTCACACAGGCACTCGTTGCCGTATTGCATGCAATGACAATGGCTTTTACATCTTGTGCCATAAAAAAATCGCAGATTTCAATACAACGTTCTGTAATCTCTTCCTTAGATTTTGTTCCATATGGATTATGAAGACTGTCACCAAAATAGATCAGATCTTCCTTAGGCATTAAATCATGTATCGTATGCAAAACACTGATACCACCTAGACCTGAATCAAAAACGCCGATCTTACTGGAAAAATCCATAGATATATCAACTCCTGACTTTGTAAATTATACCCTTATTTATATATTATTTCTAGCTATATACATGAAAAGAACTGGCTTTTCAAAACTTATTTTTTCATTATGATAAGTTTTGCACCAGTTCTTTTCTTTGTTATATTCCATAATTTCTTGAACTATTTACCTTTATCATCTTTTCTGGAAGACTTTCTCTTAAAGGTTTTTTCTTCCTCCTCTAATTTGAGTCGCTATCTTCTCTTTCATGAAGTTAATACTTCTTCTTGAGATTTTATCCTCATTATTCAGGATTTTCTTATTTTTGTCTTTCTTCTACCTTGTTCAAGAATTTTATGGATATTACATAGATTTTTTTATCTATGTTATAACCTGTTTCTTTTTACACTCATATAATAACATAGAAATTCTTACTTACAAGTCAAGTGGAAAAGTTGGTCACAATAATGGAATTTCTTATAAGAAAAAGAAAAAAAGTGCTTCTACAAGCACTTTTTACTATTCAACACCGATGATGAAAGAATAAACCGGTTGATTCCCTTCATGGATTTCTACTTCAGCATCGGAAGTATCTTCGATATATTCGGCAATCTCTTCAGCTTGTTCCAGTGTTGCTGTATCACCATAAATTAATGTTACAAGTTCAGAATCCTCATCTAACATTTTGTCTAACAAAGCTTTTGTTGAAGCCATCATATCTGGATCCGATACAACGATGGCTTTTCCAAAGATGCCCATATATTCATCTTTCTTGATTTCCAAGCCTTCGTATGTTGTATCTTTAATGGCATACGTAACTTCTCCGGATTTAACATGATCGATAGCTTCCTGCATTTCGGCTAAGTTATCTTCAATGTCTACTTCAGGATTGAACATGATACATGCACTTAATCCTTGAGGAATCGTCTTTGTTGGAAGCACATGAATATCCTTGTCTTCACAAACTTGACATGCCTGATTTGCCGCAAGAACAATATTTGAGTTATTTGGAAGAATAATAATGTGATCTGCATTTACTTTTCCAATAGCCGATACAAAATCTTCTGTACTAGGGTTCATTGTTTGGCCTCCGCCGACAACGATATCCGCTCTTAATTCTTTAAACATCGCATCGATACCTTTGCCTGGAGCAACAGTGATGATTGCATATTTTTTATGCTCTGCAACAACTTCTTCTTCCTCTTCTTTTTCTAAGATGTTGTCATGCTGTTCCTGCATATTTTCGATTTTTAATTTCATGAAACGTCCACGACGTTTTCCCATTTTAATGGCTGTCTGAGGTTCTAAAGTGTGGACATGAACTTTAACTAGATCATCATCTTGTACACAAACGATTGAATTTCCAATCGTTGCTAATTCATTTTTGAAATCTTCTTCAGAAAAGTGCTTAATTCCTGTTGGTGTTAGATGAAGGATAAATTCCGTACAGAATCCAAATTCCTCTTCTCCCCCTTCAATTTTTGTTTGAGCACTATCATATGAGGAAGCATCATTCGATGGAGCAATCACTTCACCTTTCATCGCAGACAAAAAGCCTTCCAAAATAATACAAAGTCCTTTACCTCCACTATCAACAACACCAACTTCAGCAAGAACTGGTAAAAGTTCCGGTGTTCTAAGAAGCGATTCATTTGCCTCAAGCACCATTTTCTCCATAACTTTGATGCAGTCTGTGATTTCTTCTGTCACAGTATAAGCATATGTATAATCTGCTGCTTCTCTGACTACCGTTAAGATCGTTCCTTCAACCGGACGCATAACAGCTCGATAAGCAACTCTAGATCCATTCACCAAGGCTTGAGCAAGCTGTAAAGCATCCATGTCTTCTAGATGTTCAACAGATTGAAAAAAGCCTCTAAAAATTTGAGAAGTAATAACACCAGAGTTTCCTCTAGCCCCCATCAATAATCCTCGAGATAAAACTTTGGCCACCTTGCCAACATGATCTTCCTCTACTTTGATTGCATCATTGACTCCGCTAGAAAAAGTCAAAGACATATTTGTTCCGGTATCACCATCCGGTACCGGGAATACGTTTAAAGAATCGACTTCAGCCGAATGATTGGTAAGATTATTCATACCTGAAGCCAACATATCTTTAAATAACTTTCCACTTATTCTCTCCATGTGATTCACCTACTTCAATACTCTTACGCCCTGGACGAAGATATTTACCTGAGAACATTTTACTTCTAGTGTTTTTTCCAAAACATACTTAACACGTTTCTGTGCTTCATAAACAACTTCATGTAGCTTAATGCCATGTAAAGCAATGATGTAAAGATCCAAAACAAGGCCTTCTGCATCCTGACGGACAACTACGCCTTTAGCATAATTTTCTTTTTTTAATAATTCGGCCCAACCATCACGAACTGCTTTCTGTGATGCCATTCCGACAACACCATAGCATTCTGTGATCGTTCCACCAGCTAGACTTGAGATCGCATCAAGAGAAATACTGATATTACCATACTCGGTTGATTTATTTATAGGCATATTAAAATCCTCCTGTTATTAACTAATTATATCGCAACTATTCAATGAAAACAAACTTATTCAACAATCTGATCATAAGAAGCTGTCTCTGCATTCCAACGATACAGTAAACCTGTATTAGGATCACGATAAACATCTAAACTAGCTGAATATTCAAGTCCTAGATCATTATTGATTGTCCAGTCTGTGGCTTGATCATATACACTTTGGGTATTTTCCGTTATCTCTTGTGATGTATCAGTCGTTTCCTGTTGATTTTCTTCTGTATTTTGGTTTTGATCTTCTTCTTTTGCTTCATCTTTGGCATTCGTGCTGCCATCAATCAAACTACCTATATCAGCACAGTCGATCTTATCTATAGCTGAATGTTGTGCATCCAATAATAAACACGCATTCTGACCATGAAGTTCTGTTAACATCGCCTGATAATTTGCCATCATGACTAAAGAATCCATACTTGTATAAACAATGTTACCATCCTGCATTGTCATCTTGATCATATTGTCATCATACGAAGTTTGAAATGGGACCATTTCCGCAATTTTTTCTATAACAGAACGAGACAGTGATTTTGCGTTTTTCTTAAACTGCTTCGCAATTTCTTTACGTTGTGATTCGTTAAAATCTGATAAAAGTGGAAAATGTACAATCGTTTTTAAGTACTTTGTATCTAATTCAATCGATTCATTATCTATAGTTAACAAGTAATTCTTATTGTCCTGTACATAATAACCGATGACCACCTTCTCTTCAATTTCAAACGATATCTTGTTTTGTGATTTGTGTACCGTAGCATCGGCAATCAAAGGATTGCTTTCAAGTCGATTCTCAATCAAAAAACCAGGTGTTAGCCATAATCTGGTATCCGTACTAACATCAGCAATCTGATAAATCTGTTTATCAGTATAATAATAATTTCCGCTCGAGCTTAAAACATGTGTCCTAGAATCAAATGAAAAATAATAAACAACCAAACTAGCCAAAACAAAAACAATACTGCTTAAGATGATACACGTTCTAATTGAAAATGAACGTTTCTTTTTAGATTTTTTTTGTTTTCTTACCAATGCATCTGCTCCACTTCTGGAATCAGATCAATATCATACAGTTCTTTTGCCTTGGCTTGGATCATTGTGATCAAGGCACGAACATCGGAAGCTGTAGCATCTCCAGTCGCATTGACAATAAAGTTACAATGCTTTGTACTGACTTGAGCGCCACCTATTTGATGCCCTCTTAATCCCATCTCTTCGATCAATTTCCATGCCGGGATCGTTTCCGGATTTCTGAACACACTTCCGGCACAAGGCATATTCAGAGGTTGTGAATCCATTCTTCGTTTTCTTCTTGAGTCCATCAGATCTCGAATATCATCATGTTCAGCTTTTTCAAGTTTAAAGCGGCCAGCTAATATTGTCCAATCTTTATGTTCTTGAAAAGCAGAGTGTCTATATCCATAATCTAAATCTTCCTTTTTGATCCATTCAATACGTCCATCCTTTAATACACAAACATCAATCAATAAACTTGAAAGATTTGATCTATAAGCTCCTGCATTCATATATAGACCACCACCTACAGAACCAGGTATTCCAGAGGCAAATTCCAACCCGGATAAAGAACGTTTCATAGCTTCCACAGATAAATTGATAATTGAACATCCTGCCTGAGCTACTAGAGTTCCATCCGGTTCAAAATAGTAATCGTTTAATGTACCGTCCAAATTAATGATCGCACCATCAAAATCAGTATCATCACATAAGATATTTGAACCTCTTCCAGTTACATGATACGGAATTTTTTCATCTTGTAGTATATCCAGGATACACATCAAAGCCGTTTCGTTGTGTGGTGTTATATAATAAGCAACATTTCCACCAATGTGGTATGTCGTATGTTTCTTCATTGGTTCATTTTCCAATACTTTTCCATATACTTTTAATCGTGTTAAAACAGACATATAATTCCCCTTTATTTATTCTTTGATCAATTTTACCATTTCATCGATGATGTCATAAGCTGCATCAGGCTTTCCTAATCGAAGGGCATTTTGATGAACTTGTTTCATCATTTCTTCATTCATGAATAGTTCTTTGATTGCTTTTTTTAGATTTGTCGCATTTAAATCTTTCTCTTCGATCATAAATGCCGCCTTTTGATCCACCAGTACTTTTGCATTGTAATATTGATGATTATTGGCTACATAAGGACTAGGAATCATAATTGAAGGGATTCCAAGACCCGTTAATTCAGCAATCGTCGTTGCTCCAGCCCTGCAGATCATACCATCAATATGTGCATAGATCTTTAATGTATCTACATATGGCACAACAAATACATTTTCCTGCGAATCAAATAGATGAAGATCATCCGAATTATTCTTTCCACATACATACAAAAACTGCAGATCTTTCGGCATGCCTGTCAAAGAATCTTTCATCAAGGCATTTACACTGCTTGACCCTAATGATCCCATCATGATCAATATCGTTTTTTTATCTAATGATAAGCCTAATGACTTAAAATACATTTCATCAAAAGAAGCTTCTTTGGCGATGGTTGCACGTGGGTTTCCCAATAGGATCGTTTTATCGCCAGGAAAAACTTCCTCGCACTTTGTATAACAAGTAATGATCTTATCAACTTTATTCATCACCAACTGGTTTGCCTTTCCTACGATCGAATTCTGTTCATGGATCATCGTTTTAATGTGCATAGAACGACCTGCCAAGATTACAGGCGCACTCACATACCCACCAAAGCCAATTACGATATCCGGCTTAAACTCTTTTAAATACATCTTGCTTTTACGATACGCAAAAAACAACTGACTTATGGCTCTTAACTTAGAAAAGATTGAACCGACTAAACCAGAAGTATGTAAAGATTTGAAATCATAACCATAGGAAGGAATAAGATCTGCTTCCATACGATCGTTGTTTCCAATAAATAAGATTTGAGTATCTGGGTACAGCTGTTTCACTTTATCTGCCAAGGCTAATGCCGGATAAATATGTCCTCCTGTACCACCTGTCACAAAACATATCTTCATAAGCAAACCTATACAAGTATACCATAAAAACGATAAAATCAATCGATAATTTTAATTGGATCTGTTATTTGGTTCAACACACCCGTTAAAATTAAACGTCGATCTGAATTAAAACCATAATCAAGATCACACGTTGATAGTGTAACCAATGATTTATCGGTAGTATCAACATCGTTATAATACAATGCATTAGTCTTCATTTGATTGATCACATCATCTCGATATCCTCCAAATGAAGTTGTGTAATATACAGAACCATCATTTGATTTTGCATATGTCATGATTTGACATTCATAATTCGCATTCGGTGTCAAAAGATAGAACACCGGATGTTCACTAAAGAATGTCTGATCACTATAGTTTTTCAAATCCGTAAACATTCCTCCACCTTCAACAGAGTGACCGTAAATAATGGAATTATTGTCAGTAAAAGAAGGGTTTGCCTGATAGTCTAGAAAGATAGCTCCTCTTTCATTATATTCATTTTTTGTAGTATGTGTTAAATAGTAACTATTGTCATCACCTTGGACCACTGGAAAACTGATATTGCATCCAGGCACATAGACCCAGGCAATAATATCGGGATTTTCTGCCTGCAAGCTTGCCCAATCTGGTTGTAGATAGTCTTCTTCTATTACATACTCTTGTAAAGCAGCTGTTTCATCTTCAACTTGTTTTGAAGATGAATAAATTAAATATAACTGGTAGGCACTAAAAGCAAACACCCCTACACAAATCAACATTAATATTCTATATAACCATTTTTTCATAAAAACATTTTAATATGAATCCTATGTATTTTTCAATATAAAAACCCAATAAAAAAAGGTGTCTCCAATTAGGAAACACCAACATAAATGCTATTTAGAAAGTTTAGATGCAGCTGCCTTATCAATAACAACTGTTACATCTGGATGATTCTGCAATGCAGATGCTGCACATGCTGTATCAACTGGTCCTTCGATCATTGCTTTTACTGCATCAGCTTTATTTTCACCATTGGCAACTAATAACACTTTTTTAGCTTTCATGATCGTACCAATACCCATAGAAATTGCCTGAGTTGGAACTTTGTTGATATCATCATCAAAGAAACGAGCATTCGCCTGACGTGTGTTTTCTGTAAGATCCACGATATGTGTCAAGATATCAAATGGTGTACCAGGTTCATTGAAACCGATATGTCCATTTTGACCAATTCCTAACAATTGTAGATCAACAGATACTTTCTCAAGTTCTTTTTCATAAGCTGCACAATCTTCAGCTGTACTTCCATAAGGTACATGTGTATTTGCCGGATCGATATCGATACCATCAAACAAGTTTTCTTTCATGAATGTGTAGTATGATTGAGGATCATTGCGGTCGATGCCTACATATTCATCTAAGTTATAAGATTTAACATCTTTATAGCTTGTTCCATTTTCCTTGTGATCCTTGATCATGTTTTTATAAAGACCAACTGGAGAACTTCCTGTTGCAAGTCCTAGAACACAATCAGGTTTAGATGTAACCAATTCTTTGATAACTTCAAAAGCTTTTAATGATAATTCATCATAATTTTCGCAAATAATAACTTTCATAATATTATACCCTCCGTTATTCACTAAAAAAATTATAGCACAGAAAGCGTTTAAATAAAGGGCAAAAATCGCCATTTATTTACCTTTTGATAGGAAAAAGTTTTATGTTTACATTTTTGCCTTTTTTATTTGTAACTTTTATCAAAATTGTATTTTTGTACAAATATTTGAGTATAATAAAGACAGCGATAGGAGGAATTTTATGCCAAAACAAAATCCATTATTAAATATCGTTTCCTTGCAGAAACAAGGAAAAGCGGTAGCTATTTATTCATGCTGCTCTAGCAATTCTTTTGTAATCAAAGCCGCAATGGAAACTGCAAAAAAACAAAATTCATGTGTCTTGATCGAATCAACCGCAAATCAGGTTGATCAAAATGGCGGTTATTCTGGTATGACACCAAAAGACTTTTATGAGTTCTGTCTACAAGAAGCTGAAAATGTAGGTCTTGATAAAGATCGTGTTTTCCTTGGAGGCGATCACTTAGGTCCTTTAACAGTCAGCTCAAAACCAGAAAAAGAAGCAATGGAATATGCCAAAACACTCGTACATGATTATGTAAGAGCCGGATTTACAAAGATCCATATTGACACAAGCATGAAAGTAGCAGATGATGATCCAAACACACGTTTAAGCGATGAGATCATCGCAAGACGTGGTGCTACTCTTGCCAAAGTATGCGAAGAAGCTTATCAGGAATTATTAGAAGAAAACCCTGAAGCGATTCATCCAGTCTATATCGTTGGTAGTGAAGTACCAATCCCTGGTGGTGCTCAGGAAGAATCCAGTGGAATGCAGGTTACTAAACCTCAGGATTTCAGAAATACTGTAGCTGCATTTGAAAAAGCTTTTGAAGATATGGGAATCAAAGAAGCTTGGAACCATGTCATTGCCGCTGTCGTACAACCTGGTGTAGAAGAAAAAGATGCAGGTTGTGAAGAATATGATAGAGAACGAGCTAAAGATTTGATGGCCAGCATCAAAGAATATGACCAGCTTGTATTTGAAGGACACTCAACAGATTACCAGACAAAATACAAATTGAGAGAATTGGTTGAAGATGGTGTTGGAATCTTAAAAGTAGGTCCAGGATTGACATATGCTGCACGTGAAGGTATTTTCTCTCTTTGTGTTATCGAAGAAGAACTTGCCAAAGTATATGATTTTGAAACAAGTCATTTCAAAGAAGCATTAGATAAAGCTATGTTGGCAAATCCTGGAAAATGGCAGCCTTATTATCATGGTACTGAAAAAGAAATTGCCTTTAAGCGTCAATATTCTTTCTCAGATCGCTGCCGCTACTACTTCCCAGTCAAAGAAGTCCAAGATGCTTTAAACAAATTGATCAGTAATTTAAGAGAACATCCTGTACCACTTCCATTGTTATCTCAATATATGCCAATGCAGTATACAATGGTTCGTGAAGGAACATTAAAAAATGATCCTGAAGAATTAATTAAATCACGTATTGCATACACAATTGAAGAATACACATTTGCTTCTCATCAGGAAGAGTTAGTTCGATAACAAAGGCTGAATTTTCAGCCTTTTTTTGATAAAATAAATATATGAATAAACACCTTTTAAAACAAACAATTATCTATTTAAACGAGTTTTCTTTAGACGATGATCATGATTTAGTTTCTCAAACTGTAAGAGAAATCAAACGACAAGATCCTTCCATGAGTGAAGGGGATGTCATCAAGGTAATTCACCTTCTGCAAAAAATCCACGCTCTTGAATGGCTGGATACCACTTTGGACATGTTTCCTTCAACAGTCATCTTCTCAAAAGCAAACCCTAACTCAGATGTAGAAGCTTTAGCTGCTTATGAAATAGCTCTAAGAAGCAATCTGGATCTGAATGAAGATCCTATGAAAAGTTTCTTGAAACTGACCACATTTTATGATGAAAACGAAAATATTCGCAAAGAACTTTGTACTATGGCAAAACAAATTGAAAATGAAATTGATCAGGATATTGTTTCTGAAACACTTAATATTATTTATACTGAATCAATCATTAAACGAAAATCAAATTTGGAATATCGTAATCAAAATCGTAAAATGATCAACTTTGATAATCAAGACTTTATTTTAGAACGACTGCCTCAAAGAGGCATCCCAGTCTCTAGAGAAGCCACAAAAGATCTTCAAAGCTTCTTTAAAGATACACAGATGCATGAATTTGATCATGCCTGTCCAATATGTCATATAAAAGTGCCTCAGCTTTTGATTGCATCTCATATTAAACCATTTCGCGATTGTGCACATATTTATGAAACGGCAACACATGATAATGGACTTCTGTTATGTCGCAACCATGATTTTTTGTTTGATCAAGGATATATAAGTTTTAACGATGATGGTACAATCATCATTTCCAAAGCTTTGATAGAAAAAGATCCACACTTAGAACACTTTAATTTTGATACACAACTGGATCCTATTTATATGACAAAGAATCGTCGAAAATTTTTAAAATACCATCGTGAAAACATACTAAAAAGATGAGCTAATCAAATTAACTCATCTCTTTTTTTTACATTTCAAACCATTGAATATCGCATTCATCCAATTCAACTTCAAAGTTTGAACCATCTCCTTTATAGATGGTCGTTTTCTGTGGCTCATAAGTATTATTTACGACACAGAAACTGTTTGTAGATGGATATACGTTTACATCCACATTGTAGTTATCTGAATACCAACGTTTCATCTGATCTTCTTTATGAGCAGCATAGAAGATTGCTCGATATAGAAGTCTTGCGTTTTCAAAGCTGAATGGAAGTCCATTGATATAGACACCACGGCCTTTACCATATTCATTGACCGCTAAATTTACATGAAGATTTTTTTGAGAAAGAATCTTTGTGTCTGGCAATGCATATACATCATTAATGCATTCCCCCCAGTCCTCATGTTCTAATTGTTCTGTAATGAAGTGGTTTTCTTCTGCTTCCCAATTGTATTTATCTGTATGCATTGTGAAGCCCAATTCCTTATCGACTCCTAAGACATCATAAAGAGTAAAGAATTTACCATTTTTGCTGATGGCAGTTGGTTCACCAACTCCAATAAAGCCTCCGCCTTGATCAACATAACGACGTAATGCTGTAATAATCGCTTCATCAAATTCGATTCCACCGCTAAAACTTGTATAAGCAGAACCAATATTCAAGACTACATCAACATCATCCAAGATCGAAGCATCTTCACGAATTTCATCAAAACTGATAAAACGTACATCAAACGGATATCCACTCAAAGCTTCCATTACCCCTGTATATGAATAAATCTGTTTATACCAGATGGCATGATGAACTAAGTGTGTTCCCCAGCGACGTAACTCACCCCAGCTATTGATCACCGCTACTTTTAATAAGTTATGTGGCACTTGTTGATTTACATGAGAATACAAAGTTCTGAATTCATCACAAACCTTTTCGATATAGTCAATAAATTCAGGGAAATCCAAGGCTAGCTTTAAGTATCCTCCATACCCAATACGATCTACTGGACTACGCAGGATGGCTCTTCGTGCGGTTACCCAGTTGATCTTAGCTTCTTTTAATGGATCGCCGTTTTCATGGAAGACATCTGGGAAAAAGTATGGCAAGAATCTTCCTTCGGTATATTTTACCCCTTTTATATCTGAGATCATACGAAGGGTCGTTCCAGAACCAACCGAACCAACAACAGCATCCAAGCCAATAGATTCAAAATATTTACCATATGGTTCAGTCCCAATCCAATGATCTCCTAAAAACATCATAGCTTCTTTTCCGTATTCATGACAAATATCAACGAATTTTTTAGCTAGCTTACAAACCTCACGCTGCTGGAAATCCATAAAATCACGATACTCTTTTGTAGGAACACAGAAAGTAGAATTGTTGAATCCCTTGTTAATGATATATTCTGGTCTAAATGGATATCCTACTTCTTTTTCAAATTGTTCCAAGATATATGGTGAAACAGAAGCACTGTATCCAAACCAGTCGACAAATTTTTCACGTGCAAATTCATCAAACTGCAACGTAAACTGATGGAAAAATGTTGTAAAGCGAACCACATTTACATCATTGCGTTCCTGACAGAATTTTCTAAATTTATCCAGTACATACTTTTGGGTTTTTGGCTGTCTAACATCATATGTCATCTGATGTTCTTCATCTTTCCAGTCATTTGTGATCGCATTATACATATGCACAGGATCCCAGATCACAAAAGCCAAAAAGCTTACAGTATAAGCATGATAAGGGATAGCATCATGGATGATAACTTCCATTGTTTCTTCATCATAATCCCAGTTGGTCATCACTTCATCTGTTGTACGGTCAATAATTTCCCACCATCTGTGATTATCTTTTGTGTTTGGCTTAAGCTGATCCTTATAAAAGTGCTCCATGATTTTAATTCTAAGTTCATTTGAGCGAGCTGTTACAAAATCACTCATCAAATACATTTGTTGTATTTCATCAGGATTTGCTTTTGCCCATTCATTATCTTTTCTTGTCGTGTAGTATGTTGCGTATTGTTTGATATCCATTTTACGTAGTTCGTCTGGCATATCGGTTCCATCACAATCTCGGATCGCATCCGCTTTCCATCGATTAATGATTTCTATGGTCGCATCAATCACATCAACATCTGTCGGTACGGTTACTCGGCCTTTTTCAATCATCTTATTATCTCCTAAACTAATCAATTCTGTTTTCCGTTTCTGGATCAAAGAAATGCACTTTAGATAAATCCATTGTTAATTTAATTCTTGTATGTGCTGCTGGTTCTAAACGTGAATTAACTTTTGCACACATATCCTGCCCTTTTAATGAACCATGTAAGATATATTCATGTCCTAATAATTCAGCTACTTCAATTTCAAAATCAAAATGAGCAGTTGGATATGTATCAGCTACAATACCTTCACCATGCAAATCTTCTGGACGAATACCCAAGATAATTTCTTTTCCTTCAAATGCAGAAAGTTTGTCTTTGAACATTTGCGGAATTTCAATTTTCATATCATCAATATTGAAGATTCCATTATTGTAAACACCTTTGATAAAGTTTGTAGCTGGTGCTCCTAAGAATCCGGCTACAAACAAGTTTGCTGGATTATTATAAATTTCTTTTGGTGTACCTATCTGTTGGATATAGCCACCTTTCATGACAACGATACGATCCGCCATTGTCATAGCTTCTGTCTGATCATGTGTTACATAAATGGTAGTTGCACCAATTCTTTCGTGAAGTTTGATAATTTCAGAACGCATCTGTACACGTAATTTTGCATCCAAGTTAGATAAAGGTTCATCCATCAAGAATACCTTTGCGTTACGAACAATAGCACGTCCCAGGGCAACGCGTTGTCTTTGTCCACCAGACAAAGCTTTTGGCTTACGATCTAAATATTGTTCAATTTCCAAGATACGTGCCGCTTCATGAACTCGTTTATCAATTTCTTCTTTACTGAATTTACGAAGTTTCAAACCAAATGCCATATTTTCATAAACGCTCATATGAGGATATAAAGCATAGGACTGGAAAACCATCGCAATATCACGATCTTTTGGTTCAACATCATTCATGCGTTTACCATCAATATAGAAATCACCTGCAGTAATTTCTTCCAATCCAGCAATCATACGTAGCGTAGTCGATTTACCACAACCACTAGGTCCTACAAACACAATAAATTCTTTATCTTTTACTTCTAAATTAAAGTCAAATACAGCTTGGACATTGTTGTCATATATTTTATCTACATGCTGCAATGATAACTCTGCCATAATCTTTCCTCCTATTTATGCTTTTTATTGTACAAGAACAATAATGTAAGTAAACCAATTAAGCCAACGATTTCAATCATCAAATTGGTAACACTTACTGTTTTCTGTGCCCAGATGATCAATCCTAAAAACACAAAGAATAGAATGATCATAATTATGTTCATTACTTTATTGTCATCTCTCATAAAAAACACCTCTTATTCTTTCATTCCACCAATGCTCATACCCTGAGTGATCTTCTTTTGAACACAAATATAAAGAATCAATGTTGGAATCATTACGATTACCAAACCAGCATACATAACGCCAAAGTTTGCCTGTGATTTTGCATCTGCCATCAAGTATTTAACACCAACAGCCAATGTTGCATTTTCTTTATCCATAAAAGTAAAGGCGATAACATATTCATTCCAGAATGCTAAAAACTGGAACAAGATAACTGTGATGATACTTGGTCTTGCCATTGGAATCATGATTTTTAACATAGTCTTGAAATAACCACAACCATCAATTCGCGCAGCTTCTTCATACGCTTTAGGCAACGTTTTAAAATATCCTGTTAACAAATAAATTGTAAATGGTAAAGCTGTTGCTGCATAAACAACAGATAGCCAGAATTTATTGTTCAAGAAGAAATCAAATCCAAGAGCAATATCCGCATTAAATAACATCAAGAAAATTGGTAATACGATATAGTTAACATTAACAAATAATCCTGCCATGAACAATCCATTAAAGAATTTTTTGCCCACAAAATCAAATCGTGCCAAAACATAGGAAGCAGGAAGAGCAACAACTAATAAAATAACTAATGATAAAGCTGTTACGATTACCGTATTCAATAAGTAATCACCCATTCTTGCCTTTACAAAGGCATCGGCAAAGTTAGACCATAACATCTGTGCAGGAAGATCAAAAGGATTTCCACTAACCAGTTCCAACTGTGATTTCAAAGATGCCAAGAATACCCATGCGATTGGTACAATGATTGAAATAGCCAATGTGATCAAGGCTACATAAACAAAGATCTTATATATAGGAAAATTACGTTTTTTCATAAACCAACCTCCTAGTACTGTAGAACTTCACGTTCAGTTACCTTATTTATGATAGCTGACAAAGCAAATGAGAAGACGAAGATACATACACCAATTGCCATACCGAATCCATATTTACCGGCAAATGCATTGTTGTACATATAGTTCAAGGCAACTTCACTACCTAAATTACCTTCACTTGTCAACTGTACAAACATGAATGATAAGTTGATCGTAGAAATAACGAAGAATGTCAAAGTAGTACGAATATTATCCCAGATCAATGGTAAAGTGATCATAAAGAACTGTTTTACTTTACCTGCTCCTTCAAGGCTTGCTGCTTCATATAGGTTTTCTGGAATACTTGTCATACTTGACATATACATAACCATATAATAACCAATCGCCTGCCATATTAAAGCAGCAATAATTGAATAGTTAATAATATCCGGATTACCCATCCATTGTTGCTGCAAGAAATCAAGTCCAATCATACCAAGGAATGTATTCAAGATACCATTTGTAGGCTGATAGATGGCTGAAAAGATACCTGCAATAACAACAATACTCAAAATATTTGGAATATAGAAAATAACACGGAAGAAATTCTTTCCAACAAAATTTTCACGTGTTAACAAGGTTGCAAATAAAACCGCCAATATCAATGTTATGATCGTGATCAATACGACATAAAGAATTGTATTTTGCATAGCCTCGATAAATCGCATATCGTTAAAAAGAACTTTGAAGTTAAAGAATCCGGCAAATGTTGCTTCACTGACAAAATTGCTCTTTTTAAAGAATGCGGTCTTAAATACATCAATCGTCGGAATGACCATAAAAATGAATACTAAGATAACTGCCGGTGCTAGACAAGCAAATACGAAACGACTTTGTGCTTTCTTTTTATTCATAATTTACCTCCAATCTTTAAAAAGCGACGAGCAATAATTTGCTCATCGCTTCGATTTGTAACTATTTTAATGTTTAATTATTCTGCATTTAATTTATTTTCTGATAATTTTACCCAAGCATCAGCCAATGTGCTCTGATATTCATCTGCTGTGATTTCACCAGTAGCTAAAGAATCAATTGAACCGAATACTGTAGCCGCACGGTCAAAATCAGGTAAATTTTCTGTGTTATATGGAGCAAATGCACCGAATGCTGGAGTTGCTTCATTGTATACAGAGAAGAATTCTTTTGTATATCCATCTTCCATAGCTGCTACACGATCCATCATATCTGTTGTAGGAACGATGTTTCCACTTTCAGCCATGATCTGTACACCTTCATCAGAATAGATAAATTCTAAGAATGCTTTTGCATCATCAACGTTTTTAGCCTGAGCAGGGATCCAAACTTGTTCAGTCATAGAACCAACGAAACGTTCTCCACCTTCTTCAAGAGCTGGTAAAGGAAGAAGTCCCCAATGGAAGTCTTCAGGAGTAGTATCAGCCATTTCGTTAACTACCCAGTCACCATTTGGCATAAACAATGCTTTTCCATCAATTACTGCTTGCTGGTTCATTGTGAAACCATCTTTAGCGTTTGCATTAGATACTGTATCAGCATACAAGTAATCAGGGCTTACTAATTTACTAATGATATCGATAACTGTTTTTCCTTCTTCAGAATTCCAAACATCTGGTTCATAATTCAAAACGTTGAATAAGAATTCTTCACCACCAGCTTCTTTCAATAATGCATTTAATGTATTATCAAAGTAACCATTTGTTGGATAAGTAAACAATGCAATTCCATCTTCTCTAGCCTGATCACCTAATGCCCAGAATTCATCCCAAGTTGTTGGAAGTTCATATTTCTTCCCTTCTCCGATCAATTCTGTGTTATAGAAGAATCCAGCTGGAGTTGTCTTTAATGGCAACAAGTAAGATTTTCCATCACCATAGTACTGTACAATACGGCTATTTGCGTATTCTTCATCAATATTAATATTTTCGATAACGTCGGAAATATCCAATACTTCATTTGTGTTTAACTGAGTTTCTGTGTATCCAGAAGGTTGTCCTAAATTGTAATAAACAACATCTGAATATTCACCTTGTGCATTTTCTTTGTTCAATACATCAGGCAATTCTTTTTCGAAACGAAGTTGAACATCTACATCTGGGTTAGCAGCTTCGAAAGCTTCAGCTAATTTTGTAAATACTTCTTCTCCGTTTCCTCCAGAGAATGAATCGAATTTAAGAACTCGTTTATCTCCAGAATCTGCATCTTCAGCTGGTGCGCTTGAGCATCCTACCAACATAGATGCTGCCATCGCAAATGATAGTCCAGCAGTTATAATTTTTTTCATACTCTACCTCCTATAAATTCGTATGAATCTTTTTGACAAATTCAGTATATCGAATTTGTAAGCGCTTTATCATAATTATATAGTTGTTTATTTTATATATATTGCGATTTTGTTTGTTCTAAACAAAATTGATAAATCAAAGAAAACAATATATAATTATGTAGAAAAGGGATTTATTATGAGCACACATCGATTTCAACTTGAACAACTAAATTTTGATAAAACAAGGCCAAAGCTTTTGTACATTACTGAATCTAGTTTCGACCATGAGTGGAATTCTACTTTACATACACACTTATGTACCGAAATCTTTTATGTAACAAAAGGTCATGGTCTTTTTAGTCTAGACAACAAAACCTATCCAGTAAAAGAAGATGATCTAGTCATCGTGAATCCGCTGGTTTCACATACCGAACGAGGTATTGAAAATGTCAATTTTGAATATATCGTTATGGGAATCGAAGGGATTACATTTTTTTCTAAAGAACAGGATGAAGAACAAGGCTGCAGTATCGCAAACTATTATGAATATAAACACGAGGTCTTATTCTACTTAAGAACGATGTTACTTGAGGTAAAAACAAAAGATGTTGAATATCAATCACTTTGTCAAAATCTTCTGGAAGTCTTGATCATCAATTTAATGCGTCGCGCTCAAATTAAACTGGAAGTCTCCCCTGTCAATAAAGCGAATAAAGATTGTGTCTTTATCGAAAAATATATTGACGCACACTTTAAAGAGGATATCACATTAGACAAATTAAGTGAACTCACATTTTTAAATAAATACCACATCGTTCATGCCTTTAAACAATATAAAGGTATTTCTCCTATTAGTTATATGATCCAAAAAAGAATACACGAAGCTAAGATTCTCTTGTCTACGACCAATTTACAGATTTCTGAAATTTCTTATATTGTCGGATTTACAAGCCAATCTTATTTTGCTCAGGCATTCAAAAAATCTGTAGGCATCTCTCCCCTTCAATACCGAAAAGATCATAGTAATTAAGATCTATATTTGATACAATAAGAACATGACAACAGGATATTTTTTTGATATGGATGGCACACTCTATAACAACGCCTTCCATACAATTTCACATAAAACATTTCAAGCTCTATATCAATTAAAGGATCAAAAAGATATGCTCTTTTTAGCAACCAGCCGTTGTTTAAGAGAACTCGACCACTTGCCACGAGAAATGTATAATTTCCCTTTTGATGCCAAAATCTTAGATGGCGGCGCACTCATCTTAGATACAAACAATCAAATCATTGAAGACACTCCTATCTCACCTACTTTGATGAAGGAAATCGAAACATATTGTCTTAACAACGATCTTCTTTATCGATACAGTACAAAAGATGGAAATTATTTTGGCACCAAAGTCAAACAAGCCTTTTATGAATTAGAGTTTTCTTTATATTTAAACACACCAGATTATAAGCCCTATGAAAATGATATTGCCTATAATGTGCTGATTTGTTATGAAACAAATAAACAAAAAGAAGAAATTTGTCAAATAGCACGTGATTGTGGCATCGTTTTTTATCCAGAATGTGTTGAGATCCGAGCCAATAACATAGATAAGGCGACTGCGATCCAAAAAATCAAACACCATTTTGAACTTGATCGTATCATCTGCTTTGGTGATGGAGAAAATGATATTGAAATGATCAAACAAGCGGACATTGGAATCGCAATGAAAAATGGTTGTGATAAAGTAAAAGAAATCGCCGATCATATCACTGACTCGGTCGATGAAGATGGTATATATACATATCTAGTTAAAGAAAAGCTGGTAAAGGAGGTCTAAAATATGCCATTTAAATTAGAAAATGAGTTTTGTCGTTTGGAAGTAATCCCGGAAGCTGCAGAAATTACTTCTTTTTTCGACAAGACAAATAATGTTGAAATCATGTATCAAGGAGATGAAGGCTGGTCTGGAAGAAACCCAAGTCTTTTCCCTATCATCGGTAGTACATATTCAAAGTATTATGAAATTCACGGAAAACAATATACGATGAAAAATCATGGCCTTGCCCGTTATGCTACATTTAAAGGGGAACAACTTGAAGACAAATTGATTTTTACATTCTGCTCTGATGAAGAAACTTTAAAACAGTACCCTTTTGATTTTGTGTTTGAAATTGCTTACTCTCTTGAAGGCAAGACTTTACATATCGACTACACGATCAAAAACACTTCAAAAGAAGATATGCCATATTCATTTGGACTTCATCCTGCTTTTAGAGTCCCTCAATACAAGAATGAAAAATTTGAAGACTATTCCATTGATTTTGAATTCAATGAAGAAGCTACACAGCTTGTCTTTGATCCAAGTTTTAACGAAAACATCAAAGAAAAGAAAGTTCAACTAAATTCATGGAAGTTATCTCGTGAAGATATTAACCATTATGCTACATTGGTATACAAAGATTACAAGAGTTCCTATGTAACACTCAGCCATCAAGGTGAACCTCGTCTACGTGTTCACTTCGCCGGATTCCCATACCTGGCTCTTTGGACACATCCTACACCAAGCAACTTCATCTGCATTGAACCTTGGTATGGACACAGTGATTTTGAAAAAGAAACACCAGATTTCTACCATCGTGAAGGTACGATGATATTAAAACCTGGTGAAGAAACACAATTCAGTTATCAAATTGAACTATTCTAAAGACCCAAGTGGTCTTTTTCTTTTTCTAAAAATTCTTGCACTTTATATTTTGGAAATCCTACAACATTTGAATAAGAACCTTCAATACGCTCTACAAAATCCACTTCCTGAATTCCATAAGAACCCGCCTTATCCATACAAGTTCCTTTATTTACATAGTCGTTGATCCTATCATCACTTAACTCTTTAAAATAGACTTTTGTCGTAACGACATCAACCACTTCATGATTTGGACTACATAAAGCTACCGCTGTTTTGACTTCATGAACTTTACCAGACAGCATTTTCAAAGTTTTAAACGCTTCTGTTTTCGAAGCTGGTTTTTGAAGAATTTGCCCATCATAAACAACGATCGTATCAGCACCAATAATACAATCATTATTGTGTTTTTCAAATACTTCCTTTACTTTTGAAAGAGCTACATTCTTCAAAGCTGCATCAATATCCTGACCTTTAAAAACTTCATCTTTTAAGGCCGGAATCACGCAAAATGTATAACCTAGTTTAGAAAGAATCTCTTTTCTTCTTGGCGATTTAGAGGCTAATATTAAATTCATTTTCGATCAAATCCTATCGGTGCTTTTTTAAATTGATAATATATTGAAAACGCTAATGCAATTGCAACCATCAAAACAAATTCGATGATAATACTAATGACCAGCTGATTAAAAATAATCTCAGGCAACATACAGATCATAAAATCAGTACGTGGATCTAACAGCCATAAATCATTAGAGAAGAACACAGTATGAAACCAAGTCCAAAAGCCTGTAAAATCATATGCGATCCACATTCCAAAAAATAACAATACAATTCCTAAACATATTGAAGCTTGGATCATCCCTTTGCTAAGATAGCTGATCATGAGCTTCTTTTCTTTTACAAAAAAATAGACCAGGATACCAATCATAAAAACAAAACAAACGATACCCACAGTAATCGCATTTTGATATAGCGCTTTTACATCTACCATATGCGTCTTTTCTTTTGTGTTAAACGCTTCAACAGCCTGTCCATTGCGAGTTATCGTAATGTCCATATCCTGTCTTTCATCTTGAATATAATCCAATAAGACTATAATGCTGTCATTGAGATCTTGATTGGAAACATTTAAATCACTAGCCAATTCCATTTGTTCATAACGAGTTGTATAAAAATCAGGATCCAACGCGATTGATTGAATGCTGAAAACGGCAGCACATACAATAAACATTAGACCCCAAATAAAAGAAATGAATGATTTCATTATTCAACCGCAACCAATTCCGCCTTATCAACCATTGGCATAGCTTCCATTAATTTCAACAAAGCTTGAATACTGATTTCTAGATCCGTTATATCTAAAGTCAGTGATAAGTTATGAATACCATTAATTGGAATCGTTTGATTGATTGCCAGAACGTTGACCTGTTTTACCGATACTAAAGACAAGACTTTTGACAAAGCTCCCTTTTCATTTTTAATGATCATAGAAACTACAGCGTTACGGCGTGATTGATCCTGATCAAATGAGAATACTGCATCTTTATATTTATAGAAAGTTCCTCGCGAAATCCCTACTTCTTTAACTGCTTCTGAGATGCGTTTTGCTTTGCCTGATATCAGTAACGTTCTTGCTTCTATAACTTTTTCAAGAACTTCAGGCAAAATATCACTTGAAACAACAAAGAACTTACTCATACTCTATATATGCTCCTTTCGTAGAAATCGATACCTTCTTATAAGACATGCCACAATATTTTACAATCCATTCTTGTAACATGTCCAGCTTTTTCTCATCTAAACTCATGGCCAGCATCGTACTGCCACTTCCTGAAATCCACATAGCTAAATCAATGCTCTTACAGTAGTCATGAATTTCAGCATATTCCTTGATGAGTTTACCACGATAGGGTTCATGAAGAAAATCGTGGCATGTCTTAGGAAAGATCAATTCATTTCCACTGGATAAACATTGAACAAAACTTAACGCATAACCAACCTGTTTAACGGCATCTTTATAGTCAATGGTCTGTGGTAAAACCTTTCTGGCTTCAGATGTTTGAATCGGATAATCCGGAATCATGGCCAAACCTTTAAAGTTTTGACAAGGAATCATCATCATGCGAACATCTCCATCATCCATGAAGCTTGTGCATGCTTGTCCAAATATTGCCGGTGCGACATTATCTGGATGTCCTTCGATCTCGGTTGCGATTTTTAGCATCTCCATCTTGTTTAATTGACCGTGAAACCATGCATCCGCTGCCATGATACCCGCAACGATACAAGTTGAACTCGAACCAAGTCCTCTTGATGAAGGTATATCTGTATCGATTTTTAATTTTAAGGTAGGCATATCTACCTTCATATAATCACAAGTTTTTTTAAATCCCACGATTACTAGATTGTCTTCATTTTTAAATTCATCTGGGCAGCCTTCAATTACAAACTCTGGATTTGGTTCAAAGTAAAATGTCGCAAACCAATCCAAAGCCATCCCTAAAGTATCAAACCCAACACAACAATTTGCACTTGTTGCCGGTACCTTTACACAAATCATACGAACTTCTCCACCATATCTTTAACACTTTCTTCCATCTCTTTGACAGAGATCACATCTTTATGAATGATCTTAGAGGTTTGTAAAGCTGCTAGATTGCCAGGAATTGGATCGCTACAGATTTCTGCAAGTTTGTTCATCGCATCAAATTCAGAAGTACTTCCTATACCCAAGGCATCCAATACATCCTGAGGAAATTTATAAGGTGATGCCGTTGCTAAAGAAACGATCACATCTTCACAGGCATCTTTGGCAACCTTATACGCAATGGCAGAATGTGGATCTAAGATCACACGATTGGAATCATAAGTTTCTTTTATGACTTGTTTTGTGTCTTCATCATCAATATAACCACAGCCAAATAAAGATTGTATTTTTTCCAACATCTGTGCTGGAATTTGATATTTTCCTTTTTGATTTAGATCATCCATACATTGTTTGACAAATTCTGTATCTTGATTTGACATATAATACAACAATCTTTCTAGATTGGATGAAATCAAGATATCCATGCTAGGTGAGATTGTCTGAATAAAATCGCGGTTACGATCGTAGATTCCGGTTGTTAAAAAATCTGTTAAAACATGATTAGCATTGCTGGCTACATAGAATTTCTTTACCGGCAATCCCATTAAATACGCATAATACCCAGCCAAAACATCTCCAAAATTTCCCGTAGGAACACTAAAGCAAACCGGATCATTCATTTTAATGACATCATGATTCGCAAGATATTTATAACTTTCAAAATAATAAACGATCTGAGGAACAAGTCGTCCTATATTAATCGAATTTGCACTCGTTAACATGACATTATGCTCAGCGGCAAATTCATTTAGATCTTTATCCAAAAACAATTCTTTGACTTTACTTTGGGCATCGTCAAAGTTTCCTTTGATTGCCAACACTTTTAAATTGTTACCCGTCTGACTTGCCATTTGGCGATATTGCATCTGGCTCACTTTTTGATCTGGATAAAAAACTTCGATTCCGATATTTTTTACATCTTTAAATCCATTTAACGCTGCTTTTCCAGTATCGCCACTTGTAGCCGTCAAGATCAAAGCTTTCTGATCTGTTTTTTCAAGAGCTACAGACATAAGCTGTGGTAATAAAGTCAAGGCAACATCCTTAAAAGCACTGGTTGGACCATGAAACAATTCCAGAACATAGATATCCCCTACCTTACGAACTGGGGTAATGTCTTTAGAGGCAAAAGTATCTGTATATGCATTATTTACACATTGTTCTAATTCTTCTTTTGTAAAATCATGTAGAAGTTTGCTCAAAATGTAAACAGCATTTTCTTTATAATTATTTTGACAAACTCTATTTAAATCAATTTTTACATCAGCTAAATCAGGCCAGACAAACAATCCACCATCATCACTGATTCCTTTTAAAATTGCTTCTTTTGATTTCAGATGAACCTGTTTATCTCGTGTTGAAACATAGAAATTGTTCATGGGAATCCCTCCTTGAAAAACTATATCTCATATGATACAATGTTCACAATTTAAAAACAAGTGTTTTTTAAAAAAACACATAAGGAGGATAAAATGAACATTACTTTATGTGGATACGGTGTTGTAGGAAAAGGTGTTGAAAAACTTTGTGAATTAACCAATGATCTCAATATCCAATATATATATGTACGAAAAGAAAAGGAAGATCTTCCCCGCTTTTCAAACGAAGAACATATCGTTGAAGATCCATCCATTGATATTGTCATGGAATGTATGAATGGTCTTGAACCAGCTAACACATTGATTCGTAAAGCTTTAAAAGCGAAAAAACATGTAATCACATCCAATAAAGCAGTTATCGCAACCTATTTGGAAGATTATTTAGATCTAGCTAAAGATAATGATACGACCATTCAAATTGAAGCTTGTGTTGCGGGTGGAATTCCTTTTTTAGATGCACTATTAAAGCTACAGCGTTTGGAGCCAATTCAAGGATATGAAGGAATCTTTAATGGAACCAGTAACTATATTCTAGATCAAATGACTAAAAATGCTCTTGATTATGAAGTTGCCTTAAAAAATGCACAGGACCTTGGATATGCTGAAAAAGATCCTACGAATGATGTGGAAGGAATTGATGTTTACTATAAGGCTGTTATATCTAATATGCTGGCTTATAAAAACAAAAAATTAGAGCTGCCAAAACCTGTTGGTATTTCTAAAATTTCAAATAATGATATTGCCTTGGCAAAAGAAAACGGGAAGATCATTCGCCATTTAGCAATTTCAGTTTGTAAAGATGAAAAAGTTTGTACGATCATTGCACCGGCATTTTTAGATAATGGAACTTTCTTAGCCAATGTTGAAAACAACTATAATGCACAAACGATCCATGCACATAGCTTTGAAACACTTGGCTATCTAGGTCAAGGGGCTGGTCAATTAGCTACCGCTCAAGCTATGATGCAAAATGCAATTGATACATTGGAAAACAAAGAACGTACGATTATATTAACCAATACGTACACATATGATGAAACACTGATCAAAGAAAACTGGATCATTCGTTCAAATAAAGAGCTTACAATCAACTATACAAAAAAAGATGGTTCTTACTATTGGATCGAACAAATGGATCAGACAATCATTCAAAAAATCAAAAAACAAGATACAGATGCAATGATCGCAATATGGAGATAAGCTTATGTTAAAAATCACAAAATTTGGCGGAAGCAGTGTAGCCAGTGCTTCTCAATTTAAAAAAGTTAAAGAGATCGTTATGTCAGATCCTGCACGAAAATATGTTGTAGTGAGTGCCCCTGGGAAAAGAAACGGAAATGACAATAAGATTACCGACCTGCTCTATTTATTAGATGCACATCGTCAATATCACGTAGATGCCTCAAATGTTTTTAATTTGATCAAAGATCGTTTCTTGGAAATAAAAAATGAACTAGGTTTAAAACAACCTATTGAAAAGGAATTAGATCGTTTTTATACGAACTTAAATCAAATGAACCAAGCCGAAATCGTTTCACGAGGAGAATATTTCTGTGCCAAATTAATGGCAGAATATTTAGGCTATGGATTTGTCGATGCCAAAGATATCATTCGTTTTCGATTAGATAAAACCATTGACTGGCAGGCAACAACAAACAAACTAACCGCAAAATGCGCTCAGTATAAAAACTTTGTTTTTCCCGGTTTCTATGGAGGCAGTGCCAATGGACAAATCCAAATTTTTCCTAGAGGTGGTGGAGATATTACCGGAGCTATATTGGCACGATGTTTAAATGCAGATGTCTATGAAAACTGGACCGATGTCTCTGGATTTTTAATGGCAGATCCAAGAATCGTAAAAGATCCAGAACAAATTACACATATCACCTACTCAGAACTAAGAGAGTTAAGCTATATGGGTGCCAGCGTTCTTCATGAAGAAGCTATATTCCCTGTCAAGGAAGCAAATATCCCCATTCATATCTTGAATACAAATCGACCACAGGATGCAGGAACGATCATTCAAGAACATAACAATTACGTCAACCCTTATGCCATTACAGGGATTGCTGGAAAGACAGATTTCTTAAGCATTTACATTTATAAAAAACATATGTCCAACGAAATAGGATTTATCCGAAAAGTTCTATCGATCCTTGAAGCATATCATATAAGTGTAGAACATATTCCAAGTGGAATTGATTCCTTCAGTATCGTTGTCTCTAAAAAAGACATTGAAGATTCCTTATATGAAATTCTTGCTCGTATCAAGACAGAATTAAAACCAGATGAAATCAAAACACAGGAAGATATTTCATTGATTTCAACCGTGGGTAAAAACATGTCTGATAAGCCAGGTACCAGTGGTAAACTATTTGGTTCTCTAGGAGCTAACAACATCAATATTGTGATGATTGCCCAAGGCAGCGATGAAATCAACATAACGGTTGGTGTAAAGAAAAAAGATTTTGAAAAAACGATACAAGTTATTTATGACACATTTGTCACAAAGGAGAAACAGTCATGAAGACAATTGCAATTGTAGGCGCTACAGGCGCTGTAGGACAACAGATGTTAAAATGCCTTGAAGAAAGAAACATTCAATGCAACTTAAAGCTTTTGGCAAGTGCCCGCTCTAAAGGAAAAAAATTCAAATTCTTCGATCAAGAAATTATTTGTGAAGAATTGAATCCAGATAGTTTTAAAGATGTTGACTTTGCTCTTGGTGCCACTGAAAACGATATTGCCAAAACATGGATTCCCTGGGCGTTAGAAAACAATGTGGTCATCGTCGATAATTCAAGTGCCTTTCGCTTAGACCAAGATGTTCCTCTAGTTATCCCTGAAATTAATCCGGAGGATATCGCCAAGAACAAAGGTATCATTGCCAATCCCAACTGTGCGACTATCATTGCCCTGGTCGCATTAAATGCTCTGCATAAAGAATTTAAGATCAAACGCATGATTGTCACAACATTTCAGGCTGTTAGTGGAGCTGGAGTAAAAGGTATTCAAGATTTAGAAAATCAATTAAAAGATCCTACTGCACCTTGTAATGCATTTCCTTATCCAATTGCCTACAACCTAATCCCTCAAATCGGAGACTTTGATGATCTAGGAATATCAAAAGAAGAATGGAAACTACAAAATGAATCCAGAAAAATCTTACACGATGACAACCTTTTGGTAAACTGCACTTGCGTTCGTGTTCCAATCTTACGAAGCCATTCTGAAAGTATCACGATCGAATGCGAAAAAGAAATCGATATTACCAAGGCTAGAGAACTTCTATCATCAGCACAAGGCGTTCTATTAAAAGACGATCCTTTACACAAACAATATCCAATGCCTTTAGAAACAACAGATCAAGATCTTGTTTATGTAGGCCGTGTTCGTAAAGATATTTCTGATCCTACAAATCACTCTTTATCCTTATTCTGCTGCGGCGATCAAATACGCAAAGGAGCCGCTACGAACGCTGTTCAAATTTTAGAAAAACTTCTTTAAAAAGACCAGGCTATTTTTCAGCCTGGTCTTCGTTTGTTTTATCAACAATTTCTTTGGATTCGATCGTATCTGTTTCATCTTCTTCAACTTTTTGTTCTGGTGCCTCTTTTTTTTCTTCTTTTGATTCTTCATCACGTACCAATAATTTGATCAAAGTTTCATTCATACAAGCAAGAGCATAAAGGATCACAGTTAACATAACCGGATTAAAACAATAAGAAATTAAAGTTTCAATGATCTGAGCTGTTGTGATCGTTCCAGCAGCTATATACGTTGAAAGTGCTGAATATGTTGAAAATAATGTGTATCCAGTGTAAACCAAGGATAAAACAACAAATACATATAAAATCTTCGTTAAATTCTTCTCTTTTTTCATAAATACCTCCATGATTTCTCTATTGTACTTTATTTCTAGTTTTTTTTCTACTTTTCATGGAGGAAGGCCTATTTTTTAAAGATTGATTGTTTCAACTGAGTTAATATATCAAATAGTCTATTTTCCACTTTTTCCTCTTTATTTGAGACAAGTTCAATCGCTTTTTCCATATTCATTTTTTGAGAATCATAAGGATCTCGTGAAGAATCAACACGTACATATTGTCCATTAGATTTTAGATATCTTGCTTTTACATTATCTTTTAAAATATCATCAAAGTAATCTAATATACGTTTTTTTAATCGTTCATCATAAATTGGACAAGCTACTTCAACACGTTTTTCAGTATTTCTTGTCATAAAATCCGCACTGGATATATATACCTTGTTGACACCCTGTGTTTCAAAACAGTAAATTCGAGAATGTTCCAAGAAACGTCCAACTATACTAATGATCCAAATATTATCCGTATAGCCTTCAAGCTCTGGTAACAAACAACAAATACCACGAATAACCATAGTAATTTTTACCCCTGCTTGGCTGGCTTCAACAAGACGTTTCATGATATCCATATCGGTCATTGAATTCATCTTGATCTTAATAGATGCCGCTTTGCCAGCCTTGGCATGTTCGATCAAAAGATCGATATTCGATAGAACTTCCTGTTTTAGATTGGCAGGAGCAACCCATAAATGTTGATAAGATCCATTTAAATTCGATGTTGCCATATTTTGAAAGAAAGCTACTGCATCTTTACCGATACTTTCTTTTGCCGTTATATACGAAATATCCGTATACATATGGCTTGTTTTTTCATTATAGTTCCCTGTTCCAATTTGAGTAATATACTTGATCGTATTTCTTGTTTTATACGTAATCAGACAAACCTTAGAATGAACTTTATAGTTTTCAAAACCGTATAAGATTCGACATCCAGCATCTTCTAAGATTTCTGCTGCATTGATATTGTTCTGTTCATCGAAACGAGCACGAAGCTCCATCAAGACCGTAACTTCTTTGCCGTTCTCTGCAGCTCGACATAAATATCTTAAAATCTTTGAATGTTTCGCAAGTCGATAGATCGTAATCTTGATTGAAACAACATTTGGATCTGAACTTGCTTCTTTTAACAAATCAAGAAATACTCCAACATCCTGATATGGATAAAACAATAAAGCATCATGATCAATGATTTGTGGAATCAATGGTTTCTTACTATCTAGATCAATGGATGGCTGAGCATTAAAATCTTCATAAGATAAAGGTGTCTTTAACGACAAGGAAGCTGAATCAATAACGGAATAGACATGCTCCATTTCCAATGGAGTTTTTGAAACAAAAACTTGCTTGCGTTTCAAATTTAAATGATCGCATAAGTATTCACAGACATCATCCTTAATATCTTTATAGAATTCTAATCGAATTGGTGACAAACGACTTCTAGACTTTAAGATCTTCTTCATAGATTGTCGATAATCTTCATCATCATCAATCGCTTTATCATCCAGGTTGATATCGGCATTGCGAGTGACACGAATGACTGTTTTAAACAATACTTCTTCATTAAAAAGCTTTTGTGCGAAGTGGCAGATAATTTGCTCTGCTAACAAATAACAATGCTCCGTATCTGGAACATATAAGACTCGATCTATAAAATTAGGAACACTTATGATTCCGTATCCTTGTTCCAATTCAACAATGATATACAATCCTTTGTTTATTAAATGTGGAAAAGGATGTCTTGCATCTATGATCTGTGGTGACAACAAAGGAAAAATCTGTGTATCAAAATATTGGGTTACATATTTTAACTGCTTTTTAGATAGATCTTTAAATGAAAGACAAGACATCTGCAAAGATCTTAATGTGCGATTGATATCTTTATACGTTTCATCTTTTAAAACATATAGTTTCTCACTCATTTCATAAATCGCATCTAACTGTTCATCTGGTGTCATTCCACTGCGTTTATCAATATTATCTTTATCAATCAAAGATAAATCATATAAACTACCACATCGAATCATGTAAAATTCATCTAAATTGCTGGTAAAAATAGCTATAAATTTTAATCTTTCCAATAACGGAACTCTTGGATCTGCTGCTTCTTCTAAAACTCGTTCATTAAAACGCAGCCAAGATAGTTCACGATTTTGGGTAAACGGATATTTTTTATGCATTTTGTTCTCCTATAACTCTCTCAATCAAATAACCTTCTCGAACTCCATTCATTGATACTTGAATTTTTTCAGCTTGTGTATATTGCGCAATCGTATCAATGATCACCAATCCACAAAAAAGAGTGTGGATCCTGTCTGGTTTAACTTTCAAAAACAAATGCGCATAACGCTCTTCATCTTCTAATAAATATTTTGTAAGTTCTTTTAATTGATTGCTGTCAAACTCATAACAATCTTTGGCAATCCATTTCAAGCTCACAAGCACAGAGCGTAAAGCTCGCATGCTACCACCAGTCACCGCAAGATATCGACATCGAAAAGTTCCTTTATCCTTCTCGGCATCTTTTAATTCTTTCATAACACGTTCTTTCATCAATTTAACTTCCTTTGCCTTAGGAAGAATGGCTTTTACATATTTATTGAACATGTTTAAAGATCCAATCGGTAAACTGGCGACATACCCAATCTGGTTATGATCATATAAAATGATCTCACTACTTCCTCCGCCTGTATCCACATAGATACCATTGTCATGGGCTAGTCCGTGAATAGCTCCTTTAAAACTCAATCTACCTTCCTGAGCACCAGAAAGTAAATTGATCTTGATATCACAGTCGTTTTTAACTCTATCCAATACCTCTTGTGTGTTATCAATATTTCGTAAAGAAGCTGTCGCAAAAGCTGAAAAAGAGCCAATATTTAAAGCTTGCATCATATCTTTAAAACGCATTAAACACTGTTCTAATTTTAGAATACCTTCTTCAGACATAATGCGCTTTTTAACATAGGAAACGATCCCAACCGCTTCCTTTTTTGAAAACAAGATTTCAAAATTATTATTTTCATTAATTTGATATACATTTAATCGAATCGTATTTGATCCGATATCAATGATTCCATGTATCATACTCAAACCCCCATATTATTATAATTCTTCTAACTTATATAAATGTAAATTCTCTGTTAATTGTAAAAAAGACCTCTATAAAAGAGGTTAGTGATTACGCAATTTTTGTCATTGGCAACATAGCTGCGCCAATGATACCAGGTTCTTCTAACATCGCTTCTTTAAATACAACTGGCTGCATTCCCACATGGATCATATCACGATAATACTTCTCCATCTTATCAAAGAATACATCTTTGCCTTTCATGACTCCTCCACCTACGACAAATACATGAGGATCACATACATGAGCAATCGCACTAAACATCATCGCAAGATCATAAGCCATATTATCTACAATTTCTAAAGCTTTTTCATCCTTTTGACGAGCTAGTTCAAAAACATCTCCAGCATGCTGGATCGTATCGCCAAATACTTCTTTTCCTTTTCTTGTAATGGCTGTTCCACTTGCCTCATTTTCTACAGCACCTACATTTAAAATATTGTACTTGTTTCGATTGCGATCAATACAAATATTTCCAATTTCACCCGCATGACCATTTTGTCCACTCAATACTTTTTTATCAATAGATAAAGCTCCACCAATTCCAGTAGAAATGGTTACATAATAAACAATTGGATATTCTTTTCCAGCACCTAAACACGCTTCTCCGAGTGTTGCCACTTTTACATCGTTATCAATAAATGTTGGTTTATTAAAATGTTTTGAAATATGTTCTACGATAGGATAGCCAACAAGTTTTGGTAAATTGGTTGAAACAATGATCTTGCCATGTATCGTATCAATTGGGCCTGGTATTCCCATTCCAATTCCTTCGCATTCTTCATATCCATCAATTCGCTCGATTAGTTCGATCATCTTAGACATCACATGTTCAGCCCCTTTATCCGGCTCACTGACATCTTTTACCATTTGAAGAATATTTCCTTCTTCATCGACTTTGGCTGCACGAATATTCGTTCCACCAAGGTCTACACCAATAAATGTTTTCATTTCTAAATCCTCACAATCCTCATCTCTATTGTAGAATTATTGAAGAAGAAACTCAACCGAAAAATGTAAGCGTTGTCATCGATTGTGGATCGTATTGTATTTTACATAAAATTGCACCAACTGTTTTAAGATCGAATATCTTTCATTATCCAATTCATAACTGGAAAGTTGAAGTGGACAATCATTGAAGATCAAATAGTCAGTTGATACCTTAGATAATTTAGATAAAGAGATGATTCGATTCACCAAATCAACCTCACTGCTTCTTTCATACGATTGAACCGATGTTCGTGATATATTTAATTTATAACTTAATTCCTCTTGAGAAATTCCTAAAAGACGTACACGTATATAATAGACTTTAGAGCCAAAGTCTCGTACTGTAGATCTATTTGTCTTCATATTGATCTTTCGATGATGACGGTTTAATTTCTTTAAATTTGTAATAAATAAAGAAAAAATCTCTTCGATTTGATCTTCTGTTAAACCTGATAAATCAATAGGAGGCTTCGTACAGCCTAATAATAGCTGATCACTAGTTGCATCTAGATACTTCGTTAAACGTCGAACATCTTTTAAAGAAATCATCGTATTATTCTCTTCCCAATCTTTGATGACATTAACATCTACACCCATGCGATTTGCCAAATCGTTTTGTGTCATCATTTTCTTTTCTCTTGCTTCTTTTATACCATTATTAATAACCATAACTAACTTTGCTTTCTATTTTAAATACTATTATATATTTATTTTTAGCTATGTAATTATCATAATCGTTTGATATCTGCATCTAGGTTTGCACATATTTCATAATTTGAAAATGCAGATTCTTACAAAAATTCTCTCCTATTTTTATACCAATATCGTAAACTTTCCTGAATTCTCATAATCGCTTTTCGATGATATATCCAATTAAGATACCTACACCATACAAGATAATATCACCAATATCAAAAACACCCCTTCTTGATATAGCCTGGATCAGTTCAATCAAAAATCCAATGGAAACACAGGAGAATAATACTTTTAAATCTTTTTTAAAATAATAATGGTTCATGATTGGCATTGGAATAAAGATCAAAATATTAAATAGAGCTATGATCCATTCATCATAGGAACCATATCGAATACTATTGACCAATTGAAAAGGGTCTAGTTCATATAAAGAATATCCCATATCCGGTCTTGCGAACAAAATATAAATCAGTGTTATATAGTAAATTCCCGTTAGAATATGCCAATCCCATTTCTTCCATTTTTTATAAGTAACCAAAAACTCATAAATAACGATCGCAATCATGATATACATGATAATCTGTCCATAAGAAGAAGGCATATAAACATATTGTAAAAGAACAGGCATGACATACAGCTGTATTGGAACAGCTGCTAGACATGCAATCAAAAGACGATATATTTTTCCAAGCATACAATTCCCCCTTTATTGCACTTAAGGAAAGTTTATGATCGTTTAAACAAGCATACAGTTTCTATATGTTGTGTCTGCGAAAATAAATCAAAAGGCTGTACCTGCACCAAATGATATCGTTTATTTAAAGCATCTATATTTTTAGCCAAGGTACTTGGATTACATGAAACATAGATGATATTTTTTATGTTAGATGACAAGATCGTATCGATCATAACTCGATCCAATCCAGTTCTTGGCGGATCAACGATCAGAGTATCAATTTCATGATCTTTTGATATATTTCTTAATACTTGCCCTGCATCTCCACAAATAAAAGATGCGTTTTTAATATGGTTGATCTTCGCGTTTTCTTTAGCATTCTTTACGGCATCATCAATATATTCGATACCTATAACCTGTTTAACTTTTTTAGCACAGAATAAAGACATTGCCCCAATTCCACAATAAGCCTCGACCAAAAGATTACATGAATCCACTAAACTACTTACATATTTATACATCTCAACAGCCTGTGTGGTATTCAACTGAAAAAAAGATCGTGGCAATAAAGAAAGCTGTAAATCTTCAATGTTAAGAGTAATATTCATCTCTAAAGCCAGATGTTTCATCTCACTTCCAAAAACATCAACAGAACGATCTGTTTTTATACTCTGCCACAAAGAAACAATTCCTTCTATATTACAGATTTGATCAATAAGTTTTTGTGGAAAATCCATTGGCCCACTTACTAAGATAACCTGTATTTTTTCATTAAATTCCTTAATGACAAAGCTTTTAAACAAAGTCTTATCCAAAGCTGATCCATAGTTATTGATTACTTCTAAGATTTGTTTTCGAACGTGTTCAATATATTTTGAATGAATCAAACAATGATCAATCGCCACAAAATCATTCGAGTTCTTTTTATACATTCCACTCACTAATTTGCCTTGAATGACTCTTAAAGGTAGCTTACAGCTATTTCGATACCCTAAATTATTGATATTCTTTCGTATTGGTTCGATAGGCCCATCATATTGGGCATATTTTTTTAAAGATTCTTTCAAAATTTGTTCTTTCATCTTGCACTGTCCTTTATATTTAACATGCATCAAAGAACAACCTGAACATCTATCTGCATATTGGCAGACCGGGTATCTGCGAAGACTGGATTCTTGTTCAACTTTTTCAAGCTCGCCTATACAGTAGGCTTTATGTTCCTGAACGATGTGATAAGAAACTCTTTCCGTAGGAATCGCCCCTACAATAAAGACTGGTTTTTTATTTCTAAAAACAATTCCCTCTCCATTGATTCCCCATTTTTTTATTACCGATTTCATATTTTTCTCCATATACTAACGACAAATTCAAATGTCGTATCTAACGATTTACAAGCTTTTACTTTATCTAAAGAAGAAGATGGTGAATTATATCGATATGGTGTCATTTCCAACAAAGACCATACATCTTCTACCACAGCTTTATTTGAAATTAAATCCTGTGAGACACATTCAAAATGATCCATATGTTTATCTGGCCAGTCATTTTTGTATGGGCGATCATACATCAGTTCTTTTAACTCAATACAATGATCAGGCCCTGGACCAACCACGATCCAAATACCATTTTCTCTTAACACACGATAAACTTCTTCATGTGGTAATGGTGTAAAAATAGAAGTGATACAATCAGCTGAGTGATCCGAAAATGGCATATCAAAGATACCAGCAACAAAATACTGACTTTGTTTATCATGTGCCGCCGCATATCGAATAGCTTCTTTACTAAGATCAATACCATATACTGTATCCACGACTTGTTTAAACTCTTTTGTATAATAACCTTGTCCACATCCACCATCAATCAAAGTGTGTATATTGTGATCAACTAATTTATCCTTTACAAACTGACGCATAAAATCATAATGATCTTCTTCCAAAAACTTAGATCGAGCCAACACCATAAGACGGTTATCTCCTTGATTTTTCTTTTGTTTCAAAGAGAGATTAACATAGCCTTGTCTAGCAATATCAAAAGAATGTCCTTCAGGACATCTATAACAATGATCTTCTTTTTTTAGCTCTTTTTTACACTTAGGACAAATCAGCATACGTAAAGTATAAAAAAAATACGTTTTATTTACAAGGAAGAAAAGAAAAAAGACCACTTGTGTCTATAGATTTTCAATGGGTCTTCTTTCTGGTTTTAAATTGTGACTCTTTTTCGAACGTTTTTCTAATTCTGTTTCAACTTCTTCTAAGGTGATCCCTTTTTCGACCATCAAAACGATCAAATGATATAAAAGATCTCCAATCTCATTGATAAGATCTTCTTTAGACTGCATCAAAGAAGCAATAATAACTTCGGTGTTTTCTTCACCCAGTTTTTTTAGTATCTTATCTAGTCCTTTATCAAACAGGTATGAAGTATAACTACCTTGTTCAGGATTTTCTTTACGATCTTGAATCGTAGCATATAAAGATTTTAACTCACTCATAAAATTTCATCTCCTTCAATATTTCGATAAAAACAACTGTATTTACCTGTATGACAAGCTGCACCATCTTGTTCTACTTTCAACAACAAGGTATCATTATCGCAATCTACTAAAATATCTTGAATGTGTTGATAGTGACCACTTGTTTCGCCTTTGATCCAAAGAGATTTTCTAGAGCGACTGTAATAGGTCGCAAGTTTTGTTTCTATACTTAAACGCAAGCTTTCTTCATTCATGTACGCCAGCATAAGTACTTGATTGGTATGAACATCCTGTACGATTACAGGCACCAATCCATTGTTCTTTTTAAAATCGATCTGTATCATATTCGTACCGGGATCCCTTCTTCTTTTAAATATGTCTTAATTTGGGAAATCGTTAATTCATTATAGTGAAATAAGCTGGCTGCTAAAGCTGCATCGGCAGCTTCTTCTTTAAATACATCTTTAAAATGCTCTAAAGATCCACATCCTCCACTGGCAATAACAGGAACTAAAACCTCTTTAGAAACTGCTTTACAAAGTTCAATATCAAAGCCTTTCTTGGTACCATCTGCATCCATGCTTGTCAACAAGATTTCTCCGGCACCTAAATCAGTTGCCTGTTTTACCCAGTCAATCAAGTCCAAGCCTGTATCAATTCGTCCACCATGAATAAAGACATTCCACCCACTTTGATCTTCTCTCTTCTTGGCATCTACTGCCAAAACGATACATTGACTGCCAAAAAGTCGTGCTCCTTCTTTGATTAAATTTGAATCCTTGATTGCGGCACTGTTCACACTTACTTTATCTGCACCAGAATGTAACATTTTTTGAATATCTTCAAGGGTTCGTATCCCTCCACCTACTGTAAAAGGTATAAAGATTTCCTTGGCTACTTGTTTTACCACATCCACCATCGTATCTCTTGCCTCATGTGTGGCGGTAATATCAAGAAATACCAATTCATCAGCTCCCTGTTCATAATATTGTTTAGCAAGTTGGACTGGATCTCCAACTTCTTTTAATCCAACAAAATTAATTCCTTTAACGACCTTTCCATCTTTGACATCTAAACAAGGAATAATTCTTTTTGTATGCATATCATCCCTCCTTGCAGATCTTCCAGGCTTCATTTAAATCTAAGGTCTTTGCATAGATTGCCTTGCCCGTAATTGCTCCATATAAACACATTGAATTTAAACGCTTGATATGTTCAATATTCTTGATACCTCCACTGGCAATAATATCTATCTTGACTGTTTCCTTTAATTTTTTCAGCATTTCATAATTTGGACCTGCCAATGTACCATCTTTTGATATATCAGTAACAATAATGGTCTTAACATTTAATTTTTCCATTTCTTTGGCAAAATCAAGATAATATACATCACTGGACTCCAGCCATCCCTGTGCTTGTACATATCCATCTTTACAATCTATACCCACTACGATACGATCGGCATAACGGTTTAAAGCCTGTTCTAAAAACATCCTATCTTTTAAAGCGGAGGTTCCAAGGATCACACGAGCAATTCCTTGTTCCAGATAAAAAGCTATATCTTCCATCGTGCGAATGCCTCCACCTACTTCAATGGGAATATCTATTTTCTTAGCGCATTCGACAATGATCTTCGCATTCTCCCTGGTTCCGGATTTGGCTCCATTTAAATCAACCATATGTAGATAAGGCGCTTGCATATTCGCAAAATATAAAGCCATCTCTTCAACACTGGAAGCTACCACATCTTTTTGTTCATACTTACCTTGATATAAACGTACACCTACACCATCTAAAATATCAATTGCCGGTATCACTATCATACAAATTCCTCCACAAAATATTTTAGGATTTTTAACCCATCTTCAGCACTTTTTTCTGGATGAAATTGACATCCCATAACATGACCATGCATGATCACACCACAAATTTTCATATTTCCATATTCTGAATATGCGACCAGATCTTCCTTGTCATAATCACTTGCATAATAAGAATGCACATAATAGACAAAAGGTGCTTTTGAAAATTTATCTTTTAAAGGCATATCCTTTACAAACTGAAGATTATTCCAGCCAATATGTGGAATTCTTACATTGGTATCCTCCATTCTGATCACATTTCCTTTGATAAACCCAAATCCTTTGATATGTCCATTTTCTTCACTTGATTCAAACAAAGCCTGCATTCCTAAACATATTCCTAATAAAGGCTTTTTTTGATGTAAAACGAAATCTATTATTGTTTCTTTTAAACCACTTTTTTCTAGATTCAACATACAATCCTGCATGGCACCTACACCGGGCAATATAAGTTTATCTGCTTTTTGCAGATCTTCTTTTTTAGATGTGATCATTGAATCTACTCCTAGAGCATCCAAGGCATTTTTTACGTTATACAAGTTTCCCATTCCATAATCTATGATGGCAATCATCCTTCAAGCACTCCTTTAGAACTAAATATCTTATCACCATCCACGATAACCGCTTGTTTTAAAGCCTGTCCAAGAGCTTTAAATATAGCTTCGATCTTATGATGATCATTGGTTCCATAATAAACATTAACATGTAACGTAATTCCCGCATTAAACGCAAACGCTCTTAAAAATTCTTCAACCATTTCACAGGAGAAACTCCCCACTCTTTCTCGTTTAAGTTCGCAATGATAAACAAGATAACTGCGAGAACTTAAATCCAATGTCACATTGCACAATGTTTCATCCATTGGAATCGTAAAAGAACCATAACGACGAATTCCTTTTTTATCCTGTAAAGCCTCCTTAAAAGCCTTACCTAAAACGATCCCACAATCTTCAATCGTATGATGATCACAAACCTCTAGATCCCCTTGAGCAACTAAATCAATATCAAAGTTTGAATGAAAAGCCAACAAAGACAACATATGATCAAAAAAGCCGATTCCTGTATCTATGTGAGATTCACCACTTCCATCTAGATTTAATGTTAAATTGATCTTTGTTTCATTTGTATTCCTTTCCAAATGCGCCTTTCGCATTGTCTTACACCTCCTTTTCATATTGATCAAAAATATTTTTGATCAGCTTGTATTCCTGATCATTTCCAATGGTCAAACGAAAATAATCTTTTCCTTCATATTTTCGTACGATCACATTGTTCTTATCAAAGTATGCATACATTTTTTTTAGATCTTTACACTTTACTTTGACAAAGTTAGCCTGACTATCATAAATATGAATGGATTTATAATTTGAATGAATTAATTCATCTCGTTTCTTTTTTATAGACTCGATCCTGTTTCTAAATTCTTCAACATGTTTCAAGGTAAGCATCGCAATCATTTGAGAAACACAATTGAGCACATATGGAACATTTGCTTTATGGATCTGTTTAATATTTTTTTCATTAGAAACTAGAAATCCTACACGGGCTCCAGCCAACGCATAAGCTTTTGACAAGGTCCTGGTAATATACAGGTTATCGAACTGATCAATCAGCTCAGTTGCACTTTCTTTGGCAAATTCAGCATACGCTTCATCAATGACAACAGGGATAGTATTCAATTGTTTCAACATAACTTTTATTTCTTCATTTGTTAACAGAAATCCTGTAGGATTGTTTGGGTTGCTGAAAAGAATCATATCCACCTTATTATCTATTGCATAGCGAATAAAGTTTTCTACATCAAAACTACCATCATCTCTAGTTGGGTATTTAAGTAAATTGGCATCATAAGTACCACAATAATAATCGTACATGCTAAAATCTGGATCCAAGGTCAATAACGTTTTTCCCTCTTTTAGAAAATATCCAATCAACAATCCAAGAATTTGATCCGAACCATTTCCTGCCAGAACATTTTCAATTTGAACGTTTAATAAAGCGCTATAAGCCTCTCTTAGTCGTATACAGTCATTATCAGGATATCGATTGAAGTCTAAATTTACGATTTTCTCCTGGATTTCTTTTAAAATAGATGAAGATAAATTATCTGACATCTCATTGGCATTTAGTAAGATACCTTGTTGTGTATGCGTTTTATATTCCTTGACATCTTTCATGATTTATTCATCCTTACTTTGATCGCATTGGCATGTGCCTGTAAGCCTTCCTGTACAGCCATGGTCTCAATTTGATGTCCATAGGCTTGCACTGCCTGTTTTGAATAATGTAGAAAGCTTGATTTTTTAATAAAACTATCGACTCCTAAAGCACTTGAGAATCGAGCTGTTCCATTTGTAGGTAAGACATGATTGGTTCCGCCAAAATAATCCCCTATGCTCTCACAAGTATAATACCCTAAGAAAATCGATCCAGCATTTTTGATTTGCGATAGATAGTTCATTGGTTCATTAACCATTAATTCTAAATGTTCAGGTGCAATCATATTCGCAATCTCAATGCATTCTTCTATTGATTCACAAAGGATGGATTTTCCATAATTCTCAAGACTTTTTTGAGTAATATCCATTTTAGGAAGACCTACGATCTGATTTTCAAGTTCGCAATTTACCTTTGATATAAGATTTTCATCATTGCTTAAAAGAATTGAGCTGGCCATTGGATCGTGTTCTGCCTGGCTTAATAAATCCGCTGCAACATACTTTGGATCAGCATTTTTATCCGCAATGACCAAGATTTCACTTGGACCAGCAATCATATCAATATCGACTTTTCCAAAAACCAATTTTTTGGCAGCAGCTACATAGATATTCCCTGGTCCTACGATCTTATCAACGTTTGGAATTTCATTTGTGCCATAAGCTAAAGCAGCTATCGCCTGTGCTCCTCCTACCTTATATATTTCATGAACCCCGGCCAATTTTGCGGCATAGGCAATATTGGGATGTATCTGTCCACTTGGATCCGGTGGAGTCACCATTACAATTCTTTGAACACCAGCTACCTTAGCTGGAATTACATTCATCAATACAGAACTTGGGTATTGTGCTCTTCCTCCAGGAACATAAATTCCTACACTTTCGATCGGACGTATACACTGCCCCAGATAAATCCCATATTCTTTATGAAGTATATAATCATTTTGTTTCTGTGCCTTATGGAAAAATGTAATATTTTCTTTTGCCTGCTTCATGGCATCCATAAATGCAGGATCACATTGTTTTATCGCTTCATCAATTTCTTCTTCTGTAACTTTAAATGTATCTACCTTTATTTTATCAAATTGATACGTGTATTTTTTTAAAGCTTCATCTTTTTTCATTCTTACTTCATTTATGATTTCAGACACTTTGATCAAAATATCACTTTCAATTTCCTGACTTCGACTCTGCAGATAAGACTGCAGCTGCTCCTTATTATTTTTATCGATCCTTTTTAACATTTTGATTCACCATCCTTTGTAGATCTTGTAGTACATTCATGATTTCTTCACGTTTTAATTTATATGCTGCTTTATTTACGATTACTCGAGCACTAATTTCATGAACTGTATCCAACACAACCAAACCATTCTCTTTTAATGTCGTACCTGTTTCCATGATATCAACAATGCCATCGCACAAGCCAAGAATAGGTGCCAGTTCCACAGAGCCATCAATCTTTATGATCTCAACATCCATATTTCTTTTTAAAAAGTAATCTTTTGCCACACTTGGATATTTTGTCCCAATTTTTATATGCCCTACTTTATGAAATAAATCATTTTCAGGAAGACTGGCAACGATAAACTTACATTTACCACATTCTAGATCCAACATCTCATAATAATCTTGAGGATTCTCTAAGATCGTATCTTTTCCAACAATACCTAGATCAGCGACACCATGAACAACATATGTGATGCAGTCATTCGATTTTACTAAAAAATAACGAACATCTTTTTTTGTATCTTGAAATACAAGGGCTCTCCCCTTATCTTTTAATGATTCAATTCCATATCCACATTGTTCTAACAATGCAACTGTATTTTTCTCAAGACGACCTTTCGTCAACGCTATCGATAATGACATCCGTCTCTTCCTCCTTGATCCAAATATTTTCTTTCTGCCATGGTATTAATTCCACATTTTTTTCTTTTCGCAAGTTGGCAGCCATCAATAATGCCTCTACTTCTTTGTCTTGTGGATAGAATAATTTACAAGATTTTTTACTTGAATGTTTGATGATATCAAGCAGGTAATCAATCTTTATACTAAAGCCGCAAGCTGGAACATCCATTCCAAACTTACTAAGCAATTTATCATATCGTCCACCACTTAAAACACTGACACCTACTCCTTCAACAAACCCTTCAAAGATAAGACCGGTATAATAATCTAGATGGGCAATTTTTCCTAGATCAAATCGTAGATGTTGGTGATAGTCTAGTTTACTTAGTAAAGTATATATATCTTCTAATTCTTCGATTTTTTCTTTTAAGCTTTCATCAAAACAAAGTTTCTTAGCTTTTGATAATATGGAGACATCCCCATTCAACAATGGAAGTTCCATCATAAATTGTTTTTGATTCGGCTCTAAATTTAGAGTATCTAAGAAGAGCTTTAGATCGACCATTGATTTTCGATCGATCAAATCAGCTAGTTTTTCGATGGTTTCATCTTCCATATTTAATAATTTGCATGCCTTTTTAAAAAGGCCACTATCGCCACATTCAATAGCATATGTCTTAACATTTAAAGCCTTCATGGCATCAAAAGCACACATCAAGACTTCTACATCGCTTTTTTTATCCAGCCCGATCAACTCAACACCACAATCTGTAACTTCATTTCGTTTTCCCGCAAAAGATTCTCTGACTTTAAAAACATTGCAGGAATAATAAAATCGAAGAGGGAGTTGGTAGTCTTTAAACTTTGTTGCACAAACACGGGCAATTGGTACTGTCATATCCATTCTAAGACTTAAGATATTTCCATCTTGATCAAAGAATTTGTACATGCTGTTGGAATTTAGATTGCTAAAAGCGTTTTGATACGTTGAAAAAAATTCAATCGAAGGAGTGTAGATTTTTGAATATCCATAGCTTTCAAAAACTTTTTCAAAACAAACTTGAAGTTCTTTTTTTGTCTTTGCTTCAGATAGGATATTGTCTCGCATTCCCGATGGTAAATAGATCTTTTTCATGTATTTGACCTCCATTTATACAAAAAAACTTTCATCCTAAGGACGAAAGTTTAACTTACGTGGTTCCACCTTTTTTCACAAATACCTCACGGTATCTGCCTCATCAAGTACTAACATACTCTTGTCTTTTAACGGTGACGACCGATATGGATTACTCAATTCACCCATACAGCTCCAAGATGTGTTCAGATAGTCTTCTTTATTCTTTTTCACCAGCCAAGAACTCTCTTTAAAAAAATAACTATCTTACTATTTCTCTTCCCAGCCTATATGGATAATATAATGAAAATGTATGAAAATGTCAATGTAAATATGAAAAATATTTTCATAATACAAAAAAAAAGATGATCTATTGACCATCTATTTGCTTCTTCTACGTAATTTCTGTGTTTGCGAAGTTTGTTCCAAAGTATTCCAATCTGTATCCAATTCTTCTTCTGTTTCATCTGTTTCAAAAGAATGCTGGGCATAAAAAGCAGCACGTCTTTCTTTAGTACGAAGTTTTGCCTGTAACATTCTTGCGGTTTTCTTTGAATTTCTAAGCATTCTTCCATACATACAGAAGACAATGAAGGCAATCAGGAATACAACACCACACAAGGCAAATCCCCATAGATATCCTCTAAACACCCACTGCAGATAAGCAGCAACTGCACACATTGCCATACACATAAAGATCAAGAACATCGTAGAACGACATGAATTTGAATATTTGCGATAGAATCGATATTTTTCCTCTTCATTATCAATTTCTTTGCGATACTCCCCTTTACGCTCTGTATTTCTAAAGATAAACCATCCAGCTTCACGTTTTTTCTTAGCTGGTGAACGACTTACTAGTTTCCATCCATCCTGTTCCCATTCACGCCACTGGTCAGCATCAGGTTCTTCGGCAAAATAATTGATCGAATAATAATAGTCTGCCGGTTCCCCTTGGATAAAATAGAATTTCTTTCCTACATGACGAACAAAATGGTACCCTTCTTTGGATTTTTGTTCCAAATACGCTTCTTGTTTTTGATATTGAGATAAAAGGAATTTTTTCTTTTCCATGAAAAGTTCATCTTCCTCTTCATTAAAGACTGCCTCTGTTTCGTCGGAATCATTGATTTCTTCCTCTTCTACTTCGTCTTCTTCATCATATTCTTCAAGTTCTTCATCGATGTCTTCAGTTTCTTCAAATTCTTCTACTTCTTCGACATCTTCTTCAATAGTTTCTGGTGTTTCGACTACTTCTGAAGTGATAACTTCTTCAACCACTTCTTTATCTTCAATAACTGGTTTGGCTGTTTCTTCTGGTATATTTTCTTTTTCAAGAGGTTGTTCTTGAACAGGTTCTGGTTGGTTTTCTACAACTTCTTCTGGTTCTGATGGCGAATCGCCTTCTATATCTTTTAATTCTTGCGAGAATCGTATATCTTCAATAATTGGCTGAGTATTATCGAACTCATTCGTTTTGATTTTTACTTGGCTTGCATGGCGATTTGCTCGTTTGCCAAAAGTAAACTTTTTCTTCTCTGGCTTTTTTTGTTCATCATCTATTTCAAAAATATTTGTAACATCAAATGTTTTTAATTCTGGCTCTTCAAAGTCAAGAGAAGATATCGTATCGTTTTCCTGCAATTCTTTTAGTTTTTCCAATGTTGTTTTATCTTTTGTTTCATTTGGCATGACACTTCCCCCTAATATATTTATATTATAGTTTTTCTACAGTTTAGTCAAATTCTAAACTGAAATTCCCTTGCGTAAAAACATCTATTTCCTGATTGTTTCTTGTAATAGCCTTGATTTGTAAATCTTTCGTTCCAACCATGAAATCAACATGAATCAAAGATTGATTGGCTCCTCTTTCCTTTAATTCTTCATCTGTTTGATTCAATCCTTCTTTAATACATTCAGGATATGATTGGCCCAAGGCAAAATGACAGGATGCATTTTCATCGATCAAAGTCTCATAAAACAATGTATCTAAACTCTTAATTGGAGATGAATATGGAACTAACGCAATTTCCCCTAGATAGCGTGCTCCCTCATCTGCATTCAAAAGATTTTCTAATACATCTTTTCCCATTTTGGCATCGAAATCTATAACCTTTCCATCTTTAAACTCAAACCAGAAATCTTCAATACGATTTCCATTATACACTAAAGGCATGGAAGCAACTAAACGCCCATTCACTTGTAAGCGATGCGGCATACTAAAGACTTCTTCCGTCGGTATATTTGGAAAATAATATGTTCCATCGTTTAAATACGATCCTCCTCCACAAAACATATAATCTTCTGGCATACCAACTTTTAAATTGGTTCCTAGCAAATTCGTGTAAACGAAATGATCAATATCCATTTCATTTAAGAGACGAACATTTTTCTCAAAAGAAGCACGATGTCGATTCCAGTTTTCGACTGGATCCTTTTCATCAATACGACATACTTTAAAAATCGCATCCCATAGCTTTTCAATAGCAACTTCATCATCAAGATCAGGATAAATCTTTTTTGCCCAATTTAAGGATGGTACAGCCCCAATACACCATTGACACTCCATATAATCTAAACGATTGCGATATGGTTTCGTTTTAGCTCGAAAGGCTTTTTGATAATCCATCATGCGAGAAGGATCTACATCTTTCATTAAATCCGGATCATCTCCAACCAAAGTAAGATAACAAGCTTTTTCTTTTGAAGTTTGATTATAAAACTCTGCATCATAATCTGGTACGTCCTTAAAAACCTCTGGGTCTGAATAAAGATATCGTTTATGTGTAATGATCTCATCTTGATATTTAACAATTACATCTTTAGCATGCGCTTTATAACATTCATCTACAATATGATGAACCAATCCGGATCCCTCAAGCGGACTTTTAATAACAACAATTTGATTATTTTGAACATTGAGACCACTTACCACTAGCAGTCTGGCATATTTCTTTAAGTATTCTTGATTCATTTTTTCAACTCCCTATCCATAAGTTTACATCAAAAAATGATATTTCTACCATTTAATTTTTATGATTTTGACAAAATGATAAATATTAAAAAACATGGTAAGAACCAAAGATTTCAATTAATCCATGTAATATCCTTAATAAAAAAGGGAGCATCCTATTTTTGCTCCCGAATATCTTTTCTAATCGCATCCCAGTCAATTTTACAACTCGAAGTTCCACAAGTTGTACAATCACCGGTACATTTTTTGGGGTTTTTGCGTTGCGTGTACATTGATCTTAGGACAAGTCCAACAATCAAGACCAAAACAATTAGTACTATAACATCGCCCATCTATGATTCCCCCTTTTTTTATATTATTTTGCAGTCTGCATTCCTTTTAGATCCAAAGCTTCTGATTTAGGTTTATAACCTGGTCTAAATAAAAGATATATGACTCCTATCAATAATGCAAGCGCAACGATCGTCCAGAAGTTAAAAGCAACTTCTCCAATAGCTAAACCAACCAATTGGTATACAATCAAAGCTGATACATATGCAAATAGACACATGTAGCCAATCGCAGCCATTGTCCACTTCGTATTATTCATCTCGCGACGAATAGCACCCATTGCCGCAAAACATGGTGCACATAACAAGTTAAAAATCATAAAACTGTAAGCAGCAATTGGAGTAAAATCTTGAGCAATCAAAGTCCAAATCTCATTACCTTCTTCACTGACTTCACTAAAGTTATATAGTACACCAAATGTATTGACCACTTCTTCTTTAGCAATGAGTCCAGTAAAGGTAGCAACAGTTGCCTTCCAAGCCATATCTCCGACCCAGCCAATTGGAGCAAAAATCCATGCAATCGCATTTCCAATATTAGCAAGTAAAGAAGTATTATTATCTTCCACCATTCCAAACTGGCCATCAGTAAAGCCAAAACCTTGTAAGAACCAAAGAATAATAGAACTTAAAAGGATAACTGTACCTGCTCGTTTAATAAAGCTCCATCCTCTTTCCCAGGTTGCACGCAATACATTCCCTGCACTTGGTAAATGATAAGCTGGCAATTCCATAACAAATGGAGCAGGTTCTCCAGCAAAAGCTTTAAATTTCTTTAAAATGATACCACTTATGATCACAGCTGCAATTCCAATCACAAAAGCACTCGTTGCGACTAAAGAACTACCTCCAAAAACAGCACCGGCAAATAAACCTATGATTGGCATCTTTGCCCCACAAGGAATAAAGCCTGTTGTCATGATCGTCATCTTGCGATCACGGTCTTGTTCAATCGTACGACTTGCCATTATTCCTGGAACACCACACCCAGTAGCAACTAACATTGGAATAAAGCTCTTTCCACTCAAGCCAAATCGACGGAAGATACGGTCCATGATAAACGCCACACGAGACATGTATCCAATATCTTCCATGATAGATAACAATAAGAACAGAACTAAAATCTGAGGCACAAATCCTAGAACGGCTCCAACACCTCCAATAATTCCATCCATGATCAAGCCATATAAAACATCATTTACTTGTAATGATGTTAAAATTCCTCCAAAGAAGTTTGGCACGATTTCTCCAAAAAGAACATCATTTGCCCAATCCGTACCCATTGTACCAATCGAGATAGAAGTACCTCCCATCGCAATGGTATATACAACATACATAACCAAGATGAAGATTGGTAAAGCTAAGATACGGTTTGTGACTATTTTATCGATCTTATCCGAAACAGATAATTCATGTTTAGAACCCTTTTTCTTCACAGAATGTTGGACAATTGTTCCAATGTAATCATATCTTTGTGAAGTAATGATACTTTCTGCATCATCATCCAATGTCTCTTCTACCTTTTTGATTATTGGTTCAATCTTAGCTTTCTTTTCATCTGTTAATTTTAAGAATTCATCAATTCTTTCATCTCTTTCAAATACTTTAACCGAATACCAGCGCACCATTGAGTCATCAATTTGCATTTGAAGTTCCGATTCAATCTTCGATAAAGCCGACATGACAGTTTTGTCATAGATCTCAGGTATTGGTGCAACTTGATGTTTTTTAGCCACTTCTATCGCTTTGGCAGCCACTTCTTTTGTTCCTTTTCCTTTTAAAGCAGAAACAGCCATTACAGGACAACCCAATTCTTGAGATAAGCGATTTAAATCTATCTTGTCTCCATTTCTTTCGACCAAGTCGATCATATTGACCGCAACAACAACAGGAATTCCTAGTTCTAATAATTGAGTTGTCAAATACAAGTTACGTTCAATATTTGTTCCATCTATAATATTTAAAATAGCATCTGGTTTTTCATTAACTAAATAGTTTCGCGAAACAACTTCCTCTAAAGAATATGGTGATAACGAGTAAATTCCAGGTAAATCCTGAATCGTGACATCATTCGTACCTTTTAATGGTCCTTCTTTTTTCTCTACAGTCACCCCTGGCCAGTTCCCGACACGTTGTCTTGAACCAGTTAAATTATTAAATAAAGTCGTTTTACCACTATTCGGGTTACCGGCTAATGCAATTTTGATTTCCATACAACTTCCCTTTCCTATTCTACTTCAATCATCTGTGCATCTTGTTTGCGCACAGATAATTCATATCCACGAATATTTAACTCAATAGGATCTCCTAAAGGAGCCACTTTACGGATGTGTATTTCTACTCCTTTGGTAATTCCCATATCCATGATGCGACGTTTGGTCGCACCAGCACCAGTGATTTTTTTAACCACGACCGTTTCCGAAGGCTTACAGTCCTTTAACAACTTCATACTCTTCATCCTCTCTTTGTTAAACCATGATTCGATTCGCTAACGATTTATCGAGGGCTATTCGAACACCTTTAATTTCGACGATCAGGTTTCCTTGAATACTTTGAATTACAGAAACTGTTTCATTTTCAACAAAGCCAAGATTTTTCAAATGCATCCTAACTTTATCCTGACCTGTAATTCGTTGAATCACATATCCATGATTCGTATCGGCAAATGTTAATGGCATCATAGTTACCTCCTGTTAGCCTTATCTAACACTAGTTAGTTTACTCTAACAAGTAAGATGTGTCAACATAAAGTTTGTTAAATCTAACTTACAAAACAAAAAAAGAGATGGATTTCTCCATCTCAATTGAACAACAATTAAGCGTTTAAAGCAGCTTTTGCTTCATCACATAATTTAGTGAAGCTTTCAGCATCATGGATAGCCATTTCACTTAACATTTTACGGTTGATAGAAATGTTAGCTAATTTAAGTCCATGCATTAAACGTGAATAAGATAAATCGTTCATACGTGCAGCTGCATTGATACGAGCGATCCAGATCTTACGCATATTTCCTTTTAATTTACGACGATCATTGTATGCATATTTGAAAGAATGCATTACCTGCTCATTTGCAGTTTTATATAATGTGTGTTTTGAACCAAAATATCCTTTGGCTAATTTCAATACGCGTTTTCTACGAGCGCGTGAAACAGTTCCACCTTTTACTCTTGCCATTGTTTAATCCTCCCTTATTTCACTAACATATCCTTGATACGTTTGTAGTCAGTAGCATGTACAGTTGCTGGTTTTGCTAAATGACGTCTTTGTTTTTTAGTTTTTCCGTGGAAACGGTGAGATGTATAAGCATGAGATCTCTTTAATTTTCCACTTCCTGTTTTTTTAACACGTTTTGCTAATCCTCTGTGGCTCTTCATTTTAGGCATATTCTTATCCTCCTTTGTTATTTCTTCTTTGGTGCCAACACTGTTGACATCGTATTTCCTTCCAGCTGAGGCTTTTTCTCAACTACTGCAATTTCGCTCATAGCTTCCAAAAAGTCATTCATGATCTTCTTTCCAACCTCAACTCGAGTGATCAAACGACCTCGGAATCGCATATCAACTTTTACCTTCATTCCTGCCTCGATCCATTTTGTCGCATGACGTAATTTTGTTTCAAAATCATGCGTATCAATGATTGGTGATAAGCGTAAAGACTTAACTTCAACAACATGCTGTTTACGTTTAGCTTCCTTGGCTTTCTTCTGCTGTTCAAAGTGATAACGGCCATAATCTAAGACCTTACATACGGCTGGACGAGCTTTCGGTGCAACACATAACAAATCTAAATTTTGTTTGTATGCAATGTCCAATGCTTCTTTTTTTGACATAACGCCCAACTGAGTTCCATCTACATCAATGACTAACACTTCTTTAAATGGAATCTTCTCATTAAACAAATCATCATTGACATTGTTTGGGGCAACTTTTCTGTTATTGATATTCGACACCTACCTTTTTCTAAACAAAGAAAATGGGCACACAAAGGCACCCATTAATTTCACAAATTCATAATTGAATTGGCTGTGAACCCATGTCCTTTGGACATCAGGTGAGAAGGGGTGCTTCTATCTTTCCATTTCTTTCTCGAGTATTTTAGCATGTTTGGCTTTCGTTTGCAACCTTTTGTGCCCTTATTATACTATATTTCGGATATTTTTGATAAAAGAAAAAAGATAATACGATCATCATTTCTTTTGTGTCTTCTCAAACAATAATTGTTCTTTATTTTTAGGATGATCCACTTTTAAAAAAGACGCCCATTCTAATTCTTCATATTTAATTCTATAATCGCATTCAACTAACATTCTCTGATAGTATTTCAGTTTTTCTTCTAAATAAGGAATACAATCATCGATGCCATATTTAATGACAATCGAAGTCATCTCATACATCACAAGTCCAAACGCATGCGTTTCTACATGAACCGATCCACAAGCTTGTCCAATCGCATGTGCCAAAGCTTTGATATATGCATCATCTGTTTCTTTGGCAATCACATGAACGGATAACAAAGCTTTTTTTGCCTGCGGCATCTTAACATGACCTTGCATCCATTTTGTACATAAATCGAGTGCAATCTTAACTCGGTCATCATTTGTTAAAAGTTTATTTAATTCATTCGCCGGAACTTGCGCACATGTTAGAGCCCATAATGTCAAAGTCTTATGCGGATACTTTCGTATCTCTTCTAATAAAGATTGTAGACAGGTTGAGTTACGATCAAATAGAATTTGATTCTTCCGCTTTTGTTTACTTTTTACATCTTCTATATTCAACATATTAATACCTATAAAAAAAAGAACAGCGATTGCTGCTCCGATTTTCAAGTGGTGCGGGTGAAGGGACTCGAAC
>NZ_KI271031.1 GCF_000469305.1 Faecalitalea cylindroides ATCC 27803
GATGCTAATTACGATGGGGTATGGGGACACAGCAATTTGACCTTGAAAAATGGTTGGCATACCGGACGTTCCAATTTTACCAATCTTAAGGCTATTGGCTCATACTCAGGCAATGTTGCTTATTGTATTGAGCCGGGAATTTCGCTCAAGGTCGGTCAGACAATGAATAAGTATGACGAAAATTATTTTAATAACCTTGCATCCAATGGGGTTATTTCCGGAGATGAAATCCGTCTTTTCGTTGGTCGTATTTTACAGTATGGCTATCGTGGGACAATCTCGACATCTTGGAGGTCACAGAATGAAGCAGCAGCAAACAGCATTGCACAGGCTTATGCCACACAGCTTCTTATCTGGGAAACTGTTATCGGAGAGCGTGATGTGAACTTCAATCATGTATCAGCCAGTGGTTGCAGCAATGTGAAAGATGTCATCAATGCAAGGCATCCGCTCCGCAATAAGATTTTCAGTTATTACAACAGTATGGTGCAGAGTGTACAGAACCATGCGACCATACCAAGCTTTTGTAATAAATCATCCGGTTCGGCAAAGACAATAGAACTTGAGTGGAATGGAAGTAAGTACACAACTACCCTGACAGACTCAAACAATGTGCTGTCCAAATATAATTTCAAGGCAAGTATCAGTGGAGTGAACTTTTCAGTGAATGGTAACAAACTTACTGTTTCTATGGATACTGCACCGAGTAAGGAATTTACCATTACCGCAACGAAGAAAAATGCAGTCCGCAGAGGTGTGGTTGTATGGTCAGAGGGTAAACATGGTCAGAACTCCAGTGTGCAGGATGTTGTCAGCTATGCTCAGGAAGTAAGCGACAGTATCAACGGTTATGTGAAAATGAAAGTCAGCTATGGCTCTTGTCAGATTGTAAAGACCAGTGAGGACGGCAAGGTTGACGGTATTAACTTCACAATTACCGGAAACGGTATCAATCAGACGGTTACAACAGCCAATGGCGGTAAGTTCCAGATTGATAATCTTATGCCGGGTATCTATACTGTAACCGAGCAGGCATACGATAAGTACGAGCCGCAGGAAACACATAGAGTTACTGTTGTAGCAGGACAGATTGCAAAGGTCACTTTCAATAACAAATTGAAGCGTGGCGACCTTCAGGTAGTGAAGTCCTCAGAAGATAACCTTGTTGAAGGTGTGAAGTTCCATCTTTTCGGTACTTCTCTTTCCGGTGATGCTGTTGACCAGTATGCAGTTACAGACAAAAACGGTGTGGCAACTTTCAAAGATGTGCTTATCAGTGGTTCTGAACCATATACACTTGAAGAAGTAGACACAGCTATCCGTTATGTCGTACCGAAAAATCAGACTGTACCAGTGAAGTGGAAAGAAGTAACCACAAGAAACTTCAATAACATTTTGAAGAAATTTACTGTAACAGTCACAAAGAGCGACGCTGAGAAAGGCGAAGCACAGGGCAATGCCAAACTTTCGGGAGCAGTTTACGGTATCTATAAGGGCGAAACGCTTGTAGATAAGTATGTTACTGATGAAAACGGTCAGTTCACTACTAAAGAATATGTTTGTGATACCGACTGGACAATCCGAGAAATCACACCGTCAGAGGGATATTTGCTTGATAAGACTATCCATGAAGTAGGTGCAGACCCGAAACTTTATGAGGTGGAACACAACCTTACTTCCAATGATGTAACCGAGCAGGTAATCAAAGGCAATGTGGCTATCATCAAACATACCGATGACGGAGAAACAAAGATTGAAACACCTGAAAAGGGTGCTTCCTTTGAGATTTATTTGAAATCTGCCGGAAGCTATGACGCAGCCAATAAAGACGAGAGAGATACCATTGTTTGCGATGAAAATGGCTTCGGTCAGACAAAAGATATGCCGTATGGTATTTATACCGTACACCAGACTTCTGGTTGGGAAGGCAGAGAGATGATGGATGATTTTGATGTGTTCATTTCACAGAACGCACAGACTTATCGTTATCTCATCAATAACCGTAACTTCGAGAGCTTTGTCAATGTAGTTAAGGTGGACGCAGAAAGCGGAAAGAGTATTCCGTATGCAGGAGCAGGATTTAAGATTTACGACCCGCAGGGTAATCAGGTCAAAATGACCTTTACTTATCCGACACCGACCACGATTGATGTGTTCTATACCGATGCAAATGGTTCTCTTGTCACACCTGAGAAACTGGATTACGGCAAGGGGTATTCTATCGTAGAGGTACAAGCTCCATACGGATATGTACTTGATGATACTCCGGTATATTTTGATATTACCGAAGAAAATTCCACAGAGGAAGGTGGCGTAACTGTTGTGAAAGTCAATAAGCCGAATATGGCACAGAAAGGTACTATCACGGTTGAAAAAACCGGAGAAGTATTTAGTGGTGTCAATGTAAGTGGTTCTGAGGACAGTGATGTTATTTATCAGCCTGTTTATGAAGTGACAGGACTTGAGGGAGCAGTTTATGAAGTCCGTGCTGCGGAAGATATTA
>NZ_KI271032.1 GCF_000469305.1 Faecalitalea cylindroides ATCC 27803
TGTCAATGAGATCAACCGCATGACAGAAAAGTTCATGCTTCGATCGGGGCTTCGCTGGTTGATTATCATGGCGATTGGCGGTGCCATGATTTTGGCAACCGCATCGATCCCATTGCATTTTGTCGATCAGGCAAGAAAACAAAATATCGAAGATCTAAAAGAGCAACGGTATGACCAGTTTAAAGAACGATATGGGGTTTAATTTCTTCAAGATACTTTTAATATTGTTGTCCATATTACAAGGTATTATAAAGAATGATGTTTACAGGATCCATTTTAAAACTTTATTCTTTTTATTATGTATGAGAATTATATGCTTTTTTGCGTTGTTTAGAATTCAAAATTCTCATTTCCTTGCGATATTTTGATATTGTTCTTCTAGAAACAAAGAGTTCTAGATCTTTTAGTTGTTCTACAATTTCTTCATCTAGTAATGGAGCATTAGGATCTTCATTTTCTATTAGATATAATAATGCTTTTTGTATGGAATCTCTTGAGGTTCCTTCTTTTGTTTTGGAAGTAAAAAGGCTTCTAAAAGGATAAACTTGGTTTTGATACAGATAATATTTACTGTTCACAGTTCTTGAAATCGTTGATTCACTCAGACTGGTTGACTTAGCTAATTCTTTAAGGGTGAGAGGTTTTAATTCGTCGTTATACAAAAAATATCCTTTTTGTTTATTTATGATTTCATTGGCAACGACTAATAATGTTTTATTTCGCTTATTTAAACTATCAATAGTGAATTTAGCTTGATTTAGATATTGCTTTAATTCTGGATCAATGATCTTTTCTTGTGGCTTGATATATTTAACATCTCCAATTTCTTTTGGTTCGATTATGATATCTCCATCTTCTATCTTGATTTCTACATCAGGTAAGATCCATTGTGTTTTTTGTGTGGTGTACATGTTGCAAGGATAAGGATTACATTTTCTTATTTCTAACAAAATATTTTCTACTTGATCAAAAGAAAGATTCATTTGTTTGCATATGGAAGAAAGATCGTTGTTCAATAGTTCATTTTGGTAGTTTTTTAATAGTTTTAGAGCTGGAGTTTGATTGTTTCTAGATAGTTGGATGTAGAGGCTATCAATACTGTTTTTTGCAGCTACACCACATGGTTCAAATGTTTGGATCAAGTTTAGATTCTGTATAAATTTATCTTCAGGAACATGAAGGTCATTGCAAGCTTGCTCTATAGGAATGTTAAAAAAACCATTTTCATCAAGGGATTCAATAATATAAGAAGTAATAGCTGAATCATATTTTCTATTACATGTATGCAGTTGAAAATATAACTCATCTTTTAAAACAGGAGCTGTAGAAATATTATTCATTAAAAGTTCATGAATGTCTTCATTGGGATTAAATTCGATAAAAGGATTTCTATCTGCCAGCTGGCGAATATGATCTATTATTTTTTCAGAGCTCATATTTAAGATTTCTAAGTGATTCTTCATAGAAGTGCTTAAATGGAGAGTTTGTTTTAAAGTTGGTTGAAGTTTTAAGTTGGTCTTCATGATATATTCCCTTTATTCCGTCTTAAATTGATTATATTTCTATCAAATAGATCTGACAAGTCGCTAAAGGAAATTAATGATGTTGTAATTATATAAATGTTTCTTTCGATTTAAAATTAGTATATGATATAAAACGTAAAGGGAGTGGATGATCATGGAAGAAAAGCTGTTGAAATATATAGACCAAAATTGTCAAAATGAAGACTTTGAAAAAAATACATTGGATCAAATTAGTGAAAAATTCCAAATTGGACGTAATCAATGTGCACTTTTATTAAAAAGCCTCATAAATCAAAAAAAATTGACAAGGATCGAAGAAAAACCTTATAAATATCTGACAACAGAATACCTTCATAAAAAAGGAAAATCTATGGTTGAAACAAGCTATTCTTCATTAGAAACAGCGCTTCAAAAACAAGAATTGCATGATTTTGAAAAACTGGTAGGCCATGAACAATCACTTAGAGAAATTGTAAAACAATGTAAGGCAACAATTGCTTATCCGCCGGAAGGCTTACCCTTGTTGTTATATGGAGCAACCGGAACAGGGAAAAGTTATATTGCTCAATTAACGTATGAATGGGCTAAAAATAATAATATAATTAAAGGCAGATTTGTTACAGTAAACTGTAGTGAATATGCCAATAATCCTGAATTGTTAACGGCAAACTTGTTTGGACATGTAAAAGGAGCTTTTACCGGGGCGGATAAAGATAATGCCGGGCTGATCGCATTAGCTGATCAGGGAGTATTATTTTTAGATGAAGTTCATGAATTGAAATCTGAATGTCAGGAAAAATTATTTCTCTTCATGGATAAGGGAATTTATCATAGGGTAGGAGATAATGATAAATGGTATAAATCAAAAGTTCGATTGATTTTTGCGACAACAGAAAACCCTGAAAATGTTCTTCTTAAAACTTTGCTCAGACGTATACCTATGACAATAACGATACCTTCAATGAGTCAAAGAAGCGTTCAGGAAAAAATCGAATTGATCTATAAATTATTTCGTGATGAGGAACAGAGATTGCAATGCAAGATAAAAATGAGCAATAAAGTATATAACACTTTATTATCGAGTAAATTAGCAGGAAATATTGGTGAACTAAAGAGCATCATACAATCATGCTGTGTCAATTCCTTGTTTGATAGAGAAGGAAACAATTTATTGATACATCTTTCAAGTTTGCCTTCGCATGTTCTTACAAAACTTTATGAAAATCCTAAAACATTACAAGATACAGAAGAATACGTTTCAGTGGATGATCTTCAAATGTTTTATAGTCATGATAAAGAAATCATTCAGTTAAATGATGAAATCATTCAAACGTATCAAACATATCGCAAAGAACGCGATATTGGGAAATTGGTGAATACGGGCAAACAGATCGTTCAAAATTATTTTGATAATTTGATATTTAGAAAAAAAGAAACACCACAAATTGAATATTATAAAAGAGGTGTTCAAAGAATCTTTGATATGATTGAAAGCCGATATGGCATCAAGCTAACAAATAATGATATCTTGGCCATTGCCTGTTATCTAGAAGAATTGAATCTTGATTATCATGATTTTCGAAAATGGAGTCTTCAACATGAAGAAGATTGTGAAGATCTCAATCAACTTTTAGAATCGGAATTTTTCCGCGCTGCCAATATTTCTTTAGAAATATGTACGTATTTGAAATCTTATTTAGAAATGGAAGTTTATCCAATCGTTGTTTGTCTGTTTATTTTTTATGTCTATAATCTTCAGTCGGATCAAAGGCTCCAACAAAAAGCTTGTGTAGTGTTGGCTCATGGATTCTCTACCGCAAGCAGTATCGCTAATGCAGCCAATCACTTTTTAGGGGAATATATATTTGATGCGATCGATATGCCTTTACATGTTGATACAGCTACTATGGTCGAAAAACTAAAGATTTATTTAGGCAGACTTGAGAAAATCAAAGAATTATATCTTTTGGTCGACATGGGAAGTTTGGAGGAAATATATAAAGGATTGAATTTAGAAAAAATGAGTATAGGTATACTCAATAATGCAAGTACTCCTATGGCTTTGGAAATTGGAAATGGTGTTCGTATGAACATACCGATGGAAGAACTATTAAAAAATACGATTTCTAATGTAAAAGCTAGTTTGATGTACCATATTGAAAAGAATCAAGATAAACTTCCTTTGATTCTTTGTTCTTGTGCTAGTGGCTATGATACAGCTAGAAAATTAAAATCTACGATCGAAGATTCGATACCGGAACAATGTCATATTGAAGTACAGATCTATAATTATAATGAACTGTTATCTCAAGGAGCAAAAGCTTCTGTCTTTGAACAATATAATGTACTTTGTGTCATTGGTACTTTAGATCCCAACATAGAAGAAATCAAGTTTATAGGTATTGAAGATTTGATCTTGGGCAATTCAGACAATAAACTAGATGAGTATTTCAATGAATATCTAGATGAAACAGATCTTCAGGAATTTAATCGAAACATATTACGTAATTTTTCATTATCAAACATTATGAGTCATTTAACGATATTGAATCCAAATAAATTATTGGAGCAAGTTGCCGATGCTATAGATCAGTTACAAATTCTTTTAAAGATCAAATTGTCAAATCGTGCTTGTTTTGGCTTATATGTACATATAAGTTGTCTGATCGAACGACTTGTTTTGTTTAGAGGGAATGAATCTTATCTTGAATGTTTGGATTTTCAAAAAGAGCATCCAGACTTTATTAATTATATGAAGCGATCATTCAAGAAAGTTGAAGATTTTTATGGAGTTTCGATTCCAGTAGAGGAAATTACATATATTTATAATTATGTAAAGAACAATTAAGGCTAAAGATGTTGATTATTTCAACATCTTTTTTTAAAAAATTTCTCTATGGCACGAAAATTGCTTGTATATAGGTGAAACGTTACAGGAGAAAGGAGGGAAACAATGTGTAGGATTATATTTGCCTCACATGGGAATTTGTCTAAAGGAATGAAAAATTCAGTGAATATGTTGGCAGGTTCTTTATCGGATAAAGTAGAAACATATAGCTTGTATCCAGGAGAAAGCCCCAACGATTATTACCAGAAATTGCTAAAAGAAATTCCTAATAGTGATGAGCAAGTAATAATTTTGTGTGATATCAAGGGAGGAAGTGTTCACACGACTTTGGCCCAGCTAACACAACTTAATAACGTTATTGTTTTATCCGGGATGAATCTGGGTATGGCATTGGATATCGTGCTCAGATATCAGGAAGGTATTCCTAGTGAAGATTACGAAGAATTATTGGATAGTTCTCGAGAAGGAATTACTTTATTGACAAATTTAGTTAGTGAAACAGATGAAGATTTCTAAAGGAGAGGAATATGATCAAATTATTTAGGGTAGATCACAGACTATTGCATGGACAAGTTGCATTTTCATGGACAAGTGCGTTAGGCGCTGACTGTATCTTGATTGCCAATGATGCTGTTATGAAAGATGATCTTAGAAAAACTTCTATCAAACTGGCTAAACCTGCAGGTGTTAAGCTTGTTATCAAAAATGTAGATGATTCTATTCAAGCCATTAACAGTGGTGTTACTGATAAATACAAATTATTTATCGTAGTAGAAAGCATAGCGGATGCTTACAAACTTGCAGAGAATTGCAGTCAGATCAAATCATTAAATCTAGGGGGAACAAAACCTAGAGAAGGAACAAGAAATGTTTCTAAAGCAATCAATGTTACTAAAGAAGAGGAACAGATGATCAAAGAATTGATCGATAAAGGAATTGATGTAGAAATTCGTATGGTTCCAAATGATACAAGCATTGATGCAAAAACAGTCATTGAATAGAAAAGAGGTGTAAGTAATGGTTGTTCAGGCGATTTTATTAGGATGTATAGCATTTATCGGAAAATGTGATTTGGCTTTAGGAGATTGCTTGATTCAAAAGCCAATCGTTTTAGGACCATTGGTTGGTCTTGTGTTAGGGGATGTAGAAAGTGGAATTACAATTGGCGCTTTCCTAGAATTAGCTTTTATTGGTTCTCAATCTATAGGAGCTTTTATTCCGCCAAATGTTATTGTTGGTGGTGTATTGGGTACAGCCTTTGCGATCACAACAGGTCGTGGAGCTGAAGTTGCTGTTACGTTGGCGTATCCAATTGCTTTATTGGCAAGTGTGATTGATAATTTTATTTTCACAACGGTTCGTCCAATGCTAGGACGTTTAGCTGATAGTTATGCTGAAAAAGGGAATGCAAAAGCTGTTGGTATGGTACATATGGGAGCTGGTTTCTTGACATGTACGATCTTAGCAGTGCTTGTAGCTACCGGATTCTTATTGGGAAGTACTGCAATTGAGAATGTTGTGAATTCTATTCCAGAAGTAATTACCAATGGATTAACAGTTGCTACGGGATTATTGCCTGCACTAGGATTTGCAATGTTGGCACAGATGATCATGAATAAGAAAGTTATCGCATTCTTTTTCCTAGGTTTCTTGTTATCTGCTTATCTGGGAGTACCAGTAGTAGGTATTGCCGCCTTTGGTGTATTGGCCGCATTGATCAAAGTTGATTTTAAAGAATCTGCACCGGTTGCAGTAGAAAATGGAGGAGACGATGATGACTTCTAAAAATAATGAAACAGGATTGATCACTAGAAAAGATATAATGAAGATGTTCTGGAGATCATTTACGATTCAGTTCTCATGGCATTATGAACGTCAAATGCATATGGGATTTGAATATATGATGCTTCCTACGATCAAGAAGTTATATAAAGATGATCCAGAAAGATTAAAAGATGCTATGCAGCGTCATATGGAATTCTTTAATACAAATATGTATATTAGTACTTTCATTGGTGGTATTACCATGGCAATGGAAGAAATGAATGCCAAGGATAAAGATTTTGATACATCTTCTATCAGTGCTGTCAAGGTTGCTTTGATGGGGCCTTTAGCTGGAATCGGAGATTCATTGTTCTTAGGAACTTTGAGAATTTTGGCAGTAGGTATTGGTACTTCTATCGCGATGCAAGGCAGCATTTTAGGAGCAATCTTATTCTTGTTGGTATTTAATGTTCCTGCTATGCTAGTTCGTTATATCGGCGCCTTTAAAGGATATGAAATTGGTGCTAATTATTTGAATAAGATCCAAGAATCTGGATTGATGGAAAAGTTCATGTATGCTGCATCGATCATTGGAGTTATGGTTATCGGTGGAATGACAAATGAACTCGTCGTTGTATCAACACCGCTGACCATTGGTACTGGTGAAGGAGCTGTTGCAATCCAGGGAGTATTAGATGGTTTGATGCCAGGAATGCTAAGCTTGGCTGCTTTAGGTGTTTACTACAAATTATTAAATAAAAAAGTGAATGTCATTGTAATTCTTTTAGGAACGGTTGTATTTGGTATTCTTTGTTCTTGGTTAGGTATTCTAGGGTAGATAATATGATCATAGATATGCATGCTCATCCTTGGTTGATGAATGAAGCATTTAAAACTTCACAAGCAATAGAAATCAGTAAAAAAGAAATGGGATGGGGATTGATGTCTGGCCATGACATGCAAATGACCAGAATAGAACTTAAGGATGCTAAAGTTGATAAAATGGTGCTGTTGCCACTTGATCTAACAACAACTCGTAAGGTTCAAATTCCAGATAATGAAACAATATATAAACTTGTACAAGATAATCAGGATATCTTTATTGGATTTGCAAGTGTGGATCCGTATCGCAAAGATAGAATGATAGAATTGGAAAAAGCTTTTGATCAATATCATTTGAGTGGATTAAAGCTGAATCCTTCTAAACAACATTTTTATCCTTCAGATCCTATGATGAATGAAATTTACGAATATTGTATCAAAAAGAATAAGCCGATTGTCTTTCATTCAGGTATGTCATGGGAAAGTGATGCACCAATGAAATACGCTAAACCTTTAGAGTTTGAAGAAGTGGCAATTCGATATCCGGAATTACGATTTAGTTTAGCACATTTTGGATGGCCTTGGATCCATGAAACAGCAGCACTGCTTCTTAAATATCCGAATGTATATGCAGATACGGCAATGTTGTATATGGATTCGCCTAGAAAGTTCATGAAAGATATATTTGAAAATCAGTTAGGCCCTTTATGGTTGGAAAATAATTTAAAAGATAAAGTTATGTTTGGTTCTAACAGTCCACGTTTTAAACCAAGAAGAATCAAATATGGACTTGATCAATTGAATTTAAGAGAAGCTACCCGATCAAAGATCATGGGAGAAAATGCTTTGAGATTTCTTGGAATGGAAGAGTGAGTATGGTCAAAACATTTAAAGAAAAAGTTATCACACATAAAGAATTTGAAATTATTCCTATTACTGAACTAGTTAGAAAATGTATCAGTCAATCCGGGATTACAGAAGGTTTGGTCTTTGTTATAACAGCGCATACTTCCTCTGGAATCATGGTCAATGAGAATCTTCCTTGTTTGATGACGGACATTGAAGAGACATTGGAAAGACTTGTTCCACTTGATCATGACTATGCTCATTCTCACTTTCTGTTGAGTTATGGAGCAACAGGGGGCAATGCTCCCGGGCATTTAAAATCGATGCTTTGCGGTAATCATACGGTTATGGTCATAGAAAATGGAAAGTTAGAATGCGGCAAAGCACAAGATGTATATTTTGCAGAGTTTGATGGACCACAAACAAGAAATATATTTATACAAATTCAAGGTGAATAGTAGAATAAGAAAGGTAGAAAACTATGTTAAATTTTGATGAAAACAGAGTTCGTACAGAACACACAAATGGAGTAAATCTAGTACCAGAAGTAGAGAAGATCGTTGATAAGATCTGTGAAGAAGGATATTCAAATATCTTCTTGTTTGGAATTGGAGGAACATTGTTATATGCTGGGCAGATCATGCATACAGCAAAACAATTAGGCTGTACTTTACCAATCTATTTGGAAAATGCTCAGGACTTTATGTATGAAGGAAATGCTAACTTCAACAAAGATTCTGTTGTTGTTATCGCATCTCTTTCAGGACATACTGTAGAAGTAGAAGCAGCGGTTGACAAAGCACATGAAGTTGGGGCCCGAGTTATTGGTTATGTAGAAAAGCTAGGTACACCATTGGCAGAAAAAGTCGATTATTTAGTTAATACTTTTGGTGGAGAATATTACTGGTGGTATACTGTTGTTCTTCGCTTCATGAAAAATGCAGGACAATTTGATAAATATGACAAATTCTATTCTGAATTAAAGAATATGCCAGAAAATGTTGTACAAATCTATAAAGATGCAGATCCAATGATGAAGGAATATGCTGAAAAATATTGTGATGAACCATTAACATATTTGATTGGTTCAGGAAACTTGGAAGATTGGGCTGTATGTTATGGAATGTGTATCATGGAAGAAATGCAATGGATGAGAACAAGACCAATCTCAGCAGCAAACTTCTTCCACGGAACTTTGGAAGTTATTGAAAGAGATATTCCGGTTATTTTGATCAAGGGAGAAGATAAGACACGTCCAGAAATGGATCGTGCTGAAAAGTTTGTTCATCGTGTTAGTGCTAAAGTTACTACATTTGATACAAAAGACTTTAAGTTGAACGGTATCAGTGATGAATTTAGAGGAATGTTGTCTCCAATTGTAATGCGTTCAGCATTTATGCGATTGAATGTTCATCTTGAACATTGTAGAAGACATCCAATCGATATTCGCCGCTACTACAAAGCATTAGATTATTAAAATAAGGGGCTGTTTTATGAAAATTAAAACAGTGATATTCGATATGGATGGGGTTCTGGTTGATTCAGAACCCTTCTTTCGAAATAAAGTGTTTGAATTTTATAGACGGCAAGGTATCGATGTACCATTAAAAGAGATAAATCAATTAGCTGGCTCTTCTCATCAATTCACCTTTTCAAAAATGGCTGAATGGTATGGAAAAGGAATTACTAGCAAACAAATAGAATCTTTATATCACGATACGATGCAAGATGTAACTTATTCATATTCAGATATGTTAAATCCATATATACGGTATATTTTAAAAAAACTAAAGCCTGACTATAAGCTTGCGATTGCGTCATCATCCTCTATGGAACTGATATCAAAATGTTTAAAAGAGTGTTCTATCGATAGTTATTTTGATTTGGTGGTCACAGGAAGAGATTTTAAAGAAAGTAAGCCAAATCCGGAGATATATCTTTATACCGCAAAACAACTTGGGGTATCATCCGATGAATGTGTTGTTTTAGAAGATTCTACAATTGGGATCACGGCGGCTAAAAGAGCGGGTATGTATACCTTAGCACATAGAGATCTTCGATTTAATTTTGATCAGACATTGGCAGATCATATTTTTGATGATTTTTTAGAAGCTTATGTTTATATTCAAAATCTATAATGATTTTATAAAAGAAAAAGACTTGATTTGATCTGGATGTCAAATACAAGTCTTTTTTCTATAATGTAATTTTGATTAAGCTCTTGGAAGGTATGATCGTTTACTGGGTCCAAGGCGCATTTATATTCTGTAAAAAAGAAAAATCATTATATTTGTTTTCTTTTCATATATAACAAGGGATAGGGATTTCCTTGTTCATCTGTTTCTGTTCGCTTATAGACTATAAATCCCATATGTTCATAAAATTCTTTTGCCAAAGGGTTTTGTTCGTTTACGGCTAGATCATTGATCCCAAAATTTTTCGATTCCATATTTCAAAAGCATTTTTCCTAGTCCTTTTTTTCTTTCTTTATTAGAAATAAAGAGCATTTCAAGATGTTGATTATCAATTCCTATAAAACCAACAGGGACTTTCTTATGGTTTCAATGATCAACAAATGATCAACTTCTTTTAAAGCTTGGGGAACATACTCTTTGATATGATTGATATCATTGTCTGAAAGAAATAAATGAGTTGCTCTTACAGAACTTTCCCATACTTCTAAAAGTTTTTGTATCAACAAAGGATCTCTGTTGAATATTTCAATGATTTTCATTTGCTCATCTTTCTTTGTAAAATCATCAGAAGAATTTGTTTGCAAATAAGTCAGAACATCAAACAATGATCTTCCTGTAAAAAGTGTTTTATCAAGATACTCTTTTGATGGTATCTTCATATCAGGAATGCAGATGACGTCTATCTTGGCATTGATTGCTGCCTTGATCCCATTTTCACTATCTTCTAGTACGATTGCATTTTTATTGGATACATTCAATTTTTCTAATGCTTTTAAAAAGATCTCGGGATGAGGTTTAGAATGTTTGACATCTTCTAAGAATACACAGGTATCAAAATACTTTAAAATATCATGTTCTTGTAAGATGTTGACAGCTCGTTTCTTAAAACTTGAAGTAGCCAAAGCAATATGATAATGATTGGCCTTTAAATAAGCTAAAAGTTCTTTGGCACCTGGTTTTAATTTAACTCCTTTAGAGGATATCTTTTCTTCTAATTCAAAGGTCATCTGCAAAAGCTCTTCGATCGTATAAGGCAAATGATAATGCTTTATTATATTTTCGGCATTTAAAGTATCTGTTTTTTCACTGTAATATTGAGTGTATTCTTCTTTGGTAAAAACAAAACCGTGTTTATCAAGAATTTGATGGTAGGTCTCGTAGGCTATGATCTCTGTATCAACCAATAGACCATCAAAATCAAATATTACTGTATCTATCATGACTTGTTCTCCTTTTGATAAAAGTATATCAAAAAAACTCGTTACCAGATAACGAGTTAGGTTGTTTTGACGCGGAAACTAAAATATAAGATATGAAAGATCCAGACAATGAAAAGGATGATACATCCATATGTGATTTCTTTAAGAGCCATCATGATAAAACCGATGCTCATAACGATCGTGATCATACCCATCACACGAAATTTGACCGGCCAGCTCATACCATTTCCCTGTACATAGCTTTCCAAATTATTTTTATAAAGTTTGGTATTAATAAACCAATTATGTAATCTTTCTGAACTCTTTGCATAACATACGGTTGCCAGTAACAGGAAAGGAAAGGCCGGCAATAAAGGTAAAACGGCTCCAATAGCACCTAGGATCAATCCAATCGTACCTAGAACAATGTATAAGATTTTTTTAATATTCATTTAGCATTCTCCAATCTACGTTTTTCTTTTTGTGTTTCGATCACATGTTTGATTGCCATAACAGGGTGATAAAATAACATTCTAGGTCCAGAATATGCCATAACTTCACGAATTTTTTGTTGCATATCAGGTCTGTAACAATGAACTTTGCAGTTTGAACAGAATGTTTTTGTTTCCATAAAAGGACATTTATCACTTCTTGTAAAAGCATAGTCTTTTAACTGTTGGCATTCCTGGCATAAGTGTTTGGATTTATGATGTTTCTTACAATAGATTTTGATCATCAAGGCAACGATATCTTTTTCTTTTTGTCTTTTTGTTTCGATATTCATTAACTCATTCTCCCGTTTTCGACTGAATATACTTGATCAGCTATATTCATAGTGGATTGACGATGAGAAACAAGAACAACACTTTTGTTTTTATGTTCTTTGTGAAGGGAGCGTAAGATCACAGCTTCGTTTAAACTATCAAGATTGCTGGTAGGTTCATCCAGTAACATGAATGGGGCATCATGTAGGAAAGCTCTAGCTAAACCTATTCTTTGGATTTCTCCACCAGATAAAGAATCACCTAGTTCTTCCACCATCGTATCGTATCCATGTGGAAGGCTCATGATGAAATCATGAACAGAAGCTTTCTTGCAGGCTTCAATGAGTTCTTCATCGCTGGCGTCTAATTTAGCAATTCTTAAGTTATTGGCAATGCTATCATGAAATAAATGTGTTTGTTGACTGACAAAGCTTTCCATATTGCGTAAATTATCTGTATTAATTTGTTCAATACTTGTATTTGAGATGTTGATTTCACCTTGATCAACTTTCCAAAAACGCATCATTAATTTTAACAATGTAGATTTTCCACTTCCGCTTCTTCCGGTAATTCCAATGATTTTTCCTTTTGGGATGGTTAGTGAAATATTATCTAAAATTAATTCTTTGTCATAGGAGAAAGAAACATTGTTAACGCTAGCATCATTAAATTGAATTTCTTTTTGCCCTTGAATATCTTCAACAACTGGCGTTTCTTCCAGAATATCCAGCACACGATTTCCTGCCGCAAATGTATTTTGTAAAGTAGAACCTAAATTCGCCAAAGCAACAAATGGGCCAAAGGAACTCATCAAGGAAACAACGGAAATAATTAACTGAGCAAATGTAATTTGCAAGTTTGTATAGAAATGAATCAATACAAATAACATTGCCAAATCAGCAAGTAAGATAACAGTATTCGTAATAGCCATATTGGTTCCTGTTATATCTTTCATTTTTCCTTCTTCGATGGATAGGGAATCTGTTTTTTCTTTGATCTTATTTAAACGATTTTTGCCATCATCATATTGAATGGTCTCATTGACGCCACGCAAACTATCTAGGACAAAGCTTGATAAATCACCTGTTTTTGTACGAAAGATCAAACCATAATCCTTATTTGATTGAGAAATCAAGATAGGAATTATGCATCCAACAACTATATAAGAGATTAGCATGACCATAGCAAGTACAAGATCAAAACTTCCAATAAATGTACACATGATGATACCAAATAAGATAGAAATCATAATGGGAGAAATCGTATGGGCATAAAATACTTCAAGAAGTTCTATATCCGAAGTAATGATGGAAATTAGATTTCCTTTATCTTTTCCTTCAAGCTTGGCAGGACATAATTTTCTAAGAGCAACAAATACTTTATCGCGGATGATTGCGAGAAGTTTAAAGGCAATATAGTGGTTACATGCCTGTTCACCATATCGCAAGGCTCCTCGAAGAATTCCACAGATGATCAATAGAATAAATAATGTTGTGATTGAGAAGATATGAATCTCATTTAAAATCGTTAAAAGGGCTATGACACCTAGAACAGGAATAAAAGTTGCACAAAGATGACCAATGGTTCCCATAGAAATAGCTAATAACATATAACCAGTCAAACCTTTGATCAAACCAGCAAGTTGGAACATGATTTGTAGACTATTTCTTTTTTTCATGCATTGCCACCTCCTATATATGATTCTAGAGATACTTGAGCATTCCATAAGGATGCATATACACTTTGATTTTGAAGCAATTTTTCATGTTTGCCAGATTCGACAATGTTTCCGTTTTCCAAAACATAAATCGTATCAGCATCCTTAACATTGGCTAGACGATGTGAAATAAGAATCACAGTTTTATCATTTGCCAATTCATGGATCAACTGCATGATATCATTTTCGCTTTCGACATCGATGTTGGATGTTGCTTCATCAAAGATATAAACAGGACTATCGTGTAACAAGGCTCTAGCAAAGGCTAGTCTTTGACATTGACCACCTGAAAAGCTAGACCCTTTTTCTTCAACAAATGTTTCTAAACCATTTTCCTGTTTTAAAAATGCAGAAAGTTTTGCCTTATTAAGTACATTCCATAGTTCTTCATCGGATGCATCTGGTTTTGCGATCAATAAATTATCTTTGATCGTTCCTTTAAACAGATAGCTTTGATGAGAGACGTAAGTAATGTTTTCCATTAAAGACGATTCAGAAATCTGATTAAGATCAATATCGTTGATTAAAACATGACCTGTGTATTTTCGATTTCGTTTCATCAAAATGGATGATATGGTCGACTTTCCTGAACCGGATTCTCCTACAATAGCACTAAAGGATCCTTTGCTGAAGTTTAAAGAAATATCATGCAATATTTCTTTGTTTTCATCATAAGAAAAACTTAGCTTTTTGATCGATATGGAATCGATATCCGGACATGGGGTTTTAACTTTTTTTGGCTCTTGCAGATCTAAAAAGTGAAAGATCTTATCACTGGCAGCCATACCGTTCATCGCAATGTGGAAAAATGAACCAAGTTGTCGCATAGGTATAAAAAATTCTGCAGACAATAAGATAATTAACAAGCATCCAAATAAACCGATGTTTCCACTATTCAATTGTAATAGGGCGACAATGATACCAAGGGCTGAACCTCCATAGGCAACTAAATCCATGATCGTAATGGAATTTAACTGCATGGTCAAAACTTTCATGGTAACAACACGGAATTTCTCTGCTTCTTCATTCATTTTTTCATTTTTATACTGATCGCTTTGATAGACTTTTAAAGTTGTTAATCCCTGTAGGTTTTCTAAAAAAGTATCTCCTAAAGCTGTGTATTGTCCCCAATATTTTGATAAGAGCTTCTTGGCCCATTTTTGTACGATAATGATCGATACTGGAATCAATGGAACACAGATAAATAGGACAATAGCACTTTTTATATCAATGAATGAAAGGTAAATAAATAGACTAAGCGGCGCTAACATAGCATAGAAGAATTGAGGTAAATATGAACTGAAATAAACTTCCAGTTGATCCACTCCTTCTACGGCAATCTGTACAAGCTCGCTTGTGTTGATTTGTTCTTTGTAGGAGCCTTGTAAAGAAAGTAATTTTTGATAGATTTTTTCGCGTAATACTTTTTTAACTTCTTTTGAAGCTAAATATCCCATTCGAATCGAAAGCTTTGTCATGATTGCACGGACTAGAATGCTGATAAGCATGTAAATCAAGTATGCAAAGATATTAAATTGTTCTTTAAGCCAGAGCTTTTCGATCATCAAGGCAAGATAAGTGACAAAGACAAAATTACTTAAAAGGGTGATCCATTGACACAGCACATTTGAGAATATGTATTTTTTACTGTCTTTGACTGTATTGATAAGTCGCTTGTTGATCATGCTTTTCTCCTTTTAAACATATGGTTTTGTTGCATGTGAACAATGGCGCTGATCACAAAAACAAAGCCGGATACTACATGCAGAATTCGAATTGAAGTAATAGGCATTGGCTTTAATAATAAGCCAGATATTAATACAACAATCAAAGATAATAACATGATCATATTGACTGTTTTTTTCATTTTATTTCCTCCTAAAAATGTTAGATAAAACTAACTTCTAAAAGTTAACATGCACTAACTAAATTTGTCAAGGCAGAAAAAAAGATCAGTCTGCGAATGCAAACTGATCCAATAAATGGTAAGTATTGATTATTCCTGTTCTAAAGCAAGAGTTTTTGTAGTGATGTCACATACTTCAGTAGGTCCATAGTACTGAATAGCACCTGGATATACGAAGCTAGTCTCTACTGCCCATTCTTCACGATGTGCTTCGAAATATTTGAATGGTTTTCCATCTAGTTCTACAAGAGCTTTCTTGATAACTGGTTTGTCTTCACCATGTCTTCTTTCGATATTCATCATCTTAGTGATTGGCATACCACCTGCAACCCATTCACTTGCTGGTTTAGACAAGTTAGAGATTTTTGATAGATATCCATTGTATCCGTATTGGATCAACATAAATGCGTTGTATCCAAGTGAATAGCAGTAATCAGAATCAAAGTTAGAAGGGAATGCACATCTTCCTTCGTATCCTAAGAAATGGTGTAATGGATTGAATTTACCATTATAAGTTCCATTTTTCTTTCTTTCTTCCAATTTGTCTTTAACAAGAGCAGAGAATAATTTCTCAGATTCGATCAAAGAAACCTGTACGTTTCCATGTGGATCTCTTTCTAAGAATAACTGTTGCTGAATTGTTTCAGGAAGAATAGCAAATACGCTCATAGATTCTTTAGTCAATCCGTTTTCGATGAATTCGTATTTGTCTTTCCAAGTTGGTAGAGCATTGAATGCATCTGCTTTGCTGCCAGCAAGCAATTCATTGATTTCCTGGATCAATGTAGAGAATTCAGGAACAAATTCAACAACACCTTCAGGGATGATTGCAACACCGAAGTTCATTCCTTTTGCAGCTCTGTTAGCTACAGAATCAGCAATGTAGTCAGCGATCTGGGATAATGACATTTTCTTTGCAGCAACTTCTTCAGAAATCAAGCAGATGTTTGGCTGTGTTTCAAGAGCACATTCTAGAGCAACGTGAGAAGCAGAACGTCCCATAACTTTGATAAAGTGCCAGTATTTTTTAGCTGAGTTAGCATCACGTTCGATGTTACCGATGATTTCGCTATAAGTCTTTGTAGCTGTATCGAAACCGAAAGAACATTCGATGTCTTCGTTTTTCAAGTCACCATCGATTGTTTTAGGGCATCCGATTACTTGAACACCAGTGTCATGTGCAGCAAAGTATTCTGCAAGAACAGCAGCGTTTGTATTTGAATCGTCACCACCGATGATTACGATAGCTGTGATTCCATGTTTTTTACATACTTCTGCAACAATCGCAAACTGTTCGTTTGTTTCAAGTTTAGTTCTACCAGAACCGATGATATCAAAACCACCTGTGTTACGGTATTGGTTGATATATTCATCATCAAAGATGATATAGTCGTCTTCGATCAATCCGATAGGACCGTTTTTGAATCCGTATAATACGTTTTCTTTGTTTGTAGCTTTCAAAGCATCATATAGACCACAGATAACATTATGTCCTCCTGGAGCCTGTCCTCCAGAAAGGATAACACCAACAACTTGTTTTTTAGCTTCAGAAGTGTTTGTTCCTTTTTCGAAAGTGATTTCTTTTTTTCCATAAGTGTTAGGGAAAAGAGCTTTGATTTTTTCCTGATCTGCAACACTTTGAGTTTCTTCACCTTCTTTAACACAGATATCAGCAATTCCATGTCTTAACATTCCAGGCAATTTTGGAGAATACTCATATCTAGCTGTTTGTAGTGATGAAATTTTCATAATTAGCCTCCTCTTAGTTTTCTACATACGCTTAAATTTTAAGATATTTTATGCAAAAAGTAAACTTTATCCTGTGCGATTGAACAATAAAATACATATATTTTCAAATTATAAATAGAAGATAAAAAATGCATAGAGAATTTATATCTCTATGCATATAAGTTAATTAGAAGACCTTGCATCAAAAGTAGTACTCCATTCTGAATCATATGGAATTGCTTCATTCATCGTATGGTTCATTAGGTATTTGATGATGCTTTTACGAGTAACGATGCCAATGAAGATTCCTCTGTCATCAACGATAGGAACATAATTTTGTTCTAAAGATCGTTCAACCAATGTCTTTAAATCCACATCAATCCTTACGGCAGGCATGTAATCTTTGCGAATTAGTTCTTTGATCTTAATTGTTTCTAGATCTTCTGCAGTAATTGAAGAGTGGTTTAATAAATACCACAGAAAATCTCCTTCTGATATGTTTCCTTTGTAAATGCCATCTTTATTGATGACAGGCATGGCGGTAAAGCCATGTTCATTCATGAGTTTCAAGCCGTCACTAATACTTAAATTATCGTATAGAAACTTGACTTCCCCTTTGTTTTTTAGAAAAAAGAATACATTTTGAATCATAAATTTCTACCACCTTATGTCTAGACTCTATCAGAAAATATTGTATAAAAAATCAAAAGAAAATGGGAAAATATAAGACAATTTTATGCTCGTGTAGATTGAGCTGGGATTTCAGCTGGTTTATTTAAGATTTCCATGAATTCTTCTCCTGTGATCGTTTCTCTTTCATATAAGAATTTTGCCAATTCATGTAATTTCATCTTATTGTCATTTAAGATTTGATAAGCTTCATCGTGTGCTTTTTTAATCAGGTTGACGACTTCTTCATCAATTTTTGAAGCTGTTTCGCTTGAACAAGCTAATGAAGTATCTCCACCAAGATATGCATTGTTTACTGTTTCTAGAGCTGTCATACCAAAATTGTCGCTCATACCTAAACGCGTGATCATGGCACGAGCTAGTTTTGTAGCCTGTTCAATATCGTTGGAAGCACCGCTTGTGATTGAATTAAAGATCAATTCTTCTGCACAACGTCCTGCTGTATACACCATGATCCTTTGATATGCTTCTTCTTTTGATACAAGATTGTGCTGTTCTTCCTCAACTTGCATCGTGTATCCTAGAGCGCCTTTGGTTCGAGGAATGATCGTAATCTTATGTACAGGAGCTGTGTTTTTACATTTTGCGGCCACTAAGGCATGGCCGATTTCATGATAGGCAACGATCATGCGTTCGTGATTAGAAATAACGGCACCTTTTTTCTGTTCACCGGCAATGACTGTTTCAATGGCTTCTTCCAAGTCTTTTTGAACGACCATCTTACGCCCATCACGTACTGCAAGTAAGGCTCCTTCGTTGATAATATTGGCTAGATCAGCACCACTGGCACCAGCGCTGGCTCTAGCGATGACATTAAAATCAATAGATGGAGAACATTTTACATTGCCTGCATGTAATCGTAGGATATCTTCACGACCCTTTAGATCTGGTAATAGCAGAGTTCATGAGATTCACCTC
>NZ_KI271033.1 GCF_000469305.1 Faecalitalea cylindroides ATCC 27803
ATTTAACGTTACCGATTTTATCATTTTTTCGATTTTGGAAACGTTAAACAACTTTTCTTATATACTATTCGAACTCAATGGTTCCAGGAGGTTTACTTGTAAGGTCATACCAAAGACTGGTACTCTTTGAAACTGCCGTGTTTTTCTATTTCCATTATCATTATAATATATATGGTACCATTTATCAAGCTTTTTGTTGATTTTTATTTATTTTTTCTTTAATATTTAAATTGAGGAAAACATTATGACTACAGAAGCTCAAAAAAAAGCAAATAGAAAGTACGAAATCGAAAAAACAGAAAACATCCGCATTCGAGTCCCTATTGGAAAAAAAGCACTTATACATCAATGCGCTCAATTGAATAACGAATCTATTAATGGTATGGTCAACCGTCTTATTGATGAAGAATTACAAAGGTTACTAAAAAAAGGAGATTAATAATACCTAATAGGTATTTTAATCTCTCTTTTTTCTTTGTTTAATATTAGATTCAGTAAATCAATCTTTATTATTTCATCATTTTGACTTTCAATATATAAGCCCATACCTTGGCTTATATAATTTTAGGTCTAAAAAATCATAATAAAATCATTTATTTTTATATCGTAAAACATGGTATGTATCTTCTATTGACTATCATTAATTACTATATATTTCTATAATAATCTTCAATCAAAGGTTCTAACAACTCCATTATCATTCTATATTTTTCAAGAGATAAACACCATTGATGAATCGTCGCATCAATTGGACGTAATACATATTGATATTCCATATAATCTAAATCCACTTTTTCTCTATTACCGTTTTTTAGATACATTATTTTTTGCTCTAAATATTTTGCCAACTTTTCTTGGGGGCTCTTTTTTTCATCTTCTTCTGCAATTATCCGTAGGTATTCATCTTTTCGAATAAGTCTAGCTCTAGCATATTCTATATTAGGCTCTACAAACGGAATTATGGCTAAATTGCATTCAAAAGCTGCAATCCATAATTCATCAGACGCTACTTGTTTTTTCCAATAATATTGGTCATGAGCATATCTATATATGTTTTCAAAAAATAGAATATCATTTTCATCAATAGACACTATGTTTTCAAAAAATAAAGACTCATCAATTGGTTCAAAAATCAAATTTATATTAAACCCTGTTTTTCTAGGTAATAATTTTTTTACTTTTTCATAAACCGTTTCATCTTGAAATGTAATTTCATAATTAATCACATTTTTATCATCTACAGACTGTACTTTAGAAATTCCATATTGTAATACAGCACGATAATATATATTATCATTTAAAAATATTTCCTTAGAATTAGAGTTTTCAAATTTAAATTGTTCATCCCAAAATTGAATCTCTAAACTTTTCCACCCATCAACTACAGAGTAAGAATAATATGTTCTCGGTTTATAATATGCTCCGCAAAACGAAAGATTCTTCTTACTATTTCTAATATATATCCCTAAACCAGAACTATACTTTTTACACAAATATATCAAAGAATCCTCATCGACATACTTGCTCATTTCTTTATTGATAAGCGATTTATAAATGATCAAATATGGTTCTTCATGCAAATATTCAGATAATCTTTTTAGTAGAGTTCTAGATATTTTTTTTATATTATCATTTCTAAGATTATATAAAGTTTGTGATGAAATTTTTAACTCTTTTGCTAAAGTTTCATAAGTAATATTTTTCTCATGTATAAGATTCTCAAAATAGTTTTTCAGACTCATATAAATCCACCTTTTTAATATTTTATCATATATATAAGAACAAATTTTAAAAATAGTTAAAATATTACATTTTTGCGTTACTTTATAAAGCGCTTTTTTGTTATATTATATGTAAGGAGGTGACCTTAATGAGTCATAGAGCTATAATCAACCGTAATACAGACAATGAAAAAATCATTGAAGCAAACAAATATTTCTTTGAGAATCATAAGAAATACACCTTTTTCTGTCCCGATTGTAAGTGTGAAATGAAAATACAAAGAAGAAGATTAGATAACGGGGAATATTCTTATTATTTCTTTAGCAACGCTCACAACAAAGAAAATTGCTCAGAATACAAGAGAGGAATAAGAAGAGCCGGGTTACGAACAGGAACCCCAACATGTAATCATGGTATTTTTTTCGATCAAAAGGATGGAAACGAAAATAATCCTCCTGGCGAAGATCCAGACATTGATGAAGATTTTGAAGAGAATAATGGTGAACACGCTCAACGAATCGAATTTCATAATCGACAACCCAGATTGAACAATATCAAAGACTACATCAGATACATCGTCAATTCTTCTTTAGAAGAAGACACCATTAATGTAGGAACCGTTAATGACCCTGACTTTCGATTCGTTAATAATGTTCTTTTTCGGTGGAATAATTATGAGAATTATCATCCCAGAAATTTGAACGGTATTGGTGTACTATGGGGTGGTAGAAGATTTAATGCCTCGGCAGAAAAAATAAGATATGAAAAGGATTCAATTTTTGTTAAGGAAGATCTGCCTGTAGAAAAACACAAAGATGGTGCAAAACCAATACTATTCGAAATAGTATTTTCTTCTGAAAATACTAAAAATGATTTTCTTGAAAAATATTTAAGTTTCGATCCAAAAACCACTATATTAATACTCGTTGGCGATTGGGAAAGACAACCTAACCAGAAAGGATATCGTATATATCGATCTAATATTGGACGAAAATGTTATAGATTCGTTGAAAAAGATGAATTAGATAACTATATAGAATAATATAAGTATTGCACACAAAAAGAGGATTTAGTGTAACTAGTCCTCTTTTTTGTATGCTTCATTGATAAACCTAATAATATTGACTTCTTCGTTTTGTATCTCTTCTTGTTTTTCGAAAACATTAGTCTCAATAAAATCACCAATAATATCTACTTTTATTGGATCTTCCATCTCTTTCACATCTATTTGTATAAGATAATCACTGGTTTCTTTTGAATCAATAAACAGTTTAACATTCGATTGATTCTTCAGATTTAAGCTTTTATCGCAATTATAGATATGATTTTGCTCTTGGTTTAATGGATGCCTTTGAATCTTTTTCCACATCTCATACAAGAATGTCTCATCTCCAAAGTCAGATCTTTTTAAAGCTGTTCCCTCCATTTTATGGCCCATGAAGTATTGACTTTCTAAAACTGAAAATCCAAGAGTGTAAAGATGAGTTGCCATGTTTCTTCGGAGTAAGTAGGTAGTGACATCTTTTTCACCCAAATCATATTCCGTATCTTTATCTTCTGAAATACTAACCATGATTCCCGCAATTCGAGATTTTTTTATACCTACTTCATCTCTTAGAAATCTTCGACCTGCAATTGAAAGACAATATTTAAACAAGTCTCGCCCTCCACCTAAAAGTCACCCGTTCTAAAATGTCGATACAACTGGTATATATTGATCTGTCATTTTATTTAAGTTCTTTTTTTTGATATCTTTTTTTGATGTAAAAATCATTAGTGTCGCTGGATCAAAGCCCTCATTCCGAATCAAATCATAGTCTACCTTCATCAAAGGTTCAAACTTCGTGACTTTTGTATGTTCCTGAACTAATTGTTCAAAACCTTTACCTTCTAATTCTACTGTATCGATACCAATATGAATCAATATTTCTACTCCTGAATCCGAAAGTATTGAGATTGCATGTTTTGTGGGGAAGACAGAAATAACTTCTCCATCACAAGGAGATACCACTAAATAATCTTGTGGTAGAATCAATACACCATCTCCTAATGCTTTATCCGCAAAAACTTCATCGCTGCATGTATCAATATCTTTTATTTCTCCTTTAACCACATTTACAAATTCTTCTTTCATTTCAGAACATCTCCTTTTGATTCGATCACTTGTTTATACCAGTAAAAACTCTTTTTTCGATATCGCTTAAAAGTCCCTTTTCCATCATTGTCTACATCGACATAAATCAAACCATATCGCTTACTCATTTCTCCGGTAGAATTTGAAACTATGTCCATAGGTGACCACATGGTATAGCCCATGACAGGAACACCATCTTTCATAGCTTCATCAATTTGTAAAAGGTGCTGTTTGAGATAATCAATACGATAATCATCTTCTACAGAACATTCTTCCAATTCTTCTTTAACACCAATTCCATTTTCAACGACGAATAATGGCTTACGATAAGTATCATACAATTTATTTAGAGCAATTCGCAAACCTTTAGGATCGATTTGCCAACCCCATTCAGTAGATTTCAAATAAGGATTCTTAATGCCTGACATTTGATTCCCTTGTGTGATTTCTCCAATGAAATCATCTCTTGCCCAAGCTAAGGACATATAATAACTAAAAGAAATGAAATCAACTGGATTTTCTTTTAAAATTTGTAATTCATCCTCTGTTGTTTTCAACTGAATATCCAGGTCTTTGAATAAACGATTCGCATAATATGGATACTCACCTTTCACAAACAATTCTAAAGCGAAGGTTTCTCGATTTCTTTCCAATAGCATTGAATTCCAAACATCTTCTGGGTGGCAAGAATATGAATAGACGGGAGAATACTGAACCATACAGCCTATTTGAGCATCTGGTATAATTTCATGACAAGCTTTTACCGCTAGACTACTAGCAACTGCTTGATTATGTAAAATCTGGTATCCATATTGATCAACATTTTCCCCTTTTGGAACTATGGTTCCTCCAGAATGAAAAGGAAGTTTTGTTACAGAGTTAACCTCGTTAAATGTCAGCCAATATTTCACTTTGTTCTTATATCGTTCAAAAACTGTTTTGGCATATTTTTCGAAAAGCGAAATACATTTTTTATCGATCCAACCATTGAATTCTTCAGTCAAGTATAGTGGCATTTCAAAATGTGACAAAGTAACAAGCGGCTGAATTCCGTGTTTTATACACTCATCGAACAAATCATCATAAAACTTTAGTCCTGCTTCATTTGGTAATTCTTCTATACCAGTCGGAAAAATACGTGGCCAGGAAATACTGAGACGATAACATGTAAAACCCATCTCCGCCATCAAGGCAATATCTTCCTTATAGTGATGATAATGATCGATTGCTTTATGTGATGGATAATAAGAAAATTTCTCTTCCATCATTTTTTGAGGTTCAAATAAATATTTAAAGCGAATTTTTCCTGGAAGAATATCTGCAGTAGAGAGCCCTTTCCCATCTTCAAGATAGGCTCCTTCAATCTGATTGGCTGCTGTTGCACCACCCCACAAAAAATCCTTACTGAACATCCTTTTTCCCTGCCTTATTTAAAATAACTGAAATAACAAATCCCAAAGTAACAGAGACAATAATAGTGATGATCCCATTCACAAAAGTAGGTCCTGCCAATACTGGTATTGATGTCAAACCTGCCGGAGCCATACCATAAGAATTAACTCCTAACAAACCAGACAGAAATCCTCCTATACCACCGGCAATGCAACAAGAATAGAGCACCTTGCGATTCACAAACGCCACTGAATAGATAGCAGGTTCTGTAATACCAAGCAAAGCCGTTGTTCCTGTCGCAAGACAAATTTCTTTCACATCTTTTCTCTTTGAAACTAACGCATATCCTAAAACAGCACCTGCTAACGCCATATTGGAAGCAAAACTTGGACCTGCCCAAAAAGTATCATAGCCAAGAACCATGAAATTAGCTATTACAACAGGCATCAAAGAATAATGCAGACCTGTGGAAATTAACGGAATCATTAAAGCTCCCAAGATACCGCAAACTAACCATTTATTTGAATTCACAGTTGCTTGCAATACCCAAGCCAATCCATCAGAAATATAAGCAGCAATTGGGCCCAAAACAACAAGCATGATTACAGATAATACCAAATACGTTAATAAAGGCTCTAAGAATGTAGAAATTGCTTTAGGAGTAATTTTATGGATGCCCAATTCAATATATTTCTGAGCAAATACACACAATAAAGCAGGAACAATAGAACTTGTATAAGTTGCTACACGTATTGGCAATCCAAAGAAAGATAAGTAAGTTTCTTCTCCAGCAATCCCAGAAACATTCAAATATACTAATGTCGCAATCACTGCCATGGTCATGTATGGATTTTTAACGCCTATACGCTTACCTGCTGAATGAGCAATAATAAACGGAATAAAATATAAAGGAGCATCAGCTAACAAATCAATAATTTGATAAGTTGTTCCTTCTGTATCCAACCAGCCAAAAGTAGAAATTAATGTAGAAATAGCGCTTGTCAAGCCTGCTGCAATTAAGACTGGAATCAAAGGCACAAAACAATCCGCTAATAAATTCATAAATCGAACAAATGGATTTTTTTCTTTTTCCTGCTTTTGATTAATATCTGTAGGCTTTTCTTCAAAAGTATAAACTTTTGTAATGGTTTCATATACGTCATCTACTTGTTGTCCAATAATAACCTGAATGCCTCCTTTTTGGTCCTTGATCCCTGGCACTTCTGGTATATTTTTTAGTCCTTCTTTATCAATTTTTGAAAGATCATTCAACTGAAAACGGAGTCGCGTAGAACAATGTGTGACTTTTTTCACATTTTCTACTCCTCCAACTTTTTCTATAATTTGTTTACTTAGTTCTTCGTATTTCATACTTTCCTCCTGTCATTTAAAAAGAAAAATCCGATACAAATAGGCAAACGAAGCCCATATGTATCAGATTTTGCCTGCTTATCAGTAACACTCTGATTATTTAATATTTAATAATCGACAAATATGAATCGTTAGATATAACTTTTCATATTCACTAAGCGATTGTCCATATTTTTCTTTTAACTTTTGATTTAGAACCTGAATTGCATCTTTGGTTTTTTCTATTGCCTCTGGATTTAATGTAAAGATCGAATCTTCATTTTGTTCAATTTGTTCATGCTTTATATATCTCAAGGCAAGATACTTTGCATGTGTAACAAATCTTGTATACGTAATACTAGAAGTATCCATTTTGACTTGATAATAAGACATTATAGTATCTGTAATATCTTTTGTAATTCTAAGGATTTTTTTAGTCGATCCTGTATCCATGTTTGGAGTTTCATTTGCAATAATATGAATAACAATAAATCCGCTTTCATCAATTGGAATATCGATATCCATTGTGGCATTAATATAATCCAAAGCCCAACAAGCTATATTATACTCTTTTGGATACAACATTCGAACTTCTGTCAACATACCAAAGTCCAATTCAATTCCTTCAGCAGTCCTTTCTATAGCGCTATGAATATGATCTAAAAGTGTCACATAAATTCCAGAATCAAGATCCTTCCCTAATTTTCGATTAGCGTATCGTATAATCGTGTTTGTCATTTCAAATACTTTTTCAGGAACATCTTCTAGGAGCTCTATCAACTCTTCAGTACGTGCATGACGGGAATTAAAAACCTTCTCTGCTTTTGTTTCATCAACTGGATCCCCGGGACGTTTGTTAAAGGCAATTCCTTTTCCAATCAAGACACATTCTTCAGATTTTTCGCTAAAAGCAATCAGTGCACTGTTATTTAAAATGCTTTTAACTCTCATATGTTTCATCACCTCCCAAAAGAAAAGACCTTGCACGAAAAAAACTAACGTACTAGGTCTTGCATAATTTAACACCCTTTAGATTTCAAGTAATGCTCTTTCGATAACACCTTGTATGCTTAAGATATCATAACGCTTACATTTTTTCAATCAAAATATGTAAAAATTTATTCTTCCCAATTTTCACCCGTACGGTAATCAATCTCAATGCCGGGCTGTACATTATAGGCATAGACATTGAACGCCAAAGATGCACAGTCATCTTCCACGGAGCATGCCTGCATATGAACGCCGGAAGCAACCAGGTCATATGAATCCTCATAAATCGGGGTTACTTCATATAAAACATGCTC
>NZ_KI271034.1 GCF_000469305.1 Faecalitalea cylindroides ATCC 27803
CGTGGGTTCGAGTCCCATCTGGACCGCCATTTTTGCAGATGTAGTTCAATGGTAGAACACAGCCTTGCCAAGGCTGATACGGGGGTTCAATTCCCCTCATCTGCTCCATTCTGCTAATAACTCCTTTATATAAGGAGTTTTTTTTATTAGAAGATTTATTGTAATTGAATTTTATCTGAATTACTTTTCTATACTTTCTATAATGTTTTCTAAACTTTGGTAGTTCACATAATTAACTTGTTTACCGTAGGTTTCAATAATAGCTTTTGTCTCTGCGTTTCTTTTTTCTTCAGGTATTTTTTTCTCAGCAATATACATTAATTTCATTAATGTTTTGTGTTGAAAACTTAATTTAGAATAATCAATACCTCCTCGAAGATGATATATTTGTACTCGATCATAGATTTCCTGAGAAATCTGTTTTTTTATGTTTCCACGGATATTCTTCTCATTAATTTCATCATTAGGGTCTGCTAAACCAACTGTAATGATCATGATTTTAACATTTCTTGGCTCTTTTATCTTTTTCATAGTTTTAGATAGGCCCAATACTCCACCAGCATACAAAGCCCCAACATATATGATTACTTGATATTGATTAAGATCCTGCACCTGCCGATAGGATATTTTTTTGATATGCGTTCTTTCGGACATTTTATCTGCATATAGCTTTGTTGTTCCATAATGAGAACCATATATAATGATTTTATTCATGCAATGTTTCCCCGCACTTTTTAAAAACCAAAATAGCTTTAGCACTTCCTGTTATGGACACCGTCACCAATTCATATCCAGTTTCCATCATATGATTGGCCTTTTCTTCAATCTTTTTTGCCATGTCCACGGCTTTAGGGGCATACTCGATGATTTCTGTCTTATACATTTTTATCCTCCTGTATTTTTCTTATTGAGATGATCAAAAGAATGATTCCGACAATATTGGAACCAACCGATAAGCCAAGTAATATTCCTTGACTAAACTGCGAAAATGAACTGGATTGTGTTTGTAAAAAATATGTATGTAATAGATAGAAACCATTACCAAACAATATCATGATCAACGCTGTTTTAAGCTTTTTAAGTTCTTTCATATTCCTCACCTTTAAATACACTATATCACTCCTTTATATATTAAACTGTTAAGGATGCCATATTTATTTAAACTTATCTTAACAATAATTAGATAATCTTTTCATTTGCATCCTTTAAGATACTAAGGTATGCTTTTTTTATGATATTAAACATTAGTGGAAGAACAGACATCGTAGCATTTTATTCCCCTTGGCTCATGAATCGTTTCGAGGCTGGAGAAGTTTTAGTTAGAAACCCTTTCTATCCTTCTCAAGTATCAAAAATCCTTATTGAGAATGTAGATGCGATCGTATTTTGCACTAAAAACCCTTTACCTATCATTAAATATCTTCCTTCGATTCACAAGCCCATGATTTTTCAAGTTACACTGACTCCCTATCATAAAGATATTGAACCTTTTGTTCCAGACAAATCTAAGATCATAGAAGGAATAAAGGAAATATCAAAATTATTAGGACAAGAAAAAGTATATGTTCGATATGATCCCATCTTATTAAATGAAAAATACACAGTGGAATATCACATTCGTGCATTTGAAAGAATGTGTAGTCTTTTAAAAGGATATGTAAATCACATCATCGTTTCTTTTATCGACGATTATAAAAACGTTCGTAATCATTATGATGAATTAAAGCTTAAAAACCCTACGCATGAAGATTTAAAGAAAATTGGAATCCACTTCTTTGATATAGCAAATAAAAATAATATGACTGTACAAACATGTTATGAAAAAGAAGATCTCAGTCAATATGGGTTCATCAAGGATGTCTGCGTATCTAGAAAACTTGCCTTTGAGTTAACACAGAAACATTATAAACTCTGGTCTGCACGAGATTGTGGATGTATAGAGATGGTCGATATCGGAGTTTACAATACTTGCCACCATTATTGCAAATATTGTTATGCGAATTATGATGAAAAAAAGATCCATGAAAATATCATGGATCATGATAAGCATTCTCCTTTTTTGATTGGGCATGCAAAACCAGATGATATTGTTAAGGAAAGATTTAAGTAATCAAAGAAATCTTTCCATTTCTACATGCTCAATTCCATCTTCTAAAAAAACATCTGAGATAACATAAAAACCTAGCTTTTCATAGAATTCAATTGCGTATTTCTGTGCTTCAACATAAACTTTTGCATATTTTTTCTCTTGTTTCAACAACTGAAGAGTTTCATTGATCAAGCTTGTACCAAATCCTTGTCTACGGTTTAAGGAAATGATACGTCCCAATTGACAAGTATTTGTGTCTTTTTCAAACATCCTTAAATACGCAATAATTTTTCCCTTCTCTTGATAATATATGTGAAGACTTTTCTCATCTATAAAATCAATATCTGGATATAGGCATTGCTGCTCCAAGATAAAAATATCTTGTCTTAGCTTTAAGATCTCATAGAGTTCATTAACATTCAATTGATCAAATCGTTTTATGTATAATTTCAACATACCATCACTCCATCAAATATAATAAAAAGCCCTGTATCAGGGCTTGTATTTTCTTATGGGGCGGCTGACGCGATTCGAACGCGCG
>NZ_KI271035.1 GCF_000469305.1 Faecalitalea cylindroides ATCC 27803
AATATTTCCAATTAAATCATCAATCGATACCTTTTCTAATTCTTCTAAAGAAGCATAATTCTTTAAATTCATATCCTTTAAAACTTGCAAGGTTTTATTATCATAAACAATCGGTAAAACTGGTTTATTAAATAACCATCCAAGAATAATACTATGAAATCGAGTCCCAACAATGATCTCTGATTCTTTAATCAAAGAAATGCTCTCCTCTATATTCCCATTATAATTATTAATTTCTATTTTATCTTTAAAACAATCAAAATCATGCGTCTTTACAATCTCATTTATTTCATAAAAATCACCCTGTGGTTCACAGAAAGATAAAAATGTGATTTTATATCCTAATTCCAAATATCTTTTCGCAAGTTTTTGAATAAACTTCCGATACACTTCCCAATATTGTATGATTGCAAAATTATCATTTCTACCAGCTAAAGAAATCGTAGAGAATAATACACGATGTTCTACATTTGAGGAATTATCAGTTTGATAATTAAAAACAACATCTGGAGCATAAACTACATGTGGAATATCTTTAAATTTATTATAAGAATAATAATCTCTAAAAGAGACACCATCATATGTACTTAAAAGTTGATGATAGTCCAAATAATATTGCTCATCTTTATAGGGGCCAAAATTTGAACCAATTAAATATACTTTCTTGCTAAATTTACGCAAGTCAGCATCTGCTTTTAAAAATGCAGAATAATCATCATTATGTTGAATAAAAACACTACCCCCAATATGTACTGTTGCGTCACATTTTTCCATTAGTCGTTCCATAAATCCATTTGTAGTCTTTTTAATATGTTTCAATGCTTTATTCCAAAACTTGACTTCTTTATCCTCTGAAGAATATATAATAAGATTTTTTATATCTTTAAAAGCTGTTTTATAAAATTTATCTGAATATAAATAAAATTGGGCATTTGGATATCTATCACATAGAATTCTGACCATTAAATCATCACCCAAATTCTGTGCCATATATGCATAAACAAAAATTTTCTTCATAATAACCCTCAATTCAAATGTTATTTACTTGAAAATATTATATCATAAATCATTATTTAAAAATAAAAATCGGGATCCATTAAGACCCTGATATATGAATTCTGTGAAATAAAGTTTGTCTAGAGACACATAACTAATAGATTCTTTATCAACTTAAATTTATTCAATTATTTATAATA
>NZ_KI271036.1:0-767 GCF_000469305.1 Faecalitalea cylindroides ATCC 27803
TCTTATTTGATTCAATGCCGGTACGCTCCGTGGCAACTGCTGCCTTATTTATGGTCTTGATTGTACCTTTGCTTGTATCTCTTGTTTTTATATCAGCCATCGGTTTCCTCCTTTCTCGAAAAATAATAGAGAGTGGGGTTTAATCCACTCTCTTAGCGACAACAACAAGCCTGCCATTGTTTCTTGAATATTCACAAGTAGAAAGAGAAATCAGCTTGTCGCTATATTCTGCCGATACTCCGGTATCATACAAAGAAAGTTCCTTGCACTTAGCAACATACGCATCAAACTCTGCCGCATTTTCTGCGTCCGTAAACTCATAATACTTAAAGCTATCGGAGCTGTCTGTATAAACGACTGTCTTAAAGACTGCAATCACTTCATACCGGTGTCTGTCCGTCAGTGTATCAAAGGTAATCGTCTTATGACCTTCCCAAAAGCTCTTGTTTCTGTACTTCATCAGTCCCGTAAACATCGAGCCGTCATTCATATGGTGTCCGTATATAATGATGTTGTCTGAAGGTTTCTGCACATCACAATTTTCCTGCACATATGGACAGCCATAAGCGGAATAGGTCTTATCAAACTTGTGCTTCAGGTAGAAGTTCGGCTCATTTACAGACTGCACGACCGGATAGTTGATATTGGTATCCTCAACCTTTATCCAACCCACCATATCCTCATTCTGCCGATAGAGTTCAAGATATTCCGCAAGATAGTCCTTATCTTCCGAAAACGTCACGCCCTCATTTTCCTTTGGCGGCTCG
>NZ_KI271036.1:867-3966 GCF_000469305.1 Faecalitalea cylindroides ATCC 27803
GCAAGGTTATCATAGACTTCATTCTGCTTGGCAGAGTCAATGTGATTACGGATAATAAAGAAGGTGCTTACAGACAACACTACCATAAACACCATCGCAATAATAATATAGATTTTTCTGCTCATTTTCTCTTACCTTTCCATATCGTTTCTCTTAGGTGGAGTCAAATCTCTGCAATACTCCGGATACCTCAACTTGATACCCTCCATAAAATACGGAGCATATCCGCAACAGAACAGTTCCTCCGGTGTATAGAGATTTTCCCTGCCTTCTTCCGTAAATCCATTCCAGAGATTAAAGGCAAGGTGGCAGACCTTGACTGTGCCACTTGTCTGCCAACCGCCGTGCATACCTTCCGGTATGATGCAATCCCTCTTAAAATCAAACATCTTTCCGATGTTCATTCTTGTTTCTTCTGAAATACCCATCACATAGAAAAATGCTCTGTGATAGCAGTCGTTGACTTTGCACTTATCCAGATTTTCCAATACAAAATCTCTGTGTGCAGCATTGCGAAATTGAATCTTAGACATTGTAAATCCCTCCTTATGCTTCGCCTGGTTTGGTTGTCATCAGTTTATAAAGTTTCGTGTTCTTAGGGAATTTGTTTGCAAACGGTACAAGCGAACTTCCCACCTTGATAAGTCCGTGTCCTGCTTCCACATTCGTGATATAGGACATCTGGAGGTCAGAAATATTCAGAAGTTTTGCAAGCTCAAGCCTGTCTGTGGAAGCCTGATTCAGCATAATGATGAACTCTGAGTTTGCAAGCATTGTTCTCGCTGTGTGGCTCTGCAAAAGGTCATCGACATTCTGAGTGATTCCACTTGCGTATGCACCGTATTTTCTCACACGCTTCCACAAGGTAAAGAGGAAGTTTGCAGAGTATTCGTGCTGGAACAGAAGATAAATCTCATCAATGAAGATAAAGGTGTTCTTACCCTTTGCACGGTTCTGTGTGATACGGTTCAGGATAGAGTCAAGGACAACGAGCATACCAATCGGCATAAGCTGTTTACCCAAATCAAGAATGTCATAGCAGATAAGGCGATTATTGGTATCCACATTCGTCTGCTTTGCAAAGGTATTCAGAGAACCGTGTGTGAAAAGTTCAATGGCAAGTGCCAGTTCCTTTGCTTCCGGTTCGTCCTGCTGCAAAAGTTCTGCCCTGAAATCCTGCAAGGTCGGTATATGTCCCTGATAGTCATTCTGCTGATAACTGCGATACACGCTTGCCGTGCAACGGTCAATGATAGACTTCTGCTTCGCTCCGAGATTTGTTCCTCCGATAAGCTGTTCACAAAGGGACATAATAAACTCGGATTTCAAAATGACAGGGTTTGCACCGTCGCCGTAATCCTTATTCATATCCATTGCATTGATGTGATTGTCGGAAGTAGCAGAAATATTGATTACCTCTCCGCCCATTGCATTGACAAGCTGTGAATACTCTCGCTCAGGGTCGATGATGATAATATCTGCGTCTGAAGAAAGCACCTGATTGATGATTTCTCCCTTTGCCGCAAATGACTTACCGCCACCAGATACACCGAGAATAAAGGAGTTACCATTCAAAAGCTGCTTACGGTCTGCGATAATCATATTTTTGCTGATAACATTCTGACCGTAATAGATACCGTTCTCGTGGAAAATATCCTGCACCCTGAATGGGATAAATACCGAAAGGCTCTCTGTTGTAAGTGTTCTGAAGGCATCAATCTTTCTTGTTCCAAACGGCATTACCGTGTTGAGTCCATCTACCTGCTGAAATCTCAGTGTTGCAAACTGGCAAAGATGTTTTCTTGCTGTGGTAAGCAACGCTTCCGTATCATTCTCAAGCTGTTCCTTACTGTCTGCTGTAATAACCATTGTGATAACAGCGAACATCATTCTCTGGTCACGGGTCGTAAGGTCATCGAGGAACTCTTTCATTTCTTTCTTCTGCTGCTCCATATCATACGGAACAGTTGCAGAGAAGTTGTTATTGGCATTCTGCCTACGCTGCCAGTTTGTGATATTGGTTTCCACACCAAGCAGACGGTTCTCTGCTTCCTTTACTGCTTCATCCGTTGGAACGGGAACAATATCAATGGACATCATCAGATTTCTGTTCATATCCGTAAGTTCCGCTACCATACTGTCTTTGATATAGGACGCATATTCACGAAGAAAAAGGACTCTTCCATAACGGTTTCCCATCTTGAAATAGTCCTTTTCAAATTCCATTGTGTCGGGGCAGATATAATCCTTAAAATCGTGTCCCTTTTTTCTTGTTTCCTTAATATCAAAGTGGAAAGAGCTTTCTTCTCCCACACGATAGAAGTCGTGGAAAATACGAAGTCTTTCGTCTGTTTCCAGTTCCACACACTTACTTCCAAGCCTGCCGAAGTGAGCAATCAAATCTGCACCGACACGGGCAAAATAAGTTCTTGCGTCCTCCACACTCTTTTTGTTGATGGAAATGGTAATATACTTATCCTGAACAATGGAGTTTGCACCCGTTGCCTTATCAAGAAGCATTTTATTGTATTCCTCTCGATATTCGTCCAGATTATCTCCGGTTGTCGGAATAAGAATTGTCTGCTCAAAATCCAGTCTGTTGAGCCGACGATTATTGATTGTGATTTTTGTCGTTGCACCACTGTCAAGAGAGTTCAGAAGTTCGGAATATTCAAGGAACATCGCTTCCTTATCCTCACGGCTCGCCACTGCATAGTTAATGTCCGTAAAACGATAAGTCTTTGAATACTTATCCTTTCCCACTTTGAAAATGCCATCATCAAAGATAGCCACTACGGGAATCACGTCCTGCACACCTTTCGGTACAACAAATTTTTCTTTGTCCTGCTTAAACAGGTTCGTAAGAGTCTTAATCATTTGACTTCAATACCTCCTTCTGCTTCTGTTCAATGCTTGACTTCATCAGTTCGTAATACACATTGGTAGAATGAAACACCAGCTTCTTCGGCATTAAAAACTCCGATTTTATCCACGCATAGATTGCTTTCTCTGCGGTCATACCGTTGTACTTCACAAAGCCAAGTGCCGCAAACGGAGCAGCACCCAAAATGCACACCATTAGATTCATATATTTCTGCA
>NZ_KI271037.1 GCF_000469305.1 Faecalitalea cylindroides ATCC 27803
CACCGGAAATGACCAAAATGACAAAAAAATTGAAAAAAATACGAGAAAAAATATGAGAAGCAACATTTAGACAATATGAAACAATTTTATTAATGATGATACTAGGCGTATGGTATCAAATCAGTGGTTTTGTAGAAGAGCTTCAAGTTAAAGAAAGAAAATATATAAAGACTGTTTTTGTGTTTGGCAAAAATTCCATGAAACGAATTTTTTTATTTAATTTTAAGTTTGTGGTTAATTTGGGATTAGAAAACAAATAATATATACAATATTTAAGAAAATAAGCTATAATAAATCTAGTTTTTTGATGGTTGGAATTAAAAAACAACAAAACGAAAGGTCGTGAATGAATGAATCAGGAAGAAAGAAAAGTTTCCTATAAATATATAGTTTATATTCAATTTGATGAATCTAAAAAAGCTTATACATTTGGATCAAATATTAAATATGACTTAAATGATCAAGTTGTGGTAGAAACAATTCGAGGTAAAGAGCTGGGTAAAGTTTGTGCACCGGTAATCGATTTTGATGCCAAAAAGATCAAAGGGGATTGTAAACCGGTTTTACGATTAGCCACAAAATACGATTTGATTCAAAAAGAAGAAAACACAAAAAAAGCGCAGGAGGCATTAAAAATTTGTCATAAGTGCATTGAAGCTTTAGATTTAGATATGCATTTGATCAGTGGTGAATATACATTAGATCGTTCTAAAGTTATTTTTACTTATGTTTCTGATGATAGAGTTGATTTCAGACAACTTTTAAAGGATCTTGCCAGTCAGTTACATTGTCGTATTGAATTAAGACAAGTTGGACCAAGAAATAAAGCTAAAATGGTTGGTGGTTTAGGAAACTGCGGAATGGAAACTTGTTGTTCAAGATTTTTAAATGATTTTGATACGGTTTCTATAAATATGGCAAAGAACCAGTTATTAGCTTTAAATATTCAAAAACTAAGTGGACAGTGTGGAAAATTGATGTGCTGCTTGCGTTATGAAAATGATGAGTATACAAGACTTAGAAAAGATTTGCCAAAATTGAATTCTATGATCACATTTGAAGATAGTAAATATCGTATCACCAGCATGAATGTCTTACAAAAACAAGCTAAATTGGAAAACAAAGAAGAAGTTCGATTTGTATCTTTTGAAGAATTATGGCCAGATAAGGATTTCAGCGATGAAGATTACTAAGAGTTTTGATGAAAAAAAACCAACTTTATATCTTGTACCAACTCCTATTGGAAATTTAAAAGAAATCACATCTAGAGCTTTAGAAGTGTTGAATGCCGTGGATGTGATTGCAGCAGAAGATACAAGAAACACAAAGAAATTATTAATGGCTTATAACATTCAAAAACCTTTGATTTCACATCATGAGCATAATCAGGCAACAAGCATTCCACAAATCTTGAATCATTTACACAATAATAATAGTGTAGCAGTTGTATCGGATGCCGGATATCCATTGGTTTCAGATCCAGGCGCCAATCTTGTAAAAGAAGTGATTAAAGAAGATTATGCCGTTGTTTCTTTATCTGGAGCTAATGCGGCAATGAATGCTTTAGTAGCAAGTGGATTATCCTGTGTTCATTATTTGTTTTATGGATTTCTTGAAAATAAATCCAGCAAACGTAAGAAACAATTAGATGAGCTGAAAGATTTTCCTTATACTTTGATTTTTTATGAAGCTCCTCATCGCATTGAATCTATGTTGCAGGATGTTTTGGAAGTTTTAGGCGATCGAAATATGTGTCTTGCTAGAGAACTGACAAAACTTCATGAAGAATATATTCGTGGAACAGTAAGTGAAGTTGTGCAGGTCGCAAAAGACAAAAAAGGCGAAATGGTTGTTATCATAGAAGGAAAACCAATCAAAGAAGAAACCTTTGATATGAAAAAAGCGATTGAAAAAGTTGATGAGTATATAAAACGAGGTTTAAAAACAAAAGAAGCCATAAAAAAAGCAGCCACTGAATTAGGCTGTTCTAAAAATGAGTTATACGATGAATATCACAAGAGTCATTAATTTGACTCTTTTATTTTAAGAAAATAAAAAAATATTTCCTCCACAATTAGTAAAAACATGCGATAATCTGTGTTGCGGATGTATACAAATTACATAGTAATAATTTGTATTCTACAAATAAATTGCTACTGATTCTTTAAGTTTTCAATAGGCGAAAAGAAGACCGCAACAACTTTTTTCTTATCGTGTCAATATTTGGATTATAAGCAATAAATATGCCGATATTAATTTAAATTTTACGTTGTTTTGTGATCTTAAATTTGGGTAAATTTATTTAGAAAATAAATGTATTGTCATTATTTTGTAAGAACTATTTGAGAAAATATAAGTATGTACATGACAAGAGAAAGATATCAAAGCAACCAGATATGTATTCTACAAGAAACTTGTATTGATATTTTTTATATGCTTGATTTATATTTATAAAATTGCAATGTCAAATAGTGTTTTTAAAAGAATAAAAAGAAAAACAAATTTTCAATCTTTTTTTGTCACTTTGTTCCTTTCCAGTGTAATAGATAAGTGAAAAGAGAAAGATATATATAGCTTGATTGAACGAGTGCTCTATATATCGGAAGATTCAAAAAACTTGAATTTATAGTTCAATGACAATCTTCATTTCACATGTTATATTTTAGGAGGAACAAGATGACAACAAAAAAATAACAGCTATACGACCTTTGATCAGGAAATCAATACCTTCTTCAAG
>NZ_KI271038.1 GCF_000469305.1 Faecalitalea cylindroides ATCC 27803
TAAGATTTTGTGTCTTACTTCAATAATTCGTCGAAACGCACTTAATTATCATGATAACCGTGTGATACGGAAAGGGATTAACCTTTGCTCCCAGGTGAATTCATTAGACCTTCTTTGTCTGGACCTTTCAGCCGATGAGTCCAGTTCTCTGTCAAAGGGCACCTAATTACTATGCCTGATCATCGTTTTAACGATTAAAATTATACAAAATCTATGAAAAAGTTTCAACCGAATCTTTTTTCTTACAGAATAAAACCTTAAAATCCATAAAAAAACATAGCCGTTGGAAGATAAAATGCATATGGAGATGTAAATACAGCTAAAGACAAAGCTATTTTCTTTTTCTGGATCAAAGATAAGTCAACTTTTTTAAGACAAAACTTAGAATTAAAGTAATAAATGCAATATGCGCTGATTATTAAACTCACCGTCACCCATGTAAAAGCATAGACACTTTCAAAAGGGTTATACATGATCGCATTAGATAGATTATGATACCACCACATACCTATCTGGGAATTATAATCAAATTGAATGAGACAAGGTATGATCATCAATACGGTTCCAATCATATCCGCAATAAAACCAAATATCCATATTCTTAAAATTGCAGGTTTGACCAAGGTTTTAATATTTTTTATTTTCAAATATTTCATCGTTAAGACTACAACCAATAAGTCTATGAAAAAATTTACAGGAAGAATAATAAACCAAGTAATGGGTATCAACCATAATAACCAGATTGGAAAAGCCATGTTATAAAGTTTTATTTTCTTTTCTTTCATACAAGTCTTCCAATATAAAGTTTAATGAATAAATTGTCTAATCCTCATCGATAAATTCTTTAATCTCATCCAGTCTTGCCAAAGTTTCATCATAGCCTAATTGAAACCATGGTCGAAGTTTTTTCGGATCCGTTGTGTAACGGGAAACCCCGATATCCTTGCTGGGACGAAGAACCAAGGCTTTACCTTCTTTTTCTAACTGGGCAATCTTATCCCATTGCTCATTATATCTTTCATGACGTCTTCTTAGATCATCGACGATTTTGTCATCATGATATACGAGCTTAGCTAATAATTGTTGATACTTTGGTGCCGGTTTGCGAACATATCCTTTTTCCTTTGTGGATAAGACAATGTGTTTCTCATTCCCACGACGAATACTCTGCTCAATACTGATCATATCGACCAATCCGGCATCCATGTATTTTTTATTGTTGAACATATAAGGTCTTGACAATAATAACAATGCACAGCTAGCTTTGATCAACGTCATATCTTTGTCTACATACGATTTATCAAAATACTCTACAGTATGTTCTTTGATATTGTATAAACCTACATCCATCTGTGTTTCACTGTTTCGTAATGCTTCAAAATCTAAAGGCGCTCTGGATTCAATAAAGTCATTTGTCGCTTCAATTCCAAAAAGTCCTCCCTCTTTTAATAAAGGACGAATTCCAATTACTTCTTTTTGACAAGGTGCATCGATACCAGTAATTTCCATACGGTCAATTTGTCTTGTGACATACGATAACAATATCTCCGATCCAGCCGAGATACCAACACAATATGGTAAATAGATTCCATTTTCTAAGAAACATTTTAATGCACCAGCAGAATAAGCAGCTTTGGTACCTCCCCCTTCGGCAACCAATCCTACTCGCCTGCTCATTTAGTTTTCTCCCATTGACGGATAACACCTGATTTTTTTGCTGCTTCTTCAACCGCATCAGCTACTACATCTGCCACACGAGGATCAAGTGCAGATACGATAATATTTTCTTCAGAAAGATCTTCTTCTTTGATCATAGAGGCAATCGCATATACGGCCGCCTTCTTCATTTCATCATTGATGCAAGTTGCCTGTGCACGCAAAGCACCTTTAAAAATCCCTGGGAAAGCTAATACGTTATTGATCTGATTAGCATGATCGCTTCTTCCCGTTCCAACAATTCTAGCTCCCGCAGCTTTAGCATCTTCCGGTTCAATTTCTGGAATTGGATTTGCCATTGCGAACACAATAGCGTCTTTATTCATACTGGCAATCATCTCTTTGGTTACAATATGCCCTGCACTGACCCCAATAAATACATCGGCTCCTGCAAGTGCATCGGCCAATTTACCTTTTTTATGTTCAGGATTACTGATGGACATCAATCTTCTTTGTTCATCACTTAAATTCATTTCTTCAGATAGAATTCCATCTTTATCACATAAGATCACTTTACCAATCTTCATTTCAAGGATCAAATTGGCGATAGCACACCCTGCACTGCCAGCTCCATTGATTACGATCGTTGGATCGTCTTTTTTGACAAATCTTAAGGCATTCACAAGAGCGGAACTAACGACAATGGCCGTTCCATGCTGATCATCATGAAATACAGGTATGTTCATTCTTTCCTGTAATCTTCTTTCAATTTCAAAACAGCGTGGTGCTGCGATATCTTCCAAGTTGATCCCACCAAAACTTGGCTCAAGTCTGGCAATTGTTTCAACCAATTCATCTGTATCTTGTGTATTTAATGCCAATGGAATCGCATCTACATTCCCCAATGCTTTAAACAATACACATTTTCCTTCCATAACTGGCATTGAAGCTTCTGCTCCAATATTTCCTAACCCTAAAACTGCTGAACCATCTGTAATGACCGCAACTAAATGGCTTCTTGCGGTATAAGTAAAGCTCTTTTTAGGATCATCTTTGATTTCAAGACAAGGTGCTGCCACTCCAGGAGTATACGCAATTGATAAATCATCTCTTGTCTTGATTGGCATCTTTGGAATCGTTTCTAACTTTCCATTCCATTTGGCATGAAGTCTTAAAGCTTCCTTTGCATAATCCATATAATTCCTCCTAATATTTAATAATATTTATAACAATATCGACCATTTTCTCCATTTTTTGAATGCTGGCAAATTCATAACGACCATGATGATTGAACGAACCCGTTCCTAGATTTGGCGTCAACAAACCCTTTTCAGACAACATGGCTCCATCTGTACCACCTCGTACTGGATTTGATACCGGTTTAATGCCCGCCATTTCTATCGCTTGTTTCGCTTTATCTACACAACGCATATCATGTTTGATATACGAATACATATTCTTGTATTGATCTTTGATCTCTAATTGAAATCTTCCATCATATTTTTGATTAAACTCATCCACTAAATCTGTCACAAAATTCTTTTGTGCCTTGAATTTATCTTCATCATGTTCTCTTAAGATATAATCAAGCGTTGCAAGTTCAACATCTCCCTGTAGATTGGTCAAATGATAAAAACCTTCTCTACCTTCAGTTTTTGATGGAATCTGCTCCTTTGGAAAACGACTGGCAAATTCTACAGCTAACAATCCAGCATTGACCATCTTATCTTTGGCATCGCCTGGATGAATAGAACTGCCAACAATTTCAATATGAGCTTTAGCCGCATTAAAGTTTTCATAATCAACACATTCAACTTCACCACCATCGATCGTGTAGGCATAATCCACATCAAATCGATCTAAATCAAAAGTATCTGTTCCACGACCTACTTCTTCATCGCAGGTAAAGGCCACCATGATCTTTCCATGAGGGATCTTTTCTTTGATTACTTTTTCTAAAGCGCTCATGATAATCGCAATTCCAGCTTTATCATCACCACCTAGTAAAGTTGTACCATCAGTAACGATCAAATCTTCAGATATACATGTAGCCAAAGCTGGATACATCTCTTTAGACATGCTGTAATGATCATTAAGTTGAATTACTTCCCCCTGATAGTTTTCAATGATCCTTGGTTTTACATCTTTGCCACTTAATTCACAGGCTGTGTCCATATGAGCTAAAAAACCAATCGCATCTTTTGTATCATCTGTACTGAATAAAGTGGCATATACTATGCCACTTTCATCCAATTGTACCTCATCAAATCCAATTTCTTTACACTCTTGAGCCAATATACGTGCTAGATCAAGCTGACATGCTGAACTTGGCACGCTTGAAGAATCTTCATCGGCCTGTGTATTGATTGAAACATATTTTAAAAATCTCTCTTTAATTTCCATATCATGCTAACTCCGTTGAAAGTCGAGGTACGATTTGTTTCTTTCTTGAAACAACACCTTGTTTCTCAAAATCTTTGATCGTTCCCATAAAGAAATTCGATAATTTTCCTGTATAGATGAATCTAGATCCTTTTCCTTCAATATTGGTAAAGACCATCAAGCGAAGATCAAATCTTCTTGCCTTATTTTCATCTTCCATATACTTTAAAAAGTCTGCTTCAATATCATCTACAACATCAAGATTATAGATAAACACCTGTGATATCGCAACTCGCTTCCCACTTAAAGTATATTCCTTGCAGTCATTATAAAGAATATCTCTAAATGTCTTGCCTTTGATCGTAGCGGTATTCTCAAACAATTCTGTTGCCATATTCTGGTGATTAAAGCCAAATTGCTTTTCTAATCTTGAAGCTAAGATACGATCTGTTTCGGTGCAGGTTGGCGAATGGAAATTCAATGTATCACTGATAATTCCATAACAAATTAATTTTGCTACTGTCTCAGACATCTCGATTCCATATTCAGAATACATTAGTCCAACTATAGTACAGCTAGAACCTACGATCATGTTTCTGAATACAATCGGTTTGTCAGTCTCAATATCCCCAATTCGATGATGATCGACGATTTCTATGATATCTGCATAATCAATATCACTGATACTCTGTTTTCTTTCATTGTGATCGATCAAGATAAATTGCTTCTTCTTTGATTTTAACAAGTGATAACGTGCTACCGATCCCACCAGTTTATCTTGAAACATGACAGGATAGGAAGAGTGACGCGTTTTTAACATCTCTCGCTCCACATCTTGAATAAACTCCGTCTTATTAAAGCGAATGATATCATGTGCTGGTGTCATGATCAGTTCTACTGGAATAGAACGATAGATCATCTGAATCATTTTCATCGTATTATATGGCGTATTGATCAAAGTTACACCCATAGATTTGGCAATATCAATGATATAGTCATTTGGAACATAGTTTTCTGCAATACAGATGATCGCACATCCTCTTCCCATGCTCTTTAACATATCATCTTCGGCATCATCCAAAATCATGATAGCCCCTCTAAGATCACGCTCCATCAATTTCTTATCACTGATGCGGACTTGACCATTGGTAGGAAGCGTTCCTTTTAATAAGATTTTTCCTTTTAATACTGCTTCTAGATTTTCAATTGGTGTCTGGCTTAATAACTGTTGTGTGATCGCAAGATCCTGCATCTGGATCCGGGAAATTTCACCAATTGTTGTCATTCCAACAAGATTATCGTTCTCGTCTACAACATAAAGTGTTTTTGTATTATTTTCTAGACATATATCCCAAGCTCTGCGTAAAGTATCTCCTTTATACACAGTATACGCTTCGTCAATTTCGATTTCTGCCAAGGTATTTCGAGCCGTCGTCATATATTGTGGTGATTCGACATTTAATTTATCTAAAATAAACCTTGTTTCGGGATTCAGATGACCAATTCTTGCGGCCATTGCATTCACACCCATTTTCTGTTTTAACTCAGCCAAAGCCAAGGCTCCACAGATTGAATCCGTATCCGGAATTTTATGTCCTATCACATATACAGGCAAATTCATATTGCGTTGCACCCCCTTGTATATGCTTTCGCTTTTCTATTATACCAAAAACGTAATAAAAAAGGCCAACGAATTGGCCTAATTATATGAATTACTTAACAGCGTCTTTTAATGATTTTGAAGCTTTGAATTTAACAGCTTTTGAAGCTGGAATTTCAATTTTTTCTCCAGTTGCTGGATTTAATCCCATACGAGCAGCTCTTTCGCTCAATGAGAATTTACCGAAACCATAGATATCAACAACACCATCTTCTTTTAGTGTGTTCATGATTTCTTCAAATACTGTGTTGATGCATCCTTCAGCAACTTTTTTACTCAAATCATATTCTGCAACCAATTTAGCTGCTAAATCTTTTTTATTTACTGTTGTAGACATTATTAATTCCTCCTTTGTCCTGACATATTTTACCACTTCACTAATACATACACAAGCAAATCCTATCATGTAAGTGTTTGCACACTTTTCAAAAATTTCAAACTTGAAACATTAAAATGTATACATTTTTCTAACCATTCCACCCAGAAAATAAAATCATCCAAATTAAACGCAAACATTTCATTCAACTGCGTAAAATCCTTTTCATTTGCCTTAAACAAAGAACGAATCTGGATCATCTCCTGTTTCGATCTAGGTAAGATACGATCATGATTGCATGTGGTACATAAAAAACCACCATCGGTTACAGACAAGGTTTCTAAATGATCTTTTCTTTTACATAAGATACAGCCATCCACAAATGGAGCAATTCCCTCTTTTTGAATTATTTGGGCTAAAAGCAGACAGGCATAGTTATACGCTTTGGCATCATCATTTTGAAATTCTTTTAAACACTTGTCAAACAACATATAAATTGTAGGATTACCATGAAATCGCGTGATGACTTCTGCCAAAACAAAGCAGATAGAACTTTTCATTAAATCTTCCATGATCTTGTAATGACTGTCAATGACATTGCCATAATACAACAATGATAACCCATGCTCTTTTTGCTCGATCGTATAGCGCACATGTGAAAACACAGCCGTAATCATTCGATTCTTTGAAGTTTGTTTCTGGATTCCTCTAGCCAGGATCGAAAGAATTTTATCCTGCGTTAAAAGGCGAATAATTCCATCGCTTTCACGATAGTCCTGAACAGATAAAACGATTCCTTCAACTTCAGTCGTTGGCTTCATTTAACTCATCCAATCCAAATTCCTTGATTTTTTGTTCCTGATTACGCCAATTCTTTTCAACACGAACATATAACTCAAGTTCTACATTCTTCTTTAGTTTTTCTTTCAGTTCTTTTTGTGCTGCCAAACGAATTGAACGAATCATCTTTCCCTGCTTACCTATCAAAATCCCTTTTTGTGAATCTCTGTCGACAACGATCATTGCCTGCATAAATATTTTATTTTCTTCTTCAACCTTGTTTTCCAATAAGACAGCTACACTATGAGGAATTTCTTCTCGCGTCTTAAAAAGAATTTTTTCACGTATGATCTCACAGATCTGAAAATTAATATCGTGATCGCTTTTCATTTCACTTGGATACAACATGCCACCTTCTGGCAAATATTCACGGAATACATCCAGTAACTCATTTAAATTATTCTCTTTTAGAGCACTAATTGGAACAATTTGATCGAAATTATAACGATCCTGCCATCCTAAAAGTGTTTCAAGCAGTTTCTCTTTCTTGACCATATCAACCTTATTCACGATTAAGATAACAGGCTTTTTAAGCTGCTCGATACGATTTAAGATAAATTCATCTCCTGAACCAAAACTCTGTGTTCCATCAATGATCCAGCCAATCACATCACAATCTTCCATTGCGGTATAAGCATTCTTATTCAATACACGACCCAACTGTTGTCTTGGTTTATGAATCCCTGGTGTATCGACAAACACATATTGAGCATCTTCTAATGTCAAGATTCCGGCAATATTATTTCTTGTCGTATTGGGTTTATCTGACATGATCGCAACTTTTTCTTTTAAAAGAGCATTCATCAATGTTGATTTTCCCGCATTGGGTCTTCCTACTATTGCGATAAAACCTGATCTATAATCCATATTTTCACCTTTTCCTTATATCAAATTTAACAATTTAGGCACAAAGATACAGATTGCCACAACAAGCGCAAAACAGCTCACTAAAAAAACCGCAGCCGCTGCCATATCTTTGATTTTCTTTGCCCTTGGATCTTTCTTTAAAGAAATATAATCGACCAATCCTTCAATACAGGAATTGATGATTTCAAAAGAAACGACCAATACGATCGACAACAAGATCCAAAGCCATTCTGTCATTGAACATTGAAATATGATTCCGGCAAGGAATGCTAAAACGCCTAAGAAACATTGAAAGGCAATACTTCTATCTTTAAAGGCATACCTCAGTCCTTCAAAAGCATATTTAAATCTACCGACTAACCACTTCATCAAGAATCACATCCTGTAACTCAAACATAACTTTTTCTTCTTCTGGTTCCATATGATCATATCCCATCAAATGCAACAAACCATGGCAAAACAAAAAACATGCCTCTCTGCGCAAAGAATGACCATATTCTTTTGCCTGATCACGAATCGCCTGCACGTTAATAAAGATATCCCCCAATTCGCACATAGATTCTTCGATCAAAACATCCGAAAGATCATCCTGCAGGGCAAAACTGATCACATCGGTTGGACGATCGATCTTACGATACTCCTTATTGATTTCATGAATCTGTTCAGGGGTCACAAAAATAACCGACAAACTCCAGTCTTTATGGCGATTCAATATATCACTGGTTCTTTGCAGTATGCGTTCATAATCTTTTTTATAGCGATAGATGCTTCTATCTTTTGCTTCATTTACTATTACGATTTCCATGCTTAAAGTATAACCTAAAAAACAAAAATTAGAAATATATTGTATAATATTAAAGCTTAAGAAGAGGTGTTTTATGAATCCATTTGTATGCATTATGTTGATCTTTGCCACAATAGGCCTCATTGATAAGATCTTAGATAATAAATTCGGCTTGGCATCTGCCTTTGATAAAGGAATTATCACCATGGGTGATTTTATGTTATCAATCAGTGGTTTTTACTGTATTTCAATTGCCTTTTTACGAAACAATACTGAAATCCTTAATCGCTTAGGTGATTTTCTATTCTTTGATCCTTCCATCTTGATTGGATCCTTGTTAGCACCTGATCTAGGTGGATATTCCATAGTGGAAATGATTTCAAAAGATCCAAACATGATCGTATTTGCCGGCGTTTTATTAACTTCTACCATTGGAGCTACCATTAGTTTCCAGCTGCCTATCTTTTTAAATAATCTAGAAAAAGATGATGTCCCATCCTTTATGCAGGGAATTGCCTATGGTTTGATCGTTTTACCAATCGTTTTGATCCTTGTTGGTCTTTTTTTACAGATTGATTCACTCATGATCAATATGATACCTTTGCTTGTTCTATGTATATTTCTATTATTTATGTTCTTTATTAATCTAAAACTCAGCGTAAAAATCTTGACAATCTTTGCCAATATGATTCGCATTCTTGGTTATCTCTTCTTTTTCCTTGTCTGCCTGACTTTTTTCTTTGATCTTGGCTTTACCCAGCAAGATCTGATCCAGGAAGTCTTTAGTATCGTATTTCAAATGACTTTGATCGTTGCCGGCTCTTTGGTATTGTGCCAGCTGATCTTAAAATATTTTTCCCTACAAATCGAAAAACTTGCCACTATGTTGCACATCAATCAATATGCCTTAATTGGTTTGATCTTAAGTTTAGGCACAAGCATTGCCATGATGCCTTTGTTTTCCAAGATGGATACAAAAGGAAAACTGATCAATGCTGCTTTTTCTGTCAGTGGTGCCTATGTATTTGGTGGACAACTCGGTTTTATTGCCAGTGTATCGAATTCATTTTCGACAACGATCTTCATCATCGCTAAATTAAGTGCCGGCATTCTTGCGATCCTCATGGTTTATCTCTTTACGAAAAGAAGGATGGAAAACTAATTCCATCCTTTTATAAGCTTTGTTCTGTACGACCAATAATATCATCCTGTGTTGCTTTCGATAAAACATTAAAGAAAGCGGAGTATCCGGCAACACGAACGATCAAATCTTTATGTTTTTCCGGATGTTTTTGTGCATCAATCAAAGTTTCTTTTGAAACAACATTGTATTGCACATGATATCCCTCAAGACGATTAAAAAACGTTTTGATCAACATCTCCAATTTCATCTTGTTTTCTTCTTTTTCCAGCAACTGTGGAGTTACCTTTTGGTTTAATAAAACACCACCTGTAATTTCATGAGTTGGTAATTTAGAAACCGATTTAAACACAGCCGTCGGTCCATTTTTATCGCTGTTATGGGCTGGTGAACTACCCTCAGCCAAAGGAGTATGTGCCTTTCTGCCATCTGGAGTTGCCATTGTATCATAGCCCTGTCCAACATTGGCTGAAATCGAGGATGTTCCAGCATAGCGGATTCCTCCAATAGGACCTCGATGATATCTTGTGTTTGGATATTTCTTCATTTCATCAATATATGAATCATAAGCCTTTACTACTAACATATCCACATAATCGATATCATTTCCATATTTTGGTGCTTCGTTGATCAACATAGACTGAATTCTTTGACTTTCCGGGCTTTCAAAATTATCTATTAAGGCATCCCAAAGTTCTTGTTGTGTGATCTTCTTTTCATCAAATACGAGTTTTTTGATGGCTGCCAAGCTGTCTGCCATATTGGCAATTCCTGTTTGTAATCCAGAAATAAAATCATAGATGGCTCCACCTTCTTTGATCGTTTTTGCTCGACCAATACAATCTTCGACCAAAGTAGAACATAGGATATCTGGAACTTCTCTTTCACTGGCCAGATCGATCGTATTTTCTACGATTACACTCATTCGCGTCAATTTCCGTACTACCTTATCCCAGGCATTCATCAATTCATCAAATGATTTCATCTTAGTAAAATAACCACATGGTTCTACAAATCTTTTTTGACTTGTCATATCTACACCGTTGTTCATCGCAATTAATAGGATTCTTGGAAAATTCATATAACTCATTCCTGTACAACGATATCCCCATTTACCTGGAACGGCCGTTTCTACACATCCAATTGCCGAATAATTATAGGCATCTTCTTCTTTAACTCCCTTTTCGATAAAAGAAGGAATGATCACTTCATCATTATTGAAAGCTGGCATACCTGTACCAAGTTTCATGACTTCAATAGCTTCATCAAAGAAGTGCGCATCTAAGTTTTTATGATAACGAACCGTTAAATTAGGCTGTGGTAAACGAGTCTGGGCTACTGATTTTAAAACCAAAAAAGACAACGCATTGACTGCATCCTTTTTATCTGTTGTCTGTCCTCCAATTGTAACATTTTGATACATCGGACTTCCTGCACTTGAGAATGTATGTGCCTGAGAACGGACTTTATTGATCGTGGTAGTCTTGATCCAAAGATTATCTAACAACTCAACCACTTCATCATCCGTGATAAATCCTTCATCGATGTCTTTTTTATAGAATGGATACATATACTGATCAAAACGTCCATATGAAACGGAATGTCCATTGGATTCGATCTGAAGAATAAGTTGAACGAACCACACCGACTGAATAGCTTCATAAAAATTAGATGCTGGCTCATAAGGCACTTTGGCACAAATACGAGAAATTTCTAAAAGCTCTTCTCTACGTTTCTTTTCCGCATTTAAAGACATTTCTTTAGCAAGCTTGCTAAAACGAGAGGCAAATGTCTTTACGGCATCAATAACGATCAAAACAGCACGATAGAAATGATATTTATCAATATTTTCCGGATTGCATAGATCTAATTCACCTTTTAGCTTTTTGACTCTTTCTTCATAGCCTTTCAATCCGTCGGATAATAGTCTTTGATAATTCACAGATAGATGAGCATCTCCGGCATTTAGTTTTCCTTCCATCCCAAAGAAACCAGTTTCCATGAATACACTGACTTCTTCTGGCAATAATGCTTCTCCTTTTGCCCTTAAATTATTATTCTGCCAGAAAGGGGCAATGGAACGAAGATCTTCTTTTGTCTTTTCCGTAATATAAAAAACATCTCCATCACGTTTTTCAAATGTATCCAGTTCATCGATCACAAATTTCATCGTATACTCAGGAAAAATAGGCGCATCACGATTGGATGATGCTTGATTTCCCACGATCAATGTATCTTCCTCAATATAGATTGGCATCTTTTCAAGGATGTTTTTCAACATAAGAGCACGTTTTAAGACAACAGGCTGATTTAAGTTTTCTTTATATGCCTGGGTTGCCAGTATGGCTCTTGTCGCATCGATGTAAGGCTTTTTGTCCAGGATCTCTTCGCGAAAATGATCCATTCGTGGAGTAAGACTCCCAAAATGAGCAGAATTTTTCATGTTTCCTCCTTTTTTTCTTATGAAAAATATTAATTTCGTCCTTTATCTATATCATATATTTTTCTGAACACATGTCAACATAATTTCATTACGAATTATATTCAGTTTCATTTGAAAGTTATAATTGTTTGTAAATGATTTCTATGTTAGTATTTATACACAAGGAGAACCACAATGACAAAAGCTCTAATTTTTAATATGCAAAAATTTTCGATTCATGATGGACCCGGCATCCGTACAACGATCTTCTTTAAAGGCTGTCCTTTAAAATGCTTATGGTGTTCCAATCCTGAATCACAGGATACTTCGATCCAAATTTTATATGATCAAAAAAAATGTGTTCACTGTATGACCTGTTTACATACATGTCCAAATAAAGCCATTCAATTTCTACAAGATCAATTTTACATTGATACTAAGGCTTGTTCTCATTGTTTAACATGCGTACATAACTGTATCAACCAAGCCTTGAGTTATGAAGGAGAATATAAAACCATTGATGAAATCGTAGATTTTTGTCTTCAAGATGTAGAATTTTATGAAGAGTCCAATGGTGGAGTGACTCTTTCAGGAGGCGAAGCCTTGTGTCAGCCACAAGCCGTCCATGAATTATGTAGCGAATTAAAGAAACATAAAATTCATATTGCTGTAGAAACCACTGGCTATATTGAATCACAAATCTTTCAAGAGAGCGCTGCTTTATTTGATCTGCTCTTATTTGATGTAAAACACTATGATTCAAATATCCACCAAAAAATGACAGGTGTTTCAAATGAAAAGATCCTTAAGAATCTAAGTTGGGCATTAAACAATAATATTGAAGTTCTTGTACGTATTCCTGTAATTCCTGGATTTAATGCAGAAATCAAAGATGCGAAAGGATTTGTATCCCTTTTTCAAAAAATGGGCATAAAAAAAGTCCAACTGCTTCCATTTCATCAGTTTGGACAAAATAAATATAGCTTATTAAATAGAGAATATGCCTATAAAGATACTAAGGCACTCTATCCAGAAGACCTTCAAGAATATCAAAATATCTTCACACAAGAAGACATTGATTGTTTCTTTTAAACTTTGATGACTTCTACTTGATTTTCTTTTAAATAATTTTCTGAATCACGATTGATCTCTTTGTCAGTATATACCATACTGACTTTTTTTGTATCCATCAAACTAACGACACCAACTTGATCAAATTTAGAAGAATCTGTAACAACGATTACTTTTTTGGCTTGTTTTGCTAGATCACGAACGGTTTCTGCACGCATATAATCGTTTCCGGTAAAGCCTGTATCGACAGAGAATCCATCCGCTCCAATAAATAGTTTATCCACATAAAAATTCTGGGCACAATTTCGTGTGATAGGTCCCACCATGACCTGGGATTCTTTTTGATATTCTCCCCCAAGAAGGATCACATGAATATTCTTATATCGTCTAACATATTCTGCGATAAATGCTGAATTGGTGATTAGAGTTACTTCCTGTTTGGTCTTGGCAATTTCTAAAGCCAAAAGAGAACAACAAGAGCCTGATTCAATCATCAGCGTTTCGCCATCATGAATCGTTTCTGCCGCTTTTCTGGCAATTTTTTGTTTGATTTCATAATGATAAGCCAAACGAGTATTGATATCATCACTATCATTTAATACGGCATACCCATGTTCTCGAATGATGATCCCGCTTTTTTCCAAAGCATCCAGATCTTTACGAATCGTAACCTGGGAAACATTCAGCATTAAAGCCAAAGAAGAAACTTCGATCTTTTTTGATTTTGATAATAAATCCAGTATTGTCGTTTGCCGTTTATTCATTCTCTCACCTTTTAAAAAGGTATCATACACATCTTTCATTTGCAACTAAAGATTGTTTCATTTATTCATGAGCATTCTGATAACACTTACGAATTTCTTCTGGCATTCTATCTTCAAAACCTTTTTTTAATTTAGCCTCTGTTTGATCTTTGCAGGCAGTTTCATAGTACCAGCATTTGAACTCGACCATATCCAATGTTTTTTGTAATTCATTCATCTTCTTTAAGATATTTTCTCTTTGTGCATAAAACATCTCTTTTCTTCTTTCTAGTGTACTGTCCCCTTGAGCACACCAGTCCATAAATTCACGAATCTCTTTGATCTGCATTCCTGATTTTTTTAAACATTCAATCACTCGCAAAGCCTCAAGGCTTTGTTCATCAAAGCGACGAATTCCAGATGGTTCTTTATTTAGTTCTTGAAATAAACCTTCTTTATCATAATAACGTAATGTAGAAATTGATAAATCAAACATTTTTGATACTTGTCCAATAGTATACATGATCATTCCTCCAATTTTAAAAAAACTCTTGACCTAAAGTTAGCTTTAGGTTGTACATTTAGTATATCAAGAAGGAATTAAAAATGGAAGAAAAACTAAATCTAACAAGTGAATGGGATAAAACATTCCCAAAAAGTCAAAATGTTGATCATCGTAAAATAACTTTTCATACACGTTATGGTCTTACTTTAGCTGCAGATATGTATACCCCAAAGACATACGAAGGAAAACTTGCTGCGATTGCGATCAGCGGTCCATTTGGGGCCGTAAAAGAACAAGCTTCTGGATTATATGCCCAAACTTTGGCAGAAAGAGGATTTTTAACGATTGCCTTTGATCCATCTTATACAGGAGAAAGTTCAGGCTTCCCTCGTAATGTAGCTTCACCAGATATCAACACAGAAGATTTTTTAGCTGCAGTCGATTTCTTATCCGTCCAGGAAAATGTCGACCCTGAAAAAATCGGTATTCTAGGTATCTGCGGATTTGGAGGCATGGCATTAAATGCAGCTGCACTGGATACACGAATCAAGGCAACCATTACTTCAACAATGTATGATATGACCAGAGTAAATGCCAATGGCTATTTTGATGAAGAAGACAATGAAGAAAGTCGTTATGAAAAAAGAAAGGCAATGTCCTTACAAAGAACATTGGATTACAAAAACAATGATTATGCACATGCCGGTGCATTGCCTGATGAAGCACCTGAACAAGCTCCACAATATTTGATTGACTATATTGATTATTATCGAACGAAACGCGGATATCATCCTCGCTCACAAGGAAATGGAAAGGGATGGAATGTTACAGGATGTCAATCCTTCATGAATATGCCAATCCTTCAATACTCTAATGAAATCCGCAGTGCCGTATTGATGATTCATGGTGAAAAAGCTCATTCGGTATATTTTACTAAAGATGCATACGCCAATATGATCAAAGACAATAAATATACAGAAAATAAAGAATTATTGATTATTCCTGGAGCTGTTCATACCGATCTTTATGATCAAACGGATATCATTCCTTTTGATACGATCACAGATTTCTATCAAACATATCTAAAGTAAAAAGTGTGGAAACCCCACACTTTATTTTGTCGTACCTTTTGACATTAAAACATAAGACATTTCAATATCTTTATTGTCTTTTACGGAATCATCATCTACAAGCATCTTAGTCAATAGACGCATTGCCACAGCTCCTAGATCATATTCAGGAATGTTGTAAGATGTAACGTTTGGACGTGTCATTGTCAAATACTTGTTATTTAAGACACAAACCAATTCGCAATCTTCCGGCAATGAATAACCTGCTTCCTGACAAGCATTTAATACCGCAATGGCCTGAGAATCACGGAATGTGATAACAAGCTTGCTAGGGCGATTGTTCTTATAATAATCAGACAAGAAATTAAATGAACTCTTATAGTTATTATCATCATAAGAAATGTATTTATTAAATACTTTTCCTTTTTCTGCATACGCTCTATCAATACCCGCTTTTAACTGTTCCATCATTGATAAATTTAATTTATCTTCTACAAGGGAAATATCATCGATACCTCTTTCAAAATACTTATTGACTAGATCATAAGCCATTTTTTCAAAGTTGATATATACATTTCCTACATTCCCAATCTTTGTTTCAGTAATCTTACTGCCAACAACAACCATAGGAATTTGGTACTCATTTAAGACTTCCATTTCTTCTAAAGAGAAGTTGTCATTAAATAAGATAACTCCATCCACTCTTGATTTAATGATAGATTCAATAACATCCTGCATTTTAGAAATGCCCTTTGATGTTGTATGGAACATGATGTTGTAATTGTAGATCTTGGCAACATCCATCAATCCATTTAAGATCTTGCCATTATAGGCAAACATCTTTTCACTCATAACGATAGATACCGTTGTCGTTTTCGATAATGCCAAACCTTGTGCAATCGCATTCGGTTTATATCCTAGTTTTTCAATGGCTTCCTGAACACGAATACGTGTATCTTCGCGTACGACATTGCTGTCATTGATAACGCGGCTTACTGTAGCTAAAGAAACATCTGCTTCTTTGGCAACATCATAAATCGTAATTCTTTTCATTCTAACTATGCTTCCTCCTCAGTGTCATTTTTTACTGCAGGAGGCTCACTTCGATTCGCTTCTTTATCAAAAAACTTTTTGATTCCTCCAAAAACAGCTTCTGTTACCTTTCCCGTAACTTCTTCAGCCGTATCGACGGCATTTCTTAAACTTTCACTTTCGCGTAAAACATCTAATTTTTCATCCGCCTGATCCACGACTTTTTTGATTTGCTCATTGCGCATCAAAATATCAGCTCCAGCTTTTAAACCATCCGCAAGCATACCACCAGCTCCAACTAAAAAATCTTTACCGGCAGTAAGTGTTGTCTTGAACTGTTCAGACTGGCTTAATTCAACAGCTTTGTCTTTTGTCGTTTTTAAAATATCTACGGCATCATCTTTTGCCTTGTTTACGGCTTCTTTTACTTTTTCTGGATCGCTGTTTTCTTTGATCCAAGTTTTTAAATCTGCGAAAATATCTTCAATTTTCTTTTTTGCATCATCAACAACTTTTTGATTCTCTTCATTATTCTCTTCTCGAAGAGTTTCTAATTCATTTAATGATTCGTTTTCAAGTTGTTCAACTACATTGTTTTCTTCCATGTTATGAAACCTCCTCATCTTTTTGGATTTGTTCTTCACTTGGAGTATCTGAGGCAGTATTTTTCTTGGAATTTAGCCATGTTTTTAAATTGTCTGCATTTTCAGTTACAACGTTAATGGCAGATGTAACTGCTTTTTTTGTCGCATGGTGGATCTCATCCGCTGTTTTAGATAATTCTTCAACAGTAGCCAGAGGGCCATCCAGCTTATTGATTTCTCTTTCAGCAGCATTTAATGTCTTTGAAAGATCTTTTAGGGTCACTAAAATACCTTTTAAAACAAAAATCAAATAAACTAATACGACAACACCTAAAATAGGTAATAAATAGGTTGCCAAACGTGCTAATGCACTCATTACTGCATCTATACTCACAAAATCACCTTCTTTAGAGATTATAACATGAATGCAAAACTTAAACTACCTTTATTGAAAGTTTTTTCAAAATTATGTAATCGCTTTAATATATTACTATTTTCTTAATTTAACTCGCTTGTGATTCGAATAGCGCTTATACTGGTTATTCTGTTTCTTTTCACGAATCAGACATTTTGGTCCATTTCCAATTAGATCCTCACGATGTGCCATGACTAAGGCTTCATGAACCAGATCATAATTGCGTGGATTTTTATATTGCATCAATGCTCGCTGCATCGCTTTTTCATGTGCACTCTTTGGTACATAAACCGGTGTATTATCACGAGGATCGATTCCTGTATAATACATGGCTGTTGATAGAGTGCCTGGAGTTGGATAAAAATCCTGCACCTGTTGAGGCTGGTGATGAATATCACGTAAATACTCAGCCAATTCAATAGCTGCATTTAGATCACTTCCTGGATGTGAGGACATCAAATAAGGAACTAGATATTGATCTTTGTGATATTCTTCATTTAAGCGATAATACTTCTTCACAAATTTTTCATACAATTCTTTATGAGGTTTCCCCATCTTATCGAGGACCTGATTGCTGATGTGTTCTGGAGCAACTTTTAATTGTCCACTGATATGATGTTGTACCAACTCTCTAAAGAATGTATCGTCTTTATCATACATCAAATAATCATAACGAATTCCACTGCGTACAAAAACTTTTTTAACATTTGGAAGTTCTCGCAATTTCTTCAATAATTCTAAATAATCTTTATGATCCACTTCTAGATTGTTACAAGGTGTTGGCCAAAGACATTGTCTAGTTTGACATACACCATGTTCCATCTGTTTCTTACAAGCCGGTGCTCTAAAGTTTGCCGTAGGACCTCCGACATCATGAATATACCCTTTAAAATTTGGATCCCAGATCATCTTTTTAGCTTCATTGATAATAGATTTATGAGAACGCGTTTGAATGATCCTTCCCTGATGGAATGTTAAAGCACAAAAGTTGCAGGCTCCATAACAACCACGATTGGAAATCAATGAAAACTTCACTTCATCAATGGCAGGAACATGCCCAATTTCTTTATAAGATGGATGATATTGACGTGTATATGGCAAGGCATAGGTTCGATCAAATTCTGCTTGTGTTAAAGGTCGATTTGGCCTATTTTGCACCACATACCAACCTTTATATGGTTCAACCAAAGTTTTGGCTGTAAAATGATCCGTATTTCGATACTGGATCAAGAAACTTTCCGCATATTTTTTCTTGGATGAAGCCACTTCTTCAAAGCTTGGCATAATAATCGGATCTGTTGCCAAAGCTAAATTTTTGGTTTTGAATACCGTTCCATCCAAATATGTTAGATCATGGATATCAATTCCACTGTCTAAGGCATCGGCAACTTCAACAATGGAATTTTCACCCATTCCATATAAAACGAGATCGGCATTGGCATCTATAATGATGGATTTTCTAACTTTATTATCCCAATAGTCATAATGAGACAAACGGCGAAGGCTGGCCTCAATACCACCTAAGATAATGTTTGTATCCGGATACGCCTGACGAACCATTTGTGAATAAACGAT
>NZ_KI271039.1 GCF_000469305.1 Faecalitalea cylindroides ATCC 27803
GCAACATGGCAGATTGTTTCAGCTAATCCTCTCCAAACTTCAACCGTGATATAGTCGTTCTCAAATTCCCCTTCACTGTTGGAAAAGGGGCGGATCACCTTTAATTCAACTTCACACGTTTTCAATCCGGTACTTGTTTCTTTTAAGACAGGAAGCCTTTCAATCTGACCTACTATACAAAATACATTCATATACTACCTCCGGTATGGTCGATAAACCATATTATCACCTGCCTTCAGCAGTATCTTATCGATTCTATTTTTCTATAACAAATCTCCTATCTTCTCTAAAATCTCATTTTTACCCTTATTTAGAGAAGTTTTTTTTACTCTAAATCACAAAGAATGAACTTATTTAGAGGATTTAGACTCATTTGGTAAGATTTCAATAATTGAACGATAAGAAAAATCCATACGGGAACACAAATCCTCGATCACACTTGGATCCATTTCTTTTACCAGTTCTAAAGATTTCAAATAATCGTAGTTTTCAAAATGCGCACGCATCATTTCAATCGCCAATGAATCAAAACTGTCCAAACTACGAATATTTTGTGAAATCAATTTTGTTGATAAAGCATGATAGATAGATGGATCAATTGGTTCTTTTATCTTTTTAACAAGCTTATCAACAAGATCGATAAATTCCTGCACCTTATAGGTTTGAGCCACAAAAATAACATAGCCATGATCTACATTAAAATCACATTCCGCAAACGCTACCTGTGAAATGATCTGCTCATCCATCCAGTTTTGATATTCTGGGTTCAAAGGACCAAACAAAGAGTCTATTCGCATCTGCAAGGCAATATCCAAACGCATTGCATCCATGATCGTATCCACAGGATTTAATTTATAGGCAACACAAACATATGGCATCGTGATATCCATGTATTCAATGCTCTCTTTTAAAACAACTTCTTTTGGCTCTTCTGGCATGATACGAGCAATATCTCCCTGAATCTTAGAAGCAACACCTTTTTGATGCTCAATAACAAAATCCATGATCTTATTGATATCTTTGCCTGTAACACCTACTAAAGTAAGTCTAGACGGATCATAATTCATTTGATAGAACTGAGTCAGTGTTTCTGGGGTCATATTTGAAATATCGTCCTTGTTTCCAAGAATATCAATTTTCAAAGGATGCTTATGATAAAGTGCACGCCATGTATTCATCAAAAGTCTTTGTTCAGGATTTTGTTCATACATATTGTATTCACTAAGGATGATTCCTTTTTCCTTTTCAACACTTTGTTGATCAATATCTAAATTCTCAACAAAATCTAATAATAAAGCTAAAGGCTTTTCAATATCAGATGTAGTTTGAAAATAATAAGCAGTCTCTGTATATGAAGTAAAAGCATTTGTCTGTGCCTGCATCTTGGCAAAATCCTGGGTCACATCTCTTTGATTCAACCGAAACATCTGATGTTCTAAAAAATGAGCACAACCACTGGAATGTTTTACGATTTCATCCTGATTTTTTTGGACCACATCAAACCCACCGGCTGGTACACCTAACATAAAAAGCGATTTAACATAATCCGGCTTTTGAATCAAGATCACATGCAAAGAGTTATCTAAAGTTTTATTCAATATATTCATATTGTACTTCATACTATTCTACTTCCTTTACTATAACTGAAGAAATTTTCTTTAATTTTTTTGCAGCTGCAGATACATCTTCAAGACTAACTTTTTGTATATTCTTTATTTTCTTATCTCTATCTGTATCCCTTGACAATAAAACATCCATAAATCTTTGATCAATTTGTGAGAATGGATAATCTTGAGCAACGATCAATGAATCGATACAATCCTTTTTAGCCGTATTCAATAATTCCGGATCAAAATCAAGATCTATGATCCTTTGAATTTGCTGATTGATCAAATCAATAGCCTTTTCTATATTTTCTTTATTTGTACCCAAGGTGATGATCAATGCTCCATCAAACTGAATTAAATAAGAAGAAATGGAATAGCATAAGCTATGTTTCTCACGAACCTCTTCGAACAAAAGACTTGTTGGACTTTGCCCCAACAAAGAGTTCATTACAAACATTTTATAATAATCTTCAGACAGAATATCTGTACTTGTTGCATACACCAAGGCAATGCTGGACTGTGAGATATTCTTTTCGATAATTTCTTCCTGATAATCAAGTATCGGTAATAAACTACGTGTTGAATTTAACTTTGAACTAGAATCCATTCTTTCTAGATACGTTTTCATTTCTTCATCCAAACATCCACAAACAAGTATATGCTTATCAGCCTTTAAATATGCACTGTACACATTCTGGATATCCTGAAGCGTTAATTGATCTAAATCATCCAGACTTCCTTGAATAGGTATGGAGATCTCATGATTTGTATTTAACGTCGTTAAACAAGTGTATATAGCTAAACCATCTGGATCATCTAAAATACGTGTCAATTTATTTCTATATAAATATTTTGCTTCTTCAAAACTCGCTTCATCCAATACAGAATGAAATAATACTTGATCTGTAATTTCTTTAACTTTATGGATATAGTCTTCCTCTTCGATCCAATCCGAACGAATATATTGAATACGTGTTGTCAAGATAAGATCAGCCCCATAGGAACTCAATCCACAAGCCAGTTTCATTCCATAAGCTTCATTTAAATTTGAAATCAAAGCTTGTTTTGTCTTAAATAATTCTGTTTTGGTTTTCAACATATAAACCAGAATATTATATGCCGTTATTGTAGAGCGCTCTAAAGGAAACTGTGTTCTTATCGCAACGCTCACATCACTAAATTTATTCGAAGAAATATAATTCATAAACTACCTCCGGCGAATATAACTATATTAAAAAATACGACCTGAATAATCAAGTCGTATACAAAAAAAGAGAAGATTTTCTCTTCTCTTTATTAACCTATGTGAACGTATCCAATCAATGCGTTACCGCAATTGACTGATGCTAATACGGTCTGGTTACCAAGCCATCCACCGTGGATTGCCTGTCCATTACCAACATAGATTGCAACATGTCCACTGTAGACAATAATGTCACCTGGAACAGGATTGCTAGTTAATGTACCTAAAGATAAATAGTCTTCAGGCCATCCGTGGAAATTGATACCAACTGCAGCTAAAGAGTTAGTAACTAACATTGTACAGTCCTGCGTTCTTCCTAATTGAGCGTATGCTGCACTTACAATAGCATCATTGCTTACATTAGGTGTTGATGGGACATTGCTTGAACCTGAGTTACCAGAACCAGCATTAGAGCTTGATCCTGAACCAGTTGATGGTGTTGATGGAGCTGTTGATCCACTATTAGAAGGTGTTGATGAACTTGTATCTTCTTGAACAGACTGTGTATTGTCAGCTTGTTCAACGATCTCTTCAGCAACCCCGTCTTCACCGATCGTATAACCATCTTTTTCTGTATTAGTGATCATTTCACCATTTGCATCAAAAGCGTATTTCTTTCCATCAATATCTTTGAATGTGTCTTTTACAAGATTACCGTTTTCTTCATAATAGTATTTCTTGCCATCTTTTTCGACCCATCCAGTTTTGAATGTTCCATCTTCCTGTAAGTAATAAGTCTGACCATCGATATCAACCTGACCTGTGCACATCTTTCCATCTGTACCCATGTAGTATTTGTTACCGTCAACTTCTAGCCAACCAGTAACTAGGTTTCCATCTTCGTCAAAATAGTACTTAGCTCCTTGATCTTCAACCCAATTTCCTGTGATCTTGAATCCCTTCTCGTCATAGTAAGATTTTCCATCTTCTGACCAGCCATGTTGAAGAGTACCTTCACTCTGGAAGTTGTAAGTAGTACCCTGAATGTTTGTTTTACCTGTTGCAGCTGTTCCATCTTCTTCGAAATAGTAAGTTTCGTTAGAAATTTCTTGCCATCCGAATTGCATCTCACCAGCGTTATTGAAGTAGTATAACTCATCTTCAATTTCTGTTAAACCAGTTGCAGTCTGATGATTGGATTCCAGAATATAATATCTGTCGGCTCCTTCACCATGCCATCCTGGTTTAGTTTCGTATGCGTAAACTGTAGAAAGAACTGGTCCGCAAGCACAGAAACATAAGGCTACAGCCAATAATTTACTGTGTTTTTCGATAAAATTCACTTCTATCACCTCTCATACAACACCAACAATTTAACATGATTACCCATTTCAAACAAATTTTGAAAAAAATATTTATCAAAAATTAATTGTTAATTTTATTTAAAAATTTATAATTCTCCTTTATATAAAGGACTTTCAAACAAATTATGTAAAATTATGTGAATTTGACTAAAATTATCAAATCATTTTCGATATATACATCTGTTCACGAATCAAAAACAATATTATTCAAATAGTCGAATATACTCAAAAACGTAACCCACGATTCGATATATCAGATATACGATAATTACACATTCAAAACCAAGGATAATCATGGATAATATATGTAAAATACTTACTAATTCATCAATAGATGAAACTTGAAATCCGTAAAACAAGCTTCCCTCTACTACAGCAAACATCAATATATAAAGAACAATCAAAAAGATCCAACTCTTTTTTTGTCTAGATTTCATGAACAAAATAACCGTAAAGAAGACAGCCAGAATATCAATGATTCTCACATTATTGACTACAGCATTCAAGATTGATATAAGCGATACACTATTACTTGAAATCATGTCTAATACTATTTCAATTAACAAAGCATGAGAATACTGACTTAAATTTTCATAAAATGAAAACAAGGTGTCATAATTGCTTACACGAGCTAAATCAAACATGAATACCCCTTGCCAGATATTCTGCCATGTCCAATACACTAAAACTAAAATTGCAACAAAGCATGATCTTTTAGAATAGGTATCAAACAAACGATCAATCCACTGATAGATCTTCAAGCCAATGATCTCCCTTTAATTGCTCACTGGTGGCAAGCCCAGGATAATTTTGTTGACGTAAAACCTCATAAACGATGATTGCTGCACAATTGGATAAATTTAAACTTCTTGCACTGGCAACCATTGGAAGTCGCATACAACTGTCTAAGTGATCTTTTAAGATTTTTTTATCGACACCTGTACTCTCTTTTCCTAAGACTAAATACACATCTTTTGAAGTATCGCTAAAATCAAATTCACTTGGTGCCTTATGTCCATATCGAGTCATAAAATAATATTTATCGCTTGGATTCTCTTTTACAAACTCTTCCCAGTTTTTATGAATATGAATATCCGCATCTTTTATATAATCCATTCCGCTTCTTCGTAAATGCTTTTCATCCAATGAAAATCCAAGTGGTTCAATCAAATGAAGACGAGATCCTGTCGCCATACATGTGCGAATGATATTTCCTGTATTCTGTGGTATTTCCGGTTCATATAATACAACGTGTAACATTATTTATTTCTCCAATCTTTTAAAAATTTCTCTAAAGCACGAGATCTATGTGATACTTTGTTTTTCATCTCACTTGAAACATTCGCTAAAGTCGTACCATACTCAGGATAATAGAAGATTGGATCATATCCAAATCCATTGCTCCCAAGGATCTTATCGTTGATTTGCCCTTCGACTTCACCACGATATGTATGGCCTTTGCCATTTTCATCAATATAGGCAATTACACATACGAAACGAGCAGTTCTAGTCTTACCTTCAACATTTTTAATGATTTGAGCATTCTTGACATCATAGCTTGTATCTTCGCCCATCCAGCGTGCTGAATATACACCTGGTGCCTTATCCATGGCGTCCACTTCAAGTCCAGAATCATCACTGATTACAGGTTGATGCAAAACATCATATAAACTGCGAGCTTTGATCAAGGCGTTTTCTTCGAATGTCTTACCATTCTCAACAATTTCAACCTCCTGATCAAGATCTTTTAAACAACATACTTGTACATCTTCGCCAAGCATTTTCTGAAATTCTTCAACTTTGTGCGCATTTGAAGTTGCGATCCATATTTTTTTCATTTTTATCACCGGTACTTATTATAAAAAGAAAAAAAGTCCAATTCAATGGACTTTTTTTAATTCTAGTACATTCCCTGAGGCATTGGAGCTTCTTTTTCAGGTTCTGGAATTGAAGCAACCCCAGCTTCTGTTGTAATGAATAAAGCAGAAATACTTGCGGCATTCATTAATGCATTACGAGTTACTTTTGTTGGATCAATGATACCTTCTTTTAACATATCGACCCATTCACCATGTTTTGCATCAAATCCGATATTTTCATCTGCACCCTTCTGGATCTCTACGATTTCTTCACTGTTATATCCAGCATTATCAGCAATTTGAGAGATTGGTGTCAACAATGCATCAAATACAACTTTGATACCTTTTTGTACATCAACAACATCTGATTTGATCTCATCTTTCAATGCTACATAAGCATTTACTAAACAAGCTCCACCACCGATAACGATACCTTCGCTTACAGCAGCACGAGTAGAGTTCAATGCATCTTCAATACGAAGTTTCTTTTCTTTCAATTCACTTTCAGTAGCTGCACCAACTTTAATGATCGCAACACCATTTGATAATTTACCTAAACGTTCAGCCATGCGTTTCTTATCATATTCACTTGTTGTGTTTTCCATCTGTGCTTCGATTTCTGCAATACGAGCCTGCACATCTTCAGTCGATCCAGCACCACCGATCATTGTTGTATTATCTTTTGTAACGACGATCTTCTTAACTGTACCTAAATCACTCAACTGCATATCTTTCAGTTCCATCTGAAGATCTTTAGAATAGAATGTTGCACCAGTTAAAATAGCAATATCCTGTAACATTTCTTTCTGATTATCTCCAAATCCAGGAGCTTTTGTGGCAACAACATTGAATGTTCCACGTAATTTATTCAATGCTAAAGTAGAAACAACTTCATTTTCAAGATCATCAGCAATGATCAGCAAAGCACGATTTGCTTGAACAAGCTGTTCTAGTAATGGAAGAATTTCCTGGATATTTGAGATCTTCTGATCTGTAACCAATACATATGCATTTTCCATAACTGCTTCCATCTTTTCACGGTCGCTTACCATATATGGAGAAATGTATCCTTTGTCATACTGCATACCTTCGCTGATTTCAAGTTCTGTTTCAAAACCGTTGGATTCATCAGTCGAGATAACACCATCACGTCCTACTTTTTCCATTGCACGAGCGATGATTTCACCGATTTCTTCAGATCCTGCAGAAATTGTAGCTACATTGGCAATATCCTGATTGCTTTCAACTTTTTTCGAATTTTTCAAGATATAATCACTGATTGCCTTAGCAGCTTTTTCAATACCTTCACGCATCAAAACTGGATTTGCTCCACGATCTACTGCACGCAATCCATTTTCAATCATGCTTTGAGCAAGGATCGTTGCTGTCGTTGTACCATCACCTGCTGTATCATTTGTCTTGTTAGCTACTTCATATACTAACTTTGCCCCCATATTCTCGAATTTGTCTTCCAATTCGATTTCTTTGGCAATACTTACACCATCATTTGTGATAAGTGGTGAACCATATTCCTTTTCAAGGACCACGTTGCGTCCTTTAGGGCCTAAAGTAACACGTACGGCATCTGCCAATGTGTTTACTCCTTTTAACATTGCTTCACGAGCATCTTTTGAAAAACGCACTTCTTTAGCCATAAAAATGTACCTCCTTATTTGCTTACCGCAATAATATCTTCATCTTTGATTACGATATATTCTTCGTCATCTACTTTGATCGTTGTTCCTGAGTATTCTTTATATAATACTTTATCATTTAAAGCATATTCACAATCTTTAACACCTGAACCGATTGCAGCAACAACGGCCAATTTAGATTTTTCTTTACCGCTTGTCAAAATAATTCCACTAGCGGTTGTCTTTTCTTCCTTTTCTCTTTTTAACAAAACATAATCATGTAATGGTTGTAACATAATATTCCTCCTTTAGCACTCTTTTAAATCAACTGCTAAGAATATTATACACGCTTTTAGCAGTTATGCAATAGGTTTGCTAAAAAATTTATACACCTTTTTTACTTTGCTGGATCCAGTTTCCAAAAGAAATCAATTCATAGCCTTGATAAATCAACTTCCCTTCCCATCCTACTTCAACAACATTATATTCAAAGGCACTTACTTCTAAAGAAACAGTTGATTTATCTTCTTTTAAAAACACCAATTCATAAACTTTCTGTGGTTCAAAGACATTTCCAGGCATAGGATAATAGTCACTGCATTTCTTTTCAATCAACTTGGCATTACAGTTTGTGATTTCATGTCTATTTATAGTATAGCGTTTCATTCTTCATCACCATCTTCTAAACGTTCCACTCTTTTTACATAAATTCGATTTACGCCTATTAAAATTAAATACATTAAAATCGTAACGATCAAAAAGATCATCAATAGATATTCAACATGCAATCTATTTAACAAATACAATTTATACCCAAATATAAAAGCTCCAACAATTCCCACCAGGATAGATACCACAATACTTTTCTTTTGATTTACATCCTGATATGACCATATCCCCTCTTTAAAACAAACAATAATGAAATAAACGAAAACAATCACAAGCAAAACCATTGGCAAGATAACTTCTTGGATATCTTTAAAATCGTTCAAAAAAGCTTGAACCACAATTACGAATACTAAGCCATAAAACATCAAATAAAAACCTTTTTCTTCAATTTTAAGAAGCTTTAACCTTTTCATTTCATCTAACTTTTTCATTCGTCTTCCTCCCAGAACAAATCATCCAATGTTTTGTCTAATGCTCTACAGATAGCACGACATAACTTGATCGTCGGATTATATTCTCCTTTCTCGATCATATTGATCGTTTGTCTAGAAACATCCACTGCTTCAGCTAATTCTTTTTGTGTCATATCTTTTGAAGCTCTGGCAGCTTTCATTGCTAGATTTTTTGACATCCCCTCACCTCAATTAAACAATAAATTATAATTTACTTTATGTCAATTATATTTTACTTTTAAAATATAGAAAAAGAGCGATTTCTCGCTCTTACTTGATCAATCCTTCTGGAAGTTCAATATTAAATAGATTTAAGAATTCTTCAATTTGATCTTTTACATCACTTGCTGCTTCATAGCGAATATTCTGTTTAGAATATGTATTAACCGCAATTTCAGCATTTGGAACGCCAAGCTTATCAACACCAACTTTATCGATAATTTCTTTCATTTCATCTTCGCTTAATTCTGTATCTTGCAACAGATCTAAAGCATAATCAACATTAGCATCCGCTCTTACAAACAACGAAGCTTGTGGATACCCATCTTCATCAATGCCCGTTTTTTCTTTCCAAAGTGCTTGAAGATCTTCAAGAACCGATAACTCTTTTCCTTGTTCTTTAGCCTTGGCAATCGTTGCAGCGGCAACAGGCTGCGCCAATAAGGCAACTTCAGACTGCCCAGTCAATAAAGCCTGCTGAGCTTCTTGAACACTGGCATAATATGTAACATTCATATTAGCTGTATCCATTACATACTGGAAAACCAATTGAGGAACCGCTTTTTCGCCAAAAGCTGCAATAGATGCACTTGTTAGATCAGAACCTTCTGGTCCAACCAAATATAGATTTCCCCAGGTCAATACCGCTTCAAGATTAAAAGCTTCTGCCTGCGAATACAATTTAGCGCCTAAATTTGTTGGTGCTACGATGATATCATATTCACTATCTTTTTTAGATAATTCTGCAGTTAGTACATCTGTACCTTCTACTGTTTCAATTTCCACATTTTCATTTTCATACAAAGATAATAATGATAAGGCAGGTGCCCCTGTAGGTGAAAGGATCTTAATTGGTTCTTGTGGTTCATTACTAGAAGAACAAGCAACCAATGATACCGATAAAACTAAAGATAAAGCCAAAGATATTATTTTTCTAACAGACATTTTTCTTCTACCTCCTTAACAAATTTTTCTAAGGCTTCATTTAGTGCCATTGTCTTACTTTCTTTTTTACCACTCTGACGAATCGTAACTGTTTCGTTTTCGGCTTCACCATCACCAACTACGATCTGATACGGTACTTTAGACATCTGTGCTTCACGTACACGATATCCCAGCTTTTCATTTCTATCATCTAGTTCCACACGCATACCGGCATCCTGCAACGCTTTTACAACCTTCTGTGCGTATTCTAGATGTTTTTCCTGATGAACTGGAATTACGACAAATTGTCTTGGAGCCAGCCACAATGGGAAATGACCTGCAAAATGTTCGATCAAGATACCAATGAAACGTTCGATAGAACCATAGATAACACGGTGTAACATAACCGGTGTTTTCTTAGAACCATCTTTGTCAACATATGTACAGCCAAAGCGTTCTGGCAAATTCATATCCAACTGAATTGTTCCACACTGCCATACACGACCTAAACTGTCTTTGATATGAATATCCAATTTAGGACCATAGAATGCTCCATCTCCCGGGTTCACTTTATATTCTTTTCCGGCATGGATACATGCATTTGCCAATGCCTCTTCGCTCTTTTGCCAAATTTCTTCAGAACCAATATATCCACTCTCTGGACGTGTAGAAAGCTCAATGTCGTAAGGAAGACCAAATACAGAATAAATTCGATCGATCAACCCCAATACATTTTTAACTTCGCTCTCAATTTGATCTGGAGTAACAAACAAATGCGCATCATCTTGAGTAAATGTACGAACTCTAAATAAACCATTTAAAGCACCACTTGCTTCATGACGATGTACCTGGCCTAATTCTCCGATACGATATGGGAGTTCTTTGTATGAATGCAAAGAACTGTTGTATACCAATAAAGCGCCTGGACAATTCATTGGTTTGATCGCAAATTCACGATCATCTACCATAGTTGTATACATGTTTTCTTTATAGTGTTCCCAATGTCCACTTGTTTCCCATAACTCTTTAGACATCATGATAGGTGTCTTGATGAACTGATAGCCAGCCTTTGTATGTTCTTCATACCAGAACTGTTCCAAGATATTACGCAAGATCATACCATTTGGCAAGAAAATAGGCATACCAGGAGCATATTCACTGACCGTAAATAATCCCATTTCTTTACCAATCTTTTTATGATCGCGTTTCTTTGCCTCTTCTAATAAAGCTAAATGTTCTTCCAATTCTTCAGCTGTTGGAAAACATACACCATAAATACGCTGCAATACTTTATTATTGGCATCCCCTTTCCAATAGGCACCAGAATGCTTCAATAATTTAAAGTTTTTACATTGTTTAACTGTTTCCACATGAGGTCCACGACATAAATCAATGAATTCACCTTGTTGATAACAAGTAATTGTTCCATCTTCAAGATCCTGGATCAAATCAATCTTATATGGATCATCTTTAAACATTTCCAAAGCTTCAGCTTTAGTAATTTCTTTACGTACGATACGTTTACCATCTTTGGCAATCTTCTTCATTTCTTTTTCGATCTTAGGTAGATCTTCGTCTTTGATAACTTCATCTCCTAGATCCATGTCATAATAGAAACCTTCGCTGACAACAGGTCCGACCCAGAATTTTGCCTGAGGATATAATCTTTTTACGGCCTGTGCCATCATGTGTGCACATGAATGATTCAATACATTTAATTCAGCATTTTCTTTAATGTCGATCATCTTAATTCTCCTCCTATTTCCATATAAAAAGCGACAGTCATCTCAAAGGACGTCTGTCGCACGCGGTACCACCTTTGTTCATACAATAATTGTATGCACCTCATTTTCTTTTAACGCAAGAGTACGGCACACTTTTTCAAGGGCAATTCAAAGGGAGTAAACACATGTTTTGTCAAAAAGTTTTCACCAACCACTTTTCTCTCTACATCCAAGATTCATGCATTCATGTCCTTATCACTATTGTTGATTCGATTATAAAACGGCTATGAATAAATGTCAAAACTTTTGAACACAAAGACTTCTTTAACCATGAACAGATTGATTAAACTCTTCTTTTACTTGTTTTAATTTATTTGGATTTTCCAATAATTCCAAAGCAACCAAAGCAATTGCCTGACTTGCCTTGATTAAACCATTTTTCCCATCTTCAGATATCGTAGCCGCTGCCATTTCTTTAGAATGACCTAAAACATCATCTGAAGCAATTTTGATATTTCCCTGGATCGTAGGACATTTATAACTAGCTGCTCCAACATCTGTACTTCCTTTAGCTTCTTCATCCACTGGATCTACATTCGGCAGTCCAAGTTCATGATATGTATTAGTTAACATCTCTGCCAATGTGTAATTGACAAGCGTATCTTCATAAGGACATTCATAAACAGAAGTTTTTAAGGTTGTATTGGTTGCTTGACATGCACCTTTAGCGCAATTAATAGCTTTTTCTGTTACTTCTTTGGCGTATTTCATTGTAGAAGCACGGAAATAATACTCTAAACTTGCATAAGCAGGAATCACATTGGCTGCAGTTCCTCCATCTTTAATTATGCCATGAATATAAGTACCTGGTTCAACAAATTGACGAAGCATATTAATTGAAACAAAAGTCATAACTGCTGCATCTAAAGCCGAAGCCCCTTGTTCTGGATGGCAGGCATGGGCGTTCTTTCCAAAAAACTCAAATTTGATTGGATTCAATGCCTGTGATTTTGAGCCTACACCATTTTTAGTACCTGGATGCACCATCAAGGCAACATCAATCGTATCAAAGACACCGGCATTGGCCATGGAAACCTTGCCGCCAAAATTTTCCTCAGCCGGTGTTCCAAGCACGATTACTTTTCCACCATATTGATCTACAACTTGTTTTAAAGCTTCTCCAGCAGCAATTCCAATTCCTGCGATCAAGTTGTGACCACATCCATGTCCGACTTCAGGTAAAGCATCGTATTCACACATAAAGGCAATAGTTGGGCCTTCCTTCTTTGTATCATATGTTCCAATAAATCCGGTTGGTACAACATACCCTTTTTGTGTTTCAAAACCTGCATCTATCAAATATTTTGTCAATAATTCCATTGTTTCAAACTCTTGATTTCCTATCTCTGGATTTTCATACATTGTTTTGACCAAAGCCATATAATCATCGGTTTTGGAAACAATGAAATCTAAGATCATTTGTTTATTATCCATTGACTATTCCTCCACTTCAACAGCCTGTGCAGATAATTCTTTCGCTTCTGTCACCCATTTTTCCAAGTCACCATTTTCTCTAGCTTTCTCAATTACATCGTTACATAAATCGATCAATGACTGATATTCATCTCCTAATGGGAATCCAATAACATTTGTGGAATACATTGCTTCCGGGTCTAAATCAAATCCATCTTTAGGAAGTAATGTTAAATCTGTAAATGTATCCAACATAGGTAAAGCTGAGTTTGAAGAAACAATGACTGCATCAATATCTCCAGCATCTAAAGCTAAAGCAGAAGCATCTGTTGTTCCATATTGTTTGATATTGGCTTCATCCGTCAACTTCATTGCCAATTCATACTGAATGGAACCGGATTGTGCCGCAATTGTTAGATTTGCTGCTTTAAATTCCTCTAAAGTTTTATATTTTTCGGCATTTTCTTTTGTGGTTAAGATTCCTTGATAATCCTCACTGTCTTCTCTTTGATACCCTTCAGAAAACTGCATCACTTGTTTTCTTTCTTCTGTCTGAGCAAAACCAGAAATCGCCATATCTACACTTCCTGATTGTACATTGGCTAATACACCATTGAAATCGGTTGCCTTGATTTCCAGTTCAACACCTATTTCATCCGCAATAGCCTGTGCTAAAGAGATATCGCTTCCTACGATTTGTTTCTCGCCATTTTCATCTAAGATATAGAATTCACTAGGTGGAAAATCTGGAGAAGTTCCTAGTACGATCTTACCTGCTTCTTTGATTTGTTCCAATTTATCCGCAGAACCAGATGTTGTCGATGAACATCCAGCTACACCTATCATCATCGTTGTTGCTAATACTACACTAACTAATTTTTTCATTTTCATAATTGTTTCCTCTTTCTTTCTACATAACTTTATCTAAAAATTCTTTTGTTCTTTGATTTTTTGGATGATTGAATATCTCATCCGGTGTTCCTTCTTCCATAATGATTCCTTCATCCATAAACATGACACGATCTGCAACTTCTTTGGCAAAGCCCATTTCATGCGTTACGATAACTATGGTCATCTTGCTTTGGGCAAGACTTTTGATAACATTTAATACTTCTTTTACCATCTCCGGATCAAGAGCACTTGTTGGTTCATCAAACAACATCACTTCTGGATTCATAGCCAAGGCTCTGGCAATCGCAACACGTTGCTTTTGTCCACCAGACAAGTTATTTGGATAGGCATCTTTCTTTTCTTCCAAACCAACCTTCTTTAACAATTCAATTGCCTGTTCTTTTGCAGCCTGTTCTGACATTCCTTTTATTTTGATTGGAGCTAATGTCAAATTATCCAAGACCGACATATGTGGAAATAAGTTAAAATGCTGAAATACCATCCCGATATGTTCTCGAACCTTATCGATATCGACTTCCTTTTTGGCTTTGGACGTGATATCTGTATCTTTAAAGAAAACTTGCCCTTTTGTTGGTTCCTCTAAAAGATTCAGACATCTAATAAATGTGGATTTACCAGAACCCGAAGGTCCGATAATGGCCACAACTTCTCCTTTATGAATCTCTGTATTGATTCCCTTTAATACTTCCAAATCCCCAAATGATTTATGTAAATCTACTGTTTTAAGCATAAACTTTCAACTTCCTTTCGATCAAAGACATAATCGTCGTTAGAACACTAGTTAAGGCAAAATAGATAATTGCGATAATGATCAATGGCTCAAATACAGAATATGTTGATGCCTTTACGATATTGGATGTATACATGATATCGAATACACCTACTACACTAACAATACTTGATTCCTTGATCATCATGATAAATTCATTACATAATCCCGGTAAGACAACTCGAATCGCCTGTGGGACGATGATATATCGCATCGTTTCTAAATTGGAAAATCCTAATGAGCGTCCAGCTTCCATCTGACCTTTATCAATGGAATCTAAACCGCCTCTCAATAACTCACAAATATATGCGCCTGAGTTAATTGCCAAGGCAACCACTGCCGTCAAGAACTCACGACTTCCATAAACACTTCCCAACATTGGAATTGATGGAATGGAAATTCCAATCATTGGAAAGCCATACAACCAAATATATAACTGAAGTAACATTGGCGTTCCACGAATCACCTGTGTATAAGCTGTTGATATCGCATTTAACACCTTTATATGTGATCGTTTCATCAAAATAGCCAACAATCCTAAAATACAACCTAAGATAACAGTCATCAATGCTAAGACAATAGTTACGATCGTTCCATCAATGAAAGTTGGGATCCATTTGATCATCTTGGTAAAATCAATCGTTACTGCCATTAAAGTATTTCCATACATCTCTTTTCCCTCCCATAAAAAAACATCTCTTGAAATCAATCAAGAGACGACATGTATCGCGGTACCACTCTATTTGCCATAGCCTAGCTATGACCACCTCTAGTCTGTAAAGTAGACAACTTGATATCCTACTCTATGTTCAGATATCCCTCTCCAAAGTGCGGTTCACCATAATTTGTATGCTGATCTTTCACCATCATCAGCTCGCTTCTTTTACGTCTTATGACTACTCTCTTCTTCACTGAGTTTTTGAATATAGTGGTAGAATACACGAAAAGAAAATTAATGTCAAGAAAAAAATGTAAATTGTTTTCACAAATGTAAAAGAATGTAAATTATTACAATTCGATTTCCAATTGAACCGGACAATGATCACTTCCATAGATATCGGTCAAGATCTTAGAATCTTTAACCTTCGGCATCAATTCTTCAGAAACAAGCCAATAATCAATTCTCCAGCCGGCGTTCTTTTCACGTGCTTTAAAACGATAGCTCCACCAGGAATATTCTACTTTGTCTGGATACAAAGTACGATAGGAATCTTTTAAGATCGTCAAAAGATTCTTTTTAAAACTGTCTCGTTCCTCATCAGTAAATCCCGCATTACGGCGGTTGGTCTTAGGATTTTTGATATCAATTTCTTCATTGGCAACATTTAGGTCCCCTGTTAATAAAACAGGTTTATCCAGACTTTGAATATAGTTAGAAAAAGCTTTATCCCATTCCATACGATATTCTAAACGTTTTAAACCATCTCCAGAATTCGGTGTATACACAGTGATAACATAATATGAATTAAATTCAAGCGTGATCACACGACCTTCTGTATCGTGTTCAGGAATATCGATTCCATAATGGACTGATAAAGGTTCGATCTTAGAAAAGATCATCGTTCCACTATACCCTTTTCTTTGGGCACTGTTGATATACTGATATGGATATAGATCACAATCAACTTCGATTTGATCTGGCTGAGCTTTTGTTTCCTGAATACAGAAGATATCTGCATCCAAAGTATTCAAGATATCCACAAATCCCTTATTTAAAACAGCTCGAATCCCATTTACGTTCCAAGATATTAATTTCATCTTAAACTCCTACACTAATTGTTTCTGGAAGCGTGCTGCCTCCATCAATGACAACTTGCGTGCCCGTAATATAACGACTCTCATCACTTGCCAAGAATGCGGCAAGATCACCAATTTCCTGAGGAGTTGCCAGACGTTTTAATGGAGTCGCTCCGGCAATGCCTGCTTTAACTGATTCTGGATTGGATGCATCTGATTGCACGGCAATGCTTTGTGCCATTGGCGTATCGACATACCCTGGACAAATCGCATTCACACGAATGCCATCTTCGGCAAATTCACGTGCCAAAGCACGAGTTAAACCAATCAAAGCAGCTTTACTTGTCGCATAAGCAGCTTCACCAGGATCGGCAACCATATACCCGGTTACACTGGACATGATAACGATAGCACCATGTTTTTGTTTGACCATACCCGGTAATACAGCCTGAGAAATATTCCAGCATCCATTGATGTTTACATTAAAATGAAAATCACGATCATTATCATCTGTTTCCAAGAAATTTCCTAACTTGCAGACACCAGCATTGGATACAAGAATATCGATCTGACCAAATGTTTCCATCCCCTTATCGACTGCATTTTGACAATCCGCTTTTTTTGTTACATCGCAGTTTACATAAATGGCCTTGATATTATATTTTTCAGCCAATGTATCGGCAATTTGTTTTGTGGATGCACTTCGTGCACATAGAATAAGATTGGCCCCCTCTTTGGCAAAGACTTCGGCAATACCTTCTCCGATTCCTTTAGATGCTCCTGTAATAAGAGCGACTTTATTTTTTAGTTTCATATAATAAGATCCTCCTAGTATCCATTATAAAAAGGGCTGTTCTAAAAGTAAAATAAAAAGACCATCCGAAGATGATCTAATCATTATATCCATTTGGATTCATGGTCTGCCACTTCCAGCTTGAAGCACACATATCATCCAAATCATATTGTGCCTGCCAGCCAAGTTCTTCTTTGGCAAGGTCACATTTAGAATAACATGTCGCAATATCGCCTTCACGACGTGGTTTGATTTGATATGGAATCTCATGTCCACAGGCTTTTTCAAAGGCATGAATGACATCTAAAACGCTGTAGCCATTTCCAGTACCTAGATTATAAACCTTTACACCGGCTTTTTCTTTTATCTTATTTAAAGCTTTGACATGACCTTTTGCCAAGTCAACAACATGAATATAATCACGAACACCGGTTCCATCTGGTGTATCATAATCATCTCCAAAGACACCAACACATTCAAGTTTTCCGATCGCAACTTGAGCTACATATGGTAATAAGTTATTTGGAATTCCTTTAGGATCCTCACCAATCAAGCCACTTTCATGAGCTCCAATTGGATTAAAATAACGTAACAACATTACATTCCATTCTGGATCCGCTGTATGAATATCTGTTAAGATCTGTTCCAACATCCATTTTGTCCAACCATAAGGATTCGTACAGACCCCTTTTGGACATTCTTCTGTAATTGGAATCATAGCTGGATTTCCATACACTGTTGCGCTGGATGAGAAAATGATATTCTTAACATTGTGTTTACGCATAACATCTGTCAAAATCAGCGTTCCCTGAATATTGTTTGTATAATATTCAATTGGCTTTCTTACGGATTCTCCTACCGCTTTTAAACCTGCAAAATGAATGACTGCATCTACGTTTTCTTTGGTAAAGATTTGATCCAAAGCTTCTCGATCCAATATATCATTCTGATAGAACGTTACTTTTTTCTGTGTGATCTGTTCAATTCGATCCACAGCTTTTTGATTCGAATTATATAGATTATCTACAATAACGACTTCGTATCCTTCATTCAACAATTCAACACACGTATGGCTGCCGATATACCCAGCACCACCTGTAACTAATATCTTCATAAAGACCCTCTCTTTCACACAGCTTGATTATACACTATATGGATATTTTTTTCCTCTTCTTTTGAAAGAAGAACCGCTTTGTTTTCACCATCGACATCAAACCATAAACAATGGTTCTTATCATCATATCCATCAAACCAGATCATTTTCTTATACTTATCCTCAATGCGTTTCTTTTTGTTTAAAACGACCTTAAAGTTTAGATCGTTTTCCAACAAGTGAAACGCCAAATAAAATTGTGGCACATTCTTTACCACGACAACTCTTTCTTCTGGATCAAAACCTGATACATCTTTTTGTTCTGTCAACAACAAGCTGTATCGTTTTTTGGGATTTCTCACCATCAAAGGATAGGTTAAGTAAAATAGTTTATGACACCTTGAACAAAGATGAGAAAAATACGTCCGATCCAACAAACGTTCAACCGCAAGTGGCGACATTGTCGTTATGATCAAAGTATCTCGTTTTATATAGAAGGAGTGTCCACAAAAAGGACACTCTGTTTCAATCATTCTTTCTTTCATTATAAAGGTCTACAAGCTTCTTTTAACCATTCTGCTTCTTCATTTGTCAAGAAAGGAGAAATCTTTTCATATACAGAAGCATGATAGTCATTCAACCATGCAAGTTCATCTTCAGACAATAAACTCTTATCAATTCCTTTGCGATCAAATGGAACAAATGTCAATGTTTCAAAATGCATGAATTGGCCATAGAAGTTCTTATTTCCTTTGACAACGACCATTTCATTTTCATGGCGAATACCAAATTCACCTTCTACATAAACTCCTGGTTCATTGGATGTGATCATGCCTTCTTCTAACACACAGGAATCATTGCGTTCTGGGACGATCTTCCATCTAAATCCATTTGGTGCTTCATGTACATTTGATAAATGACCCACACCATGGCCTGTTCCACATTGATAATCCATATCAAGATCCCATAGTGGTCCACGTGCTAGAATATCTAAGTTCAAACCACGGCAGCCATACAAGAAATTTGCCTTTTCCAAACGAATATGCCCTTTTAAAGCCAAGGTAAACCATTTTTTCTCTTCTTCAGTAATTGAACCAAGCACAAAAGTACGTGTGATATCCGTTGTACCATCCAAATATTGTCCACCACTATCAACCAGCAACATTCCTTCTGGCTTTAATTCTACATTTGTTTCTTCATTAGAGCTGTAGTGCATCATAGCTGCATGTTCTTTATATGCACAAATTGTATTGAAGCTATCTTCTAGATAATCTGCCTGTTCTTTACGAAGTTCCTGCAATTTTTCCTGGGCACTCATTTCACTGATTCCATTGTTTACATTCTGCATCAACCAATACATGAATTTTGTGCAGGCAACTCCATCTTTAATATGGGCATTGCGTGTATTCGCTAATTCTATTTCATTCTTCATTGCCTTTAAAAGCACAATTGGATCCTGGGCATAAACGATTTCTGTATTCAAGCTGTAAACGATCTTAGAGTTTACAAAATTGCCATCCACCAAAACAGGTCCTTCTAAAGTCTTAACATCTTCATAAATTGCTTCATAGTCTTTCACTTGAATATGATTCTGGGCAAATAAAGTTTTAGATTCTTCATCAAGTCTAGAGGCATCAATATAGATCATCGCATCATTTTCTTTGATGATCGTATAAGCCAAAGCCACTGGAAAATGTGGAACATCATGTGCTCTTAGATTATACAACCAGGCAATCTCATCAATCTTTGTGACGATATGAGAACGACAGTTGTATCCTTTCATAGCTTCTCTTACTTGTGTTAGTTTTTCAGAAATTGATTTTCCTGCATATTTTTCATCATAATGGAAGGTTTCTGTACAAGGTAAAGCTGGACGATCATCCCAGATTCTTCCAACTAAATCTTTGTCTGTTACCATTTTGATATCATGCATCATAAATGCTTGTTTATACTTGTTGGCATCATTTACATTCATGACTCTTCCATCAAATCCAACAATAGATCCCTGCGTTAAATTGGTAACGATATATTCTTCAATGGAAGGCGTATCTTCCTGTCCCTGTTTCATCAAATCGATACCACTGCCTGCCAATTGATTTGCAGCCTGGATAAAATAACGACCATCCGTCCATAGTCCTGCCTTATCCAAAAGAACAACCAATACACCGGCACTTCCAGTAAAGCCAGACATATACTTTCTAGCCGCAAAATATTCACTGACGTATTCCGTTTCATGAAAATCACTTGTAGGAATGATATAAGCCTGCATTCCTTCTTTATTCATTTCTTCTCGTAATTTCATTAATCTTTCTTTGATCATATTCATCCTTCTTTCATTGTTTCAATTTTACATCGAAAAGATACAAAAAAAAAGGCTAAGCCTCTTTATATTCAACTTGATAGACAAAATTGATAAAGTCAAAGCCTTCAACCGCAAGAAATATCATCACTATACAAATAAATAACACCTTAATAGCATAGGTAAGGATATTCATTGCTTTATAAGTATTTTCCAAACGCATATATTTAAATTGTGACCACATGCAGTAAACAGGAATAAAGAAAAGAATTCCCTGCAAGATATAAACGATAATACTATGGTTGGTCAAAAGATAGAAAATATCAAAAACATTTCCTGCAAATAAATCTGTTCTATATGTCGTTACCATCATATCCGCCACATGATTATTTAACAATCCTAATGCGCTCACCAATCCGATAGCTGCCATTAGATATAAACCATAAATTACAATTCTGTACACTGTTCTATTCTTTTTCTTTAAAACTCGATTAGCTTGCCCTAAAACACATAAAAAACTAAAGATCAAAAATACAGCATAGATCAGCGAATAAAAAGGAAGAACAAAATATAAAACCGAAAAAATAAGCCCGATGAACAAAAAAAGATTTGCCAATGCATCGACTTTATCATGTCTTCTTCGTATATAACGTATTCCTTTTTTATCAAAACTCAATGTTTTTGTCAGTATATTATATGTCCTTGATGGCACTAGGGCAAAGATAATTCCGAAAGCCGCCACCAAAATCAAAATTACGATCTTATCCATAATCAAATTCTCCCAAAAACTAAATCAAATCCTCTTTTTTTATATAATAATAACTTCCCACTAATAAAACAATCTGTACGATCAGCCACAACCATAATGGCATTGTAAATATAACCATATCAAAGGCTCGCAAAGCATAGTTGCTAATCATGTAGATAAAAAATAAAAAAGCTAATCCCAGCCAAAAAACAAGCGTTGAACGATCCGGCTGTTTGATCAAAAACAACAATAATAACTTAATGGATACGTATACACCAATAATCTGAATCAAAAAGCCCGGTGTAATCAAAACCATAAACGATTGAAATCCATTTCCAATCATATCATAGAGCACATTTAAACATGTGATATAAATAAAAAGATATAAAGGAAAATCTAAAAATTCACGAAACCAGAAATGTTCTTTCTTTTCATTGACCCGTTTTTTCATTTCTTCTTTAAAGCCTGTAAATTCATTGTTATCATCCTGCAAAAGATCACTTGCCCAGCTTATGATCTCATAGCTTGATGTCTTAGATAAATTAGCAAGTTTCGTTTGATTGATCGTCTCATTATATAAACCAGTATGTTTAGAAGGAACCCCTTGAATATTGCGTTCAACTCGTTGAAAATAACTATATATATTCATAAAAATATTGTAAAATAAATCTCGTCAAAAATCTAGAACAGGAGACATAAATGAAAATCGTTTTTTTAGATGCTGATGGAACTTTGTTTCATCATAGTGGATACATACCAAGCAGCGCCTTAGACGCCTGTAATCATGCCCAAAAGAATGGGCATAAAATTTGTTTATGCACCGGCAGACAAAAAGTCGAGATCTTTGGCGATTTAACCAAGATTGATTACGATGGCATCATTGCCGGAAGCGGAGCTTCTATTTTTGTACATGGCAAACAAATCGTTGAAAAAACCTTTGATGAATTCGAATTTAATACAGTATATAACTTTTTGAATGATCACCAAATTCCAGCTCTCTATGAAAGCAGTGTTGGTATTTTTGCGACCCAGAAAACGAAAGATCGCTTAAAAGAATTGCTGGAAATCCAATGTGGACATCTAGACGATGAACAACGCAAGATGCATGGTCTATACACCTTGTACCATCAAGTACATGTGGTCAATGATTTACATGAACACCCAATCAATAAAATCAGTTTCCTTGAAAGCAAGACGCCGTATCAAAAAGTGTATGAAGATCTAAGCCCTGTCTTAGATGTCATCCCAGCGACATTTGCTCCCTTAGGAAAAGAAAGCGGCGAGATTTCTTCCAAGCGAATCACAAAGGCAACCGGTATGGAAGTCTTGATTGATTATTATAAAATGGATGACAAAGATACAATTGCCATTGGAGATGGTCATAACGATCTTTGCATGTTTGAAAAGGCCGCCATCTCAGTAGCCATGGGAAATGCCAGCATTCAAGTAAAAGAAAAAGCTGATCTAATTACGACCAGCATAACGGATAATGGAATCTATAATGCGTTCAAAGATCTAGCGCTTATCTAAGATCTGTACAGATTCATAAGGCGGTTCAATCGTCTGTGTGAATCTGTTTTTTTGTATCGCGTCATAAAGTCTATGATATGTATCCCAATATTCATCAAATTTTGTCCAACAATAAACACCCATCCAGATTGATGTTTCATCCATTCTATCAATGATCACTTCATACGGTTTTTCCATGATCACACTAGAATCCTTCTTTAAGATATCAATACAGATCTCACGCAATGCCTGAACATCTGTTGAAATGCTGACAGGAAATTGAAGCGAAATACGGCGATACTCATCACGAGAATAGTTGATGATGATCTCCTGTACCATTAAAGAGTTTGGAACGATAATCTCTTGTGCAGAAGGCGTTTTAACGACGGTAAACATCAATTCAATGCGA